>JAFGSS010000170.1 GCA_016934555.1 Acidobacteriota bacterium | reverse complement strand
GGCGGAGACTTCAGAAACCTGGATCTGTGGATGTCCAGGATTATGGGGGATTGGGTGCTTGCGCAGTCGATGTCTAGTGGTTAAGACGGGTCTGGACATCAAGCGACAGCCTATGATTTACTTTGTAGCTATCTCGAATCAGGGCATCCGGAATGTGAACCGTGTCTTCCGGGCCTGGACCGGGAGGGAAAATGACTCAAAAGGCAAGGAGAGCGCACTATGAAACAGGGCTCAAACGGACACTCGACACTCCAGTGGCGCCAAAAAATTGCCGGCAAATTCGAGCCTCTGCCGCAGTATCTCATTCCCGTGCTGCAATTCGTGCAGACCGAGGCGGGGTACCTGCCGCCTGAGGCAATGACGGCCACGGCCGAATATCTCAGGGTTTCGGAATCGAAAGTCTATGGAGTGGCCAGTTTCTACGCCCAATTTCACTTTGAGCCCAGGGGCCGGCACATCATCACCGTCTGTCGCGGGACCGCCTGCCATGTGCGCGGCAGCGCCGCCATCCTTAAGGACGTCGAAAAGAAGCTTGGAATCCCCGCCGGTGGCACCACCCCGGACATGAACTTCTCGATCGAAACGGTCGCCTGCTTCGGGTCCTGCGCCCTCGCCCCCGTGGTCGTGGCCGATACGACGGTTCACGGACGGCAATCGAGCTCATCCACGAGCAGGATCGTGGATCGACTTGCCTCGGAAACCCCTGAACTGGAGCCCAAGAAGAATCCAGCCAAAAGGGCCAAACGGACAAAGGCGGCCGCTTCGGCCGCGGGCGGAAAGAAAATCTTGAAGCCGAAAAAGCACTAGGGCAAAGAGTATTTCAGCCAGGAGAAAACCACGGTGGATCTAGACAAGACAATCAAAAAAGCAGAAAAAACCTGGTCCCGCCTCCAGAACGGCGACCGTCCCGTCATTTACGTCGGAGCCGCCACCTGCGGGCTGGCAGCCGGCGCCGGAGACCTTCTGGCCGCTCTCCCCGAAGAACTCTCCCGCCTCGGCGCCAAGGCTGACATCGTACCCGTTGGCTGCATCGGGATGTGCTTCGCTGAACCCTTCGTGGATGTCCAGCTTCCGGGCCGGAGCCGCGTCACCTACGACCGCGTCACCCCGGCGAAACTCTCGGCCATACTGAAGTCGGAACTGAAGAAGGGGCGCCCCCACGGCGATTACGCCATGGGCTATATCGGCGATAGCCCGGTCGACGGCATCGGCCGCCTGTTCGACCTCCCCGTGCTGGCGCCCCAGGTCCGCATCGCCACCCGCAACTGCGGCATCATCAACCCGGAAAACCTGGACCACTACCTCGCCCGCGGCGGCTACCAGGGACTGCAGGCCGCGCTCGGCATGACGCCCGACAAGGTGATCGACGAAGTGCTCGCCTCGGGCCTGCGCGGCAGGGGGGGCGGCGGCTTTCCCACCGGCCTTAAGTGGCAGTTCTGCCGGAAAGCACCCGGCGACCGGAAATACCTCATCTGCAACGCCGACGAAGGGGACCCCGGGGCCTTCATGGACCGCTCCGTGTTGGAAGGGGACCCGCATTCGGTCCTGGAGGGAATGTGTATCGCCGCCTACGCCCTCGGCGCCGACACCGGCTACGTCTACATCCGCGCCGAGTACCCGCTCGCCATCCAGCGCCTGGAGATCGCCCTCGGGCAGATGCGGCGCCTGGGCGTGCTCGGCGACGACATCCTCGGCAGCGGTTTCAGTTTCGACATCCACATCAAGCAGGGGGCCGGTGCCTTCGTCTGCGGCGAGGAGACCGCGCTCATGGCCTCCATCGAGGGGAAACGGGGGATGCCCCGTCCGCGCCCCCCCTTCCCAGCCACGCAGGGGCTGTTCGGCAAACCCACCAATATCAACAACGTGGAAACCCTCGCCAACGTTCCCACCATCCTGAGGGAGGGGGCCGAGGCCTTCTCCAAACTCGGGACCCGCGGCAGCAACGGGACCAAAACCTTCGCCATTACGGGCAAGATCAACAATTCCGGCCTCATCGAAGTCCCCATGGGGATCACCCTGGACCGCGTCATCAACGAGATCGGCGGGGGGATTTCGGGCAAGGGCCGGTTCAAGGCGGCGCAGACGGGCGGCCCCTCGGGCGGCTGCCTCCCTGCGAGGCTCAAGGACCTCCCCATCGAGTATGAAACGCTCGCCCGCGCCGGATCGATCATGGGCTCGGGCGGACTCGTCATCATGGACGAATCGACCTGCATGGTGGATTTGGCCCGCTACTTCCTCACCTTCACCCAGAGCGAGTCGTGCGGCGAATGCACTCCCTGCCGCGTCGGCACCAAGCGCATGCTCACCATCCTGGAGAACATCTGCGCCGGCAAGGGGCAGCCCGGGGACATCGAGGAGCTCGAGCGGCTCGGGAGCGTCATCAAGGACACCGCCCTGTGCGGCCTCGGGCAGACGGCGCCCAACCCGGCGCTCACCACCATCCGGTACTTCCGCGAGGAATACGAGGAGCACATCCACGACCACCACTGCCGCGCGGCCGTCTGTTCGGCCATGGTGCTGGCTCCCTGCGAACACACCTGCCCGGCGGGGGTCCAGGCCCATCGCTACGTGAGGGAAATCGCGCAGGGGAATTTCGAAAACGCCTACCTTGTCGTCCGGGAGAACATGCCCCTCCCCAGCGTCTGCGGCACCGTCTGTTTCCACCCCTGCGAAGCTCGCTGCCGCCGGGGCCAGCTCGACGAAGCCATCTCCATCCGCGCCCTGAAGGACGCGGCCGTGCGCTACGGCAAGCAGGCTGAAAAAAGCACCGGAAAGTCGGCCCCGCCAAGCGGCAAGAAAGTGGCCGTCGTCGGTTCGGGCCCCGCGGGCCTGACCGCGGCCTACTACCTGGCGAAAGTCTGCGGTCACGATGTCACAGTTTTCGAAAAACTCCCGGTACCCGGCGGCATGCTCCACACCGGAATCCCCCGCTACCGCCTCCCCGAGCACGACCTCAAGCACGACATCGACATCGTCAGGGCCGCCGGGGTGAAGATCAAGACGCGCTCCGAGATCAAGTCGGTGGCGGACCTCAAGAAGCAGGGGTTCGACGCCGTTTTCCTCGCGCTGGGCGCCCACGCGTCCTGGACGCTGGGGGTCCAGGGAGAAAGGGGCAAGGGCGTCATCGACTGCATATCGTTCCTCCGCGACGTCTCCATGGGCAAGAAGCCCGACCTCGGCCGCCGGGTGGCGGTGGTCGGCGGCGGTAACAGCGCCATCGACACCGCGCGCACGGCCCTTCGGCTGGGGGCCGAGGAGGTCATGATCCTCTACCGGCGCAACCGCGAGGACATGCCGGCCGACGAAGCCGAAATCGAACAGGCGCTTGCCGAAGGGGTGGAGATTTCGACCCTGACGCTCCCCGTCAACATCGGAAGAACCAGCCACGGGCTGGAGGTCACGCTCCAGTCGATGCAGCTTTCGGAAGTGGACGAGAGCGGCCGTCGCCGCCCCGTCCCCAGGGAGGGGAGCGAGCGGCCGGAGATCTTCGACACCCTCATCGCCGCCATCGGACAGCTCCCCGAAATACCGGAAGGGCTGGAAGTGGAGGTCAACGCCGGAAGCCGCTGCATCGAGGTCCAGGGGAAGCACCTGGCCACGACCATGGACGGAGTATTCGCCGGGGGCGACGTCGTCCTGGGACCGGCATCGGTGGTGGAAGCCATCGCCCAGGGGCGCGCGGCCGCGAGCGCCATCGACCGTTTCCTCGGGGGCAAGGGGAACATAACGGAGCACCTGGCCCCGCCCGAGGACCTGTCGGCCCTCCCTCCCATGGAGGCGGAAACCGAGGCGCGGTTGCGCGTTCCCATGCCCGAGCTCCCTCCGCGGAGACGCAGGAACGGGTTCGACCAGATCGAAAAGGGGTATTCGAAGAAGGCGGCCATGGAAGAGGCCTCGCGTTGCCTCCGCTGCGACCTGCAGGACAAAGCGTAACGGCCCGCTGCCGATTGCCTGCAGCCACGGGCCGAGCGGGGTGGGCAGAAGCCAGAGGGCAGAGGGATCTCATGAAAAAAGGGGAGCGCCGGGCGCTCCCCTTTTTTGCGCAACGATCCGGGAAGGCCCTACTCCCCCCAGTCCTCCGGGAAGGCAGCGTTGACATAGAGGCCCTCGAGCTGCGTCTTGTGCCCCTTCTCCATCTCCGCCAGTTCCCGGTAGAGCTTCTTGAACTCGGCGTCGTCGATGCGCTCGGCCATGGCCGCATACATCTCCATCGCCTGCTGCTCCTT
>JAFGSS010000169.1 GCA_016934555.1 Acidobacteriota bacterium | reverse complement strand
GGGGGGCAACCAAAAGCTTCGGTCCTTCGATGGTTTCCGGAATTGCACAGATGCGAATGACAATAGAGTTACACTTCGGACGGTGAAATGCAAAGACCGCGTCCGGAAGCGGAAACAGAGATACCGGATAGGGCATAAAAAAAGGTGCGGCATCGCCGCACCTTTTTTTATGCCCGCAGTATGCGGGATTTATTTCTTCATTCTCTTCCGGCCCAGGACGCCGAGCCCCAGGATTCCGCTCCCGATCAGCAGCAGGGAGGAAGGCTCGGGGACCGGGGTATACCCAACCGGGTCATCCGGCCGGATATACAATGAGAAGTGAGATAGCCCCGGGTTGTTCCCTCCGTTGTTTACAAAGGTGACCTGCCAGGTTCCATCACTCGACTTTTGGATCACCTCATCCTGGAAAAGGTAGGCTGCAAAGCCAGGACTGCCCTTCAGGACCCCGATGAGGTCTATGTGGTCGCCGAGGTCCATCGGCTCCGACCCGTTGAGATCGACCGCGGCCAAGGACCAGGTGCCCTCATTACCACCAATCGGCGATGCGGACAGGGTGAACTGGATCCCCTCGAGGGTCACGCTGTCGGAAGAGTCGCTCCCTTCCACCTTCAACTCCTCGACCCAGCCCCCGTCCCACAGCGGGATGGTGTTGACTGCCCATCCGCCACCCGGGACAGTGGTGTTTCCCTCAATGAACGCACAGGCGTCTGCCGCGGACCCATTCAGGGTCATATCAGTAACATTGCAGCTCATGGTAACCGCATTGCCGGCCAGCGGGAACAGGCAGATGGCGAAAAGAACCGCTGCGAACATGAGTATTCGATTTTGCATTTCCATACCTCCTGAAGTCTATAAAGCAATAAACGTGCCAAATAAGGTTGCGAGGGGCCGGGAGATGCCTAGAGTACTGTAAAAAAAAGACATATAGCTGATGCGACGAGGGGGCGGCTGCGGATGGATGGGCTGGACCGTTCCAGCTATGTAAAAATTATTTACACCCTTCGTGTCCGGGTCCGTTGCCGGGCAGGCCTGGAGGTAAAGGACTAGAGAATCCGTAGCGGGCGGGGGGCGGGGGATGATCGTTTAACATGGGAAATATCAACACATTAGCCGTATGCGAACGGATCCGGGCGGCGGGATCCCCATTGCGCCCCCTGCGTGCGCGCTGTCGGTCGGCTTTACACGCCGAATTATGTACGAATTAGTAAATGGGATAATTAAGGAAGGTTTGCAGGTCGGGGACCGGAAGGAGTTGCGTTTCCGGTCGCGGAAACCTAGAATCGGGGCATACGAACCGTGGTTTTCCGGCACCGGAGGAAACAGCAGGGCAGAAGGGGGGATAGCCGCCCCGAAGGAGGTCGTGCGCATGAACCGCAGGGAATTCATGAAATACGTCGATCATTTCAACCACCGCAGGTTCGACAAGGTGGCGGGCTACTTCCGTCCCGACGCCACCCTGTCCTACCCCGACAACTTCATGGGGAAGCAGATCCCGGGCCTGACCGGCAACACGCTGTGCGGCCCGAAGGAGTTCGTCGCCAACTACGAGGCGCTCACGGCCAACATCCGGGAGGTGCTGCACGTGGGGGCGTTTCTCTCCAGGGGGCGGCAGTTCTGCGTCGAACTCGTCACGGAGTTCCACGTCCTGCGCAAACCCGCGGCCGGAGCCCCGGGCGCCCAGTGGAACAGGGGGGACGTCATCGTCATGAACCAGATGGTGCTCTACGACCTGGACGCGAAGGGGAAATTCCAGCGTATCCGCATCTTCCATCATCGCTACCTCGATGCGGCGGAAGCGAAAAGGGCCCTGCGCGGCTGACGGGGCCCCGGGGGAAACCATTCCTGCTCCGAGGAGGCGTGATGAAGATCGGAACGGTTTTTGCGGCGTTTTTCGTCCTCGTGAGTGCCGCGGCCTGCCGGCGGCCGGAGCCGGCCGGGCTCACGGCCCTCGACTACCTCGAGATCCAGCAGCTGGTGGCCAGGTATGCCCGCGCGATCGACAGCTGCTCGGGCAACGGGTACGACTACGCCGACCTCTTCGCCCCCGACGGGTATTTCGAGCCGTCGCTCGGCGGCGCGGCCGGGCCCAGGTTCCAGGGAAGGGAGGAGCTGGCCGAGGTCTCCGGCGGCGGGGCGCGCGGCTGCCGCGACGTCCCCTGGATCGAGGAGGGGGTGCACCATCTCTACGTCAACCACACGATCGCGCCCGACGGCGCGGGGGCGAAGGGGAAGGTCGACATGCTGATGATCGGGCTCGGGGGGGACCCGAACCGGATCGAGTACGACGGCTACTACGAGGACGTGTACGTCCGCACGCCGGCCGGCTGGCGCTTCGGGTCGCGCACCCACCGCGCCCTGCTCGACCAGGGCAAGCGGGTGCCGTCCGGGTCCGGCGACCGCTGACGGCGGAGTGCCCCGCGAGCACCGGGCCGGGGGCCGCCTACAGGTCCGATTCGTGGATTTCGGGCAGCTGGCCCTGCAGGCCGTAGAGGCGGGCGTAGAAGCCGTCGGGCCGGCGTATCAGCTCGTCGTGGGTGCCCGTTTCCACGATGCGGCGGTTGTGGAGCACGAGCACCAGGTCGGCGTTGCGGATGGTGGAGAGGCGGTGGGCGATGATGAAGCTGGTGCGCCCCTTCATGAGGCGGATCAGCCCCTCCTGGATGTGGGCCTCGGTCAGGCTGTCCACGCTCGAGGTCGCCTCGTCCAGGATGAGGATGCGGGGATCGGCCAGGATGGCGCGGGCGATTCCCAGGAGCTGGCGCTCCCCCTGGGAGAGGTTGGCCCCCCGCTCGGAGAGGGGGGTGTCGTAGCCGTGGGGGAGGCGCGAGATGAAGTAGTGGGCGTTGGCGGTGCGGGCGGCCGACACCATCTCCTCCTCGGTGGCGCCGGGGCGGGCGTAGAGGAGGTTCTCCCGGATGGTGGTGGCGAAGAAGAAGGACTCCTGAAGCACCACCCCCATGCACCGGCGCAGATCATCGATCCTGAGGTCGCGGATGTCGGTGCCGTCGATGGTGATGCTCCCGGCCCGGACGTCGTAGAAGCGGCCGAGGAGGTTCACCAGGGTGGTCTTCCCCGCGCCGGTGGGGCCGACGACGGCCACGACCTGGCCCGGCCGGGTGCGGAAGCTGATCTCGTCGAGCACGGGCCTCCCCTCCTCGTAGGCGAACGAGACGCCGGTGAACTCCACCGCGCCGGCGGGGTCGTGGAGGGGGACTGCGTCCGGTTTTTCGACCACCTCCGGGAGGGTGTCCATCAGCTCGAAGAGGCGTTCGGCGCCGGCCAGGGCCGACTGCAGCATGTTGTAGACCTGGGTGATCTGCCGCAGCGGCTCGAAGAAGCGCTGGGAGTAAAGGATGAAGGCCGTCAGGAGACCGATCGATACGCCGCCCGGAACGCCCGCCGCGTCCGGCGCCCCTGCGGCCTTCATGGCCAGGTATCCCCCGACCCCCACGATCAGCCCCAGGGTGAGAGACGTCATGACGTTCATCAGCGGCATGAAGGAGTAGGAGATGAGTTCCGCCTCGACCCCCGCCCGCTGGTTCGCGTCGTTGATCTTCTCGAATTTGGCGAATTCGGCCTCCTCGCGGCTGAAGGTCTGGGTGACCTTGACTCCCGTGACCGATTCCTCGATGCTCGAGGTGAGGCGGCCGACCCACTCCTGGTTCTTGCGGAAGGCGTTGCGGATCTTCTTTCCCACGATGCCCGTCAGGACCGCCATGACGGGGACCACGGCGACGACCACGAGGGAGAGGGGCCAGCTGAGCAGGAGCATGGCGACGAGCACCGTCACCATGGAAAGGAGGCCGCCGACGAGGTTGGCGAACCCGTTGTTCATGGCGTTGTAGACCATTTCGATGTCGTTGGTCATCCGGCTGATGAAATCGCCGATCCCGCGCCGGTCGAAGGACTCCATGGAAAGGGTCTGCACCCGGGTGAAGGAGTCCTCGCGCAGGCGATAGACGAGCCGGTTCGACAGCCGGGTCATGAGGATGCCCGAGACCGCGTCGGCGATCCACGCGCCGATGACGATGGCCAGGATGATCTTCATCCGGTGGACGAAATCGGGGAGGTCCTTGCCCAGTTCCAGGTCCACCTTGATCGCCTCCCCCACCAGCGCCGGCACGAGCGTCCGGAAGAGGGTGGCGGCGGCGATGAAGACGGTGGAGGCGACGATCAGAGCCTTGAACCCGCCGAAATAACGCAGGAGGCGCCGGAGCGTCTTCGCATAGTCCCTGGGTGCCTCGATCGGGGGCGGCCCCATCATGGCGCCGCGGCTGGGGGCGTGATGCCGGCCCGGCGAGGGGGACGCGGCACGGGCGGACGGGGATGGTTCGGGGGGGCGCCTCATGCGGACGCCCTCCCCCCGGGACCGAGGCCGGCCTGGGTCTCGCAGATGGTGCGGTAGGTGGGATGGAGTTCAAGCAACTCCCCGTGAGTCCCGACCGCGGCGACGCGCCCCCCTTCCATCACCGCGATCCGGTCGGCGTGCCGCACCGTGTTCACCTTCTGGCTGATGATGACGGCCGTGCGCCCCCGGAATTCCCGGTACAGGTTTTCAACGATGCGGCGTTCGGTGGCGGCGTCGAGCGAGGAGGTGACGTCGTCCAGGATGATGACGTCGGGCCGCGCGGCGACGGCGCGGGCGATGGCCACGCGCTGGCGCTGCCCCCCGGAGAGGCCGGCGCCCCGTTCCCCCACCGGCGTGTCCCAGCCTTTCGGCGAGGTTTCGATGAACTCGTCGGCGCAGGCGACCGCCGCCGCGCGCTCGAGGTCCGCGGGCGGGGCGTCGGGGGCGGCGAAGGCGATGTTGTCGCGCACCGTCCCGCTGAAGAGCACCGTCTCCTGCAGCACCAGGGCGATACGGGTGCGCAGGGTGTCGAAGGCGAGGTCGCGCACGTCCACCCCGTCGACCCGCACGCTCCCCCGTTCGGGGTCGTAAAAGCGGAGGATCAGGTGCGCCAGGGTCGACTTGCCCGATCCGGTGGCGCCGATGACGCCCAGCTTCTCCCCCGGGCGAATGACGAGGTGGATGTCATCGAGCGCCCGCTCCCCCTCGCCGTAGCGGAAGGAGACCCCCTCGAACCGGATCTCCCCCTTGAGGGAAGGGAGGCGCAGCGGGGCCGGTTTTTCCTCCACGGCCGCCTTCTCGGCGAACAGGGCCTCCAGCCGGACGGCCGAAGCCATGGCCATGCTGACGAAGTTCAGCACCATCCCGAGCATCAGCAGGGGGAACATGGCCATGGTGGCGTAGTTGTTGAAGGCGATCAGTTTTCCCAGCGTCAGGTTCCCCGCGGTGCCGGACAGGAAGTCGGAGATCAGGGTGGTCCCCCCCGACCAGAGGACAACGACGGTGGCCAGCTGGGCGATCAAGAAGAAGAGGGGGAAAAAGAGGGAGAGCTTGTACCCCACGTTGAGGCTGATGTTGAAGAGATCGCGGTTGCGGCGGGCGAACTTGTCGATCTCCTCCCGCTGCCGGGCGAAGGCGCGGACCAGCTTGGCGCCGGCCAGGTTTTCCTGCAGGGTGTTGTTGAGCGCGTCCAGGGCGATGCGCGAGCGCATGAACAGGGGGCGGATGAAGCTGGCGACGGCGAAGAAGAGGACGAGGATCAGAGCCATGAACAGGGCCATCACCCGTGCCAGTCCCGGGTCGGTCAGGTACATGGCCACAACGGTCCCGGCGACCATGATGACGGACTGGACGATGATGAACATCCCCATGCGCACGAACATCCGGACGGTGTTCACGTCCGAGTTGAGCCGCACCATGAGCTCGCCCGTGCGCCAGCGGTCGAGGTTTTCGAAGGAGAACCCCATGACCTTGCGGTAGAGGGCGTTGCGCATGGTGTACCCCATCCGCTGGGAGGAGCGGATCAGGGCGTAGCCCGAGGCGAGGTTCAGCCCGGCGGCCACCACGGCGGCGAGGACGATGCCGGCGGCGCTCCAGAGAATGGCCCGGAGGCTCCCGGCCTCGATCCCGTTGTCGATGGCCAGCTCGATCAGCCGCGGCTGCACCAGCCCCAGCGCCGTCGAGGCGAGCAGCAGCCCGAAGGAGAGGGCGAGCGCCCGCACCGACCCGCGGAGGAAGCGGAAAAGCCTCACGAGCGCGATCAATCAACCTCCGGATCATGGGGACAGTCACCACTGTCCCCCTCCGAAATGGTTTCCGGGGGATTCGGGCGGTTGTCGCCGGAGGGGGACAGTGGTGACTGTCCCCCTAAAACCCGACCTATGGTTTCGCGCAGTTCGCCGGGGGTGAAGGGTTTCGCCAGGCACCCCCGCGCTCCGGCGCGGGCGAATTCGGCCGCGGTCTCCTCCGTGGCCGACCCCGTCATGAGGATCACGGGGAGGCCGGGCGCCAGTTTCCGGATCTGTCCGAGGACCTCGAGGCTCGTCATCCTTCCCGGCATCAACCGGTCCAGGAGCACGGCGTCGACGGCGGCGTCCCCCCTTTTGAGGAGGTCCACCCCCTCGTCCCCGGTTTCCGCGCACACGACGTCCCACCCCGCCCGCGTGAGCACGCGCCGGCAGGCCAGGCGCATATGCCCGTCGTCGTCGATCACCAGAATTCGAGTCATGGCGCAGCCGTAAAAAGAAAAACCGCGGATCCCCGGGGGGGCGCAGGCGGCTGCGCCCCCCGGGGGAGGTCCGCGGTCGGGATTTCGGGAAGGGGGACTACGCTTCCGGCCTGGGGGACAGCCCCGCGGCCTTGGCGATTTCGGCCACCTTCTCTTCCCATTCGATCGCCATGATGTGCACGCCGCGGACCCCGGGGACTTCCTTCAGCTGCTGGATCATCTCCACGCAGATCTTGATCCCCTCTTCCGCCTGCTTCTCCTTGGGCACGCCCTTGAGCCGGTCGATCAGCTCGTCCGGCACGTCCATTCCCGGGACCGACGTCTTCATGTATCGGGCCATGCCGGCCGACTTGAGCGGGGTGACGCCCGCCAGGATGGCGCATTTCTCGTGCAGCCCCCGCTCCCGCACCATCTCCATCCACTTGCCGAACTTTTCCAGGTTGTAGATGCACTGGGTCTGCAAAAACTGGCACCCGGCCTTCACCTTCTTGCCCAGGCGCATCGCCCGGATCTCGAAGGGGTCGGCGAAGGGATTCTCCGCCGCGCCGATGAAGAGGTTGGGCCGTCCCTTGACTTCCTCGCCGCCGATCAGGCGCCCCTCGTCCCGCATGGTCCGCACGGTCTGGATCAGCTGCATGGAGTCGATGTCGAAGACGTTCTTGCCGCCGGGGTGGTCGCCGAAGCTCTGGTGGTCGCCCGAGAGGCAGAGGATGTTGTTGATCCCGTGGGCGGCCGCGCCCAGGATGTCGCTCTGGATGGCGATCCGGTTGCGGTCCCGGCACACCATCTGCAGGATCGGGTCGAACCCCATCTCCTTGAGGATGAGGCAGGAGGCGAAGGAACTCATCCTCACGACGGAGGTCTGGTTGTCGGTGACGTTTACGGCATCGACCACTCCCTTGAGCAGGCTCCCCTTTTTCCGCACCGCCTCCGCGTCCGCCCCTTTGGGCGGCCCGCACTCCGACGTCACTACAAATACACCCTTTTCCAGGAGACGCTCAATATTCGATTGTGTCATCACCGCCGTCACTCCTCCATCTGGATATCTTAAACCGCAGATCTAGTCTAGTCTCAAATCTTCCCGGATCCGCACGCGCGGACCGCCTTCCCTGGATGGTTTCCAGTCCTTGGCCGGGATGATGTCCTCGTACCGGTCCAGCTGGCCCAGCGTCTTCAGCCGGTCCACGATCAGCTGCCAGGCGCAGTCGGTGTCTTTGTTCACCTCGCACTTGCCGTTCGAGGAGCCCCCGCAGGGGCCGTTGAACAGGCTCTTGGCGCAGCGGGCGACCGGGCAGATGCCGCCGGTCAGGTGCAGGACGCAGTCCCCGCACCCCTGGCAGCGCTCGCTCCACACCCCCTGCTCCAGGGTCACGCCCAGGAAGGTGGTGTTGATGGCGGGGAGCACGATCTTCTGGGGGAAGCGTTCGGCCGTGTACTGGATCCCGGCCCCGCAGGCCATGGAAACGACCGCCTCGTACTCGTCCACGAACGGCTTGATCTGGTCGATGTACTCGTAATCGCACTGGCGCTCCAGTGTGAACTCCTTGATCTCGATCTCCCGGCCTTCCTTCGTCCGGGAGAGCTTGAGCTCGGACGCCAGCACCGCGACTTCCCGTTCCCCGCCGGCCGCGCAGACCGTGATACACTCCCTGCACCCCAGAATCAGTATCTTCTTATAGGGCTTGATCATCTCCTGGATTTCTTCCAGCGGCTTTCTGTTTCCTACAATCATTTAGGACCTCCAGATAGGGCGGAGCGCCATCCCAAGGCGTTCACGCTTCAAATACTTCCTTGGCTTCCTCTGTTTTCTCGGGTCCCCGAACGGGGCTGGGGCCGAGGGCGCGTATCTTCTCCGTCATCTCCTTGGCCACCTGGGCGAAGCGCGGGCCGTCCGACGTGGCGATGTGGTACATCTCGACCCGCTCGGGTTCCAGCCCCACTTCCTTGAGGAGTTCCTTCATGTAGACCACCCTCTTCTTGGCCCGGATGTTGCCCTTGATGAAGTGGCAGTCGCCTATTTCACATCCCGCGAGGTAGACTCCGTCCACCCCCGATTCGAAGGATTTGAGCACCGTGACGGCGTCGACCCTTCCGGTGCAGGGCACTTTGATGATTTTGACATTGGTCGGGTAACTGAGCCTCATCGAACCTGCCAGGTCCGCTGCCGCATACGCTCAATGTTCGCAGCAGTAAGCCACGATCTCGGGTTCGAATTCCTTATGCGGCGCGTCCTGCTGCGCCTTCTCGACTGCTTCCATGGATGTCTCCTTTTATGCCGCGCCGATAACCAGGGCCTTGGTTTTTTCCCACAATTGGGCATCCCTGAAGTGCATCAGCTCGATGGCCCTGGCCGGGCATTCTGCGGCGCAGGTCCCACAACCTTTGCATTTGGCGACGTCGATTTCGGCTTCGCCCCTGATGTTGATGACCGGAACTTCGTATGGGCACACGCGGACGCATGTCAGGCAGGCCGCGCAGCGTTCGGCGTCCACCATGGCCACGACCCCGCCCACCATCATTTTTTCCTTGGACAGGATGGTGCACGCGCGCGCCGCAGCCGCCCCCGCCTGCGAGATGGCCTCGCTGATCAGTTTGGGGCTGTGCGCGGTGCCCGCAAGATAAATACCGTCGGACGCGAAATCGACGGGCCGGAGCTTCATGTGGGCTTCCACGAAGAAACCTTCCTGGTTCACGGGAAGCTTCAGCAGCTTGGACAGTTTCTCGTTGTTCCTGGGAACGGTCGCCGAGGAAAGGACGAGCAGGTCGGGGGAGATGTCCATCCGCTCCCGGATCACCTTGTCCAGGTAGGACACCCGCAGCCGCCCGCCCTCCAGCGCGACTTCCGGCCCTTCCTCGGGTTCGTACCGGGCAAAGAGGACTCCCTGTTCCCGGGCCTTGGCGTAGTAAGGTTCGGCCAGTCCATAGGTCCGGACGTCGCGGTAAAGGATCGTGACGGCGGCCTCCGGGTTCAGCTCCTTGATGCGCAGCGCATTTTTGACCGCGGTGGCGCAGCAGGTCCGGCTGCAGTTCGGCCGTTCCGCGTTGCGCGAGCCGACGCACTGGATCATGACGATGTTCCCGGCCCGGCTCATCTCTTCCGGATGGTCGACCAGGCGGTTCTCCATCTCGATCTGGGTCAGGACGCGTTCATCCTCGCCGTACAGGTACTCGTTCGGCTTCCACTCCTGAGCCCCGGTGGCTACGACGATCACGCCGTGCGGGATCTCCTCGGGCTCTTCGCCGCCCGCGGTCTTGACCCAGGAGGTGAAGTTGCCCTGGGAACCCTTGGACTCCACCAGCTCGGCCTGCAGCATGACGTGGATGAGAGGGTGGTTCTCAACCCGCCGGATCGTGGTGTCGAGCAGGGCCTTGACGTCATCCCCTTCCAGCGTGAAGCGGATATTGTGGATATTTCCACCCAGGCGGTCCTCCTTCTCGACGAGGTACACTTCGTATCCCTGGTCCGCGATTTTGAGGGCCGAAGTCATCCCGGCGATCCCGCCCCCGATGACGAGGGCCTTGTGCGTCACGGGCAGCGAGACCTCGTCCAGCGGCTTTATGAGGCGCGCATTGGCGACAGCCATCCGGACCAGGTCGATGGCCTTGTCGGTGGCGTCCTCCTTGTTTTTCATGTGCACCCAGGAGCACTGGTCCCGGATGTTGGCCATCTCGAACAGGTACTTGTTCAGCCCTGCCTGGCGCACCGTTTCCCTGAACAGCGGCTCGTGCGTCCTCGGGGAGCACGAGGCGACGATGACCCGGTTCAGCCTGTGCTCCTGGATCATCTCTTTCATCTTGGCCTGGGTGTCCTGGGAGCAGGTATACAGGTTGTCCTCCACATGGACGACGTCTTGCAGGGTGCGTGCGTAATCCCTCACCTTCGGGACGTTCACATACCCGCCGATGTTGATGCCGCAGTTGCAGACGAACACCCCGATCCGGAGTTCCTGGCCCGAGACATCGGTTTCCTCGGGATACTCCTTCTTGAGCGTCATCGTGTTGCGCGCCGGAGCGAGCAGGGCTCCGGCCTCGGCTACCGCGCCGCTGGCCTGGGCGACGGTTTCCGGGATGTCCTTGGGTCCCTGATAGGCCCCGCAGACGAAGACTCCCGGTTTCATCGTCGAGGTGGGTTCGAAGGTGCTGGTTTTCGCGAAGCCGTATTTGTCGGTTTCGACGCCCAGCTGTTTCACGACCGCGACGGTGGCGGGATCGGGCGTCAGCCCCACCGAGAGAACCACCATCTCGAACTCCTCGTCGACGACTCTCCCCTCTTCGTCGATGTAGGTGATCAGGAGGTTCTTGGTCGCGAAATCTTCCCGTACCCTGGAAACCATGCACTTGACGTAGCGCACGCCGCTGGCCTGGGCCCTGTTGTAGTAGGTCTCAAACCCTTTTCCGAAAGCCCGGATGTCCATGTAGAAGATTGTGGGTTCGATATTCCCGTCGTGCTCCTTGGCGATGACGGCTTCCTTGGTGGCGTACATGCAGCAGACCGAGGAGCAGTAATCGTTGCCGCAGGTGGTGTCGCGGCTGCCCACGCACTGAATGAAGGCGATTTTCTTGGGGTGCTTCCCGTCGGAACGGCGCTGCACCACGCCCGCGAAGGGCCCGCTGGCGCTCAGGACCCTTTCGAATTCGATGCTGGTCAGCACGTTCTGGTACTGCCCGTAGCCCAGTTCGGGCCGGATGTTCCCCTCCACGGTCTTGAAGCCGGGCGTCAGGATCACGGCGCCCACCTTGACTTCGAGGGTCTTGTCCCGGTCGTCGTGGTTGATGGCGTCGGCGCGACAGACGTAGACGCACTGGAGGCATTCGGAGCAGATGCCGCATTCCAGGCAGCGCATGGATGCCGCGACCGCCTCCTCCTCGGTCAGCGCCGCTTCCACTTCCCTGAAATCACGCTTGCGCTGCTCTGCGTCGCGTTTGGCCGGTTCGAAGCGCTTTTCGGGGGAGTAGTCTTCCAGAAGACGGGATTTTTCTTCGGGTTCGATTTCGGCTTCCGGCAGCTTCTCGACGATCTCTACGGCGGGCGGCCAGGAGCCGGCGCTCTTGTCCTTGAGATAGGACTCGATGGCGCGGGCGGCCTTGTGCCCGGCGTCGATGGCGTCGACCACGAACGTGGTGCCCGTCACGGCGTCGCCTCCGGCGAAGATTCCGGGAACGCTGGTGGCCATGGTGTGGCTGTCCACGGTCACCGTCCGGCCGCGCACCGTGTCCACCTTGTCCTTCAGCGGCTCGAGTTCGGGCTTCTGGCCGACGGCGAAAACGACCCTGTCGCAGGGGATCACCGTTTCCGTGCCCGGAATCTCGTCGAAATCGGGGCGTCCGTCGACGAATCCGCGGAAATCGACGTTGACGGTGCGCACGCCGGTGACGTGGCCGTCCCGGTCGATGATTTCCTTGAAAGTGCGGCCGGCAAGCACCTCGATCCCCTCGTCGCGGGCGTCCCGGACTTCCCAGTCGTGCGCGGGCATTTTGTCCTCGCATTCCAGGCACGACATGCCCACCCAGCTCGCGCCGAGGCGGACGGAAGACATGGCCGCGTCGATGGCGACGTTGCCGCCGCCGAGGACGAGCACGCGTTGCCCGGACAGGGACGCTTCCTTGGGGTCCGGGGCGAGGCTGACCTCGCGGAGGAAATCGGTGGCCAGGCTCACTTCGGGGAGATCGGCCCCGGGGATGGGGAGTTTGACGCCCGAATGCGCACCGACGGCGACGAACACGGCGTCATAGTCCGCGAGCAGCGCGGGGATATCGTCGACGCGGTGGTTCAACCTGATCTCGACCCCCCGGGTGAGGATCTCGTCGATTTCCTTCTGAAGCAGGTCGTAGGGCATGCGGTATTCCGGGATGCCGACGCGCATCATGCCGCCGGCCACCGGCAGTGCTTCAAAAACGGTGACGCCGTAATTCTTCCTGACCAGGTCGTTGGCCACGGTCATGCCCGCGGGGCCGGAACCGATGACGGCGATCTTCTTGCCCAGCCCGCTGGTGTCGGGCGCCAGCTGCCGGCCGGCGGCGTACGCTTTTTCGACCTCTTCGGGGTGGGCGAAGGCCCAGTCGGCCACGAAGCGTTTCAGGTGCATGATGTTGACCGCCTGCTGCCCGTTTTCGCCGCGCGTGCAGGCGTCTTCGCACTTATGGTTGCAGACGCGCCCGCAGACGGAGGGGAAGGGGTTGTCTTCCTTGATGGTGCGGTAGGCGTCCGCGAAGCGCCGTTCGCGGATCAGGGCCACATAACCCATGGCGCGTTGCTCGATGGGGCAGGCGTTGCGGCAGGGGGCTTCGCCCCTCTTCTCGATCGCGAACGCGTTGGGGATGGCCTGAGGGTACTTCTTGTAAACCGCCTTGCGGTCGTCGAGCAGGGCGTTGAACTCGTTGGGGCGCGCGATGGGGCAGACGGTGGCGCAATCGCCGCAGCCGGTGCATTTTTCCAGGTCGATGAAGCGGGCGCGTTTGCGCAGTTTCACGCTGAAATCGCCCGGTTCCCCCGTGATCCCCTCGATGTCGGTGGCCGTCAGCAGTTCGATGTTCAGGTTGCCGCCCGCTTCCACCAGCTTGGGGGAGAGCACACACATGGCGCAGTCGTTGGTGGGAAATGTCTTGTCGAGCTGGGACATCGTCCCGCCGATCGCGCTGGTGGACTCCACAAGGTATACGTAGTAACCCGATTCCGCCAGGTCCAGGGAGGACTGAATCCCGGCGATCCCGCCGCCTACGACCATTACGGCTCCAACTTTTTCCGCCATGCTTTCCCTCGCAATCTTTTCATGGGAGCGGCCGCAGCGGTCGGGCCGCTGCGGCCGCCCTGTCCCACAATTTTTACTGAATCAATCCCTTGGCTTTCAGCATCGGGAAGGGATCGATGAAGTGCCGTTTCAGCCACTTCCCGGTGTCCGGGTGTCCCATGGCCAGTCCCATCAGTTCGGTGTAGTAGAGCACCGGGATGCCGAGTTTCCGGCCGAGGTCTTTCTCGATGTCCTCCTGGCGCGTGTCCAGGTTCATCTGGCACATGGAGCAGCCGGCCACCACGCAGTCGGCCCCGGTCTTCACTGCCTCGACCAGGATCTTGCCGGTCAGTTTCTTGAAGATGTCCAGGCGCGTGAACATCAGGCTGGCGCCGCAGCAGTCGGTCTTGTAGGACCACTGCAGGGCCTCGGCCCCCAGCGCCTTCACGATCCCGTCCATGTGGGTGGGGTTTTCGTAATTCTTGATCCCCGTCAGGCGGGGCGGCCGTACCGGGAGGCACCCGTAGTAGCAGACGGCCTTGAGCCCGGTGAGGGGCTTGACGATCCTTTTCTTCACCTCTTCGACCACCGGCTTGTCGCACAGGTAGTCCATGGCGAACCGGATGGCCACCTTCCCCTCGTAGGGGAAGCTGATCTTCCTGTCATGTTCCTTGACCGCGTATTCGGCCGCCTTGAAGCGGCTGTAGCAGTTGGCGCAGGGGACCAGGAGGTCGCGGTCGCTCCGCTCGGCGATGGCGAGGTTCCGGGCCGGCATCTCGATCGCCAGCTGTTCGTCCAGGGAATGGGCGCTCGTGGCGCCGCAGCAGGTCCAGTCGTCCAGTTCGTGAAGCTTGATGCCCAGTTGCGCCGTGACGCCCCGGACCGATTCGTCGAATTCCTTGGAGGTGCCGTGGAGCGAACATCCGGGGAAGTAGGAGAATTCCATCATCGCGCCCCTCCTTTGCCCACCTCTTTAAAGAGGTTGCGAAACGCCGCGCCCCCCTTGAAGCCCGGGAAAAGCCCCATCCTGCCCCTGAGAAACGCCTTCAGTCCCCATCCCATAAATCCGCCCAAGCCTCCGCTTTTCAGTTCGTACAGTGCAAATCCCGGCTCCCACGTGCGGCCCGTGTATTTCGTGAGACTCAGGAAGAACTTGTGAAACAGGGAAATGTTCTTGTCTCCGCTCTCCGCGCGCGTCCGGTGCGCGATGGCGCGCAGGGTGTCCATCACCTTGGCGATGTCGATGTCGTTGGGGCAGCGGGTGCTGCAGGTGTGGCACGAGGCGCATAGCCATATCGTGTTGGATGACAATACCTTATCCCGGTGGCCGTACTGTATGTGCCGGAACAGCTGGTTGGGCAGGATGTCCATGGCAAAGTTGAGGGGGCATCCTGCCGAGCATTTCTGGCACTGGAAGCAGTTCTGGATCTTCTCTCCGCTTTCCTTGTAAATTTCGGAAAGCAGGGGGGTACTGTTGTTCGGTGCCTGCCCGCGTGCGTCCATGTATTCACTCCAGTTCTTGGCTGGGGAGGATTTTCCAGGTATAGTCGGAGGAAATGATGCGGGGATGGTTACAATCCTTTCGCAATCCTGCCTGTCGCGCGACCTGAATCCCGGTGTTGTCCTTGGTTCCACAACCCTCTGTCAGACATAACCTCAACAGGTAAAAATAGCATAGGAACGGGTGCCCGGAAAGGGTGAGATTGGCAAGCAATTTCAATTCCGGGATGGCCCCGGGAGGCAAAAAAAAGCGCCCGAAAGGGGGGGGTGCCGCACGCGGCCCTTGGAGTTGGAGCCCCCGGGGACTATCCTGCATACTCCATAATGCGGAAAAAAGAGGATTGAATGAAAAGAGAAGATATTCGGAACATCGCCATCATCGCCCACGTCGATCACGGGAAGACCACCCTGGTGGACGCCATGCTCCGGCAGAGCGGCACTTTTCGCGACAACGAGCGGCTGACCGAAAGGGTCATGGACAACATGGACCTGGAACGGGAACGCGGGATCACGATCATGGCCAAGAACACGGCCATCCACTACGGGTCGGTCAAGATCAACATCGTGGACACCCCCGGGCACTCCGATTTCGGCGGGGAGGTCGAACGCGTGCTCAAGATGGTGGACGGGGTGATGCTGCTGGTGGACGCCTCGGAAGGGCCGCTGCCGCAGACGCGGTTCGTGCTCCGCAAGGCGCTCGAGCAGAACCTCCCGGCGATCGTGATCGTCAACAAGATCGACCGGTCCGACGCCCGCCCCCAGGAGGTGGTCAACGAAATCTACGACCTCTTCATCGACCTCGACGCCGGGGAGGAGCAGATCGCCTTCCCCATCCTGTACGCGGTCAGCAAGCGCGGCGTCGCCAAGCGGAGCCTGGAAGACCCCTCGGAGGACTTGCGCCCCCTGTTCGAGCAGATCCTCGAGAGCATTCCGGCCCCCCGGGCGATCCATGAGAACCGCCTCCAGGTCCTGGTGACGACGCTTGACTACAACGACTACGTGGGGCGCATCGCGATCGGCAGGATCTTTTCGGGGAGGATAGCGGTCGGGGACACCGTTTCGGTCTGCAAGCTCGACGGCGCGATCGAAAAGACCCGGATCACCAAGCTCTTCACCTTCGACGGGCTGAAGCAGCAGGCGGTGGAGTCCGCCTCCGCCGGGGACATCATCGCCCTGGCCGGGATCGAGGGGATCTACATCGGGGAAACGGTCGCGGACGCCGAGGACCCCGTCCCCCTCCCTCCCATCCACGTGGACGAGCCGACCATCTCCATGGTCTTTCACGCCAACACCTCCCCCCTGTCGGGCCGGGACGGGAAATTCGTGACCTCGCGCCATATCCGGGCCCGCCTGGAGAAGGAGACGCTGGGGAACGTGGCCATCCGGGTCTCGGATACGGACGTGGTGGACAGCTTCAAGGTCTCCGGGCGGGGGGAGCTGCAGCTGGCCATCCTGATCGAGATGATGCGGCGCGAGGAATACGAGCTGCAGGTGTCCAAGCCCCAGGTGATCACCCGCACCATCGACGGGGTCCTGATGGAGCCGATCGAGCAGGTGGTCATCGACTGCCCCGAGAATTTCATCGGCGTGGTCACCGAGGCGCTCGGGCGGCGCAAGGGGAAGCTGTCCAAGATCGTGGATCACGGCGCCGGCCGGGTGCGGATGGATTTCGAGGTCCCCTCGCGCGGGCTGATCGGGTTCCGCTCCGATTTTCTGACCGACACCAAGGGGACCGGCCTGCTCAACTCGATGTTCCTGCGCTGGGGCCCCTGGATGGGGGAGATCGCCAACCGGCTGAACGGGGCGCTGGTGGCGGACCGGGCGGGGAAGGCCACCGCTTACGCCCTGTACAACCTGCAGGAGCGGGGGGAGCTGTTCGTGCGCCCCGGGACGGAGGTGTACGAGGGGATGATCATCGGGGAGAACGCGCGTACGGTCGACCTGGACGTCAACGTGACCAAGGAGAAGAAGCTGACCAACATGCGCGCTTCGACGGCCGACGAGGCGATCCGGCTGATCCCCTTCCGCGACCTTTCGCTCGAGCAGGCGCTGGAGTTCATCAACGACGACGAACTGGTGGAGATCACGCCGAAGACGATCCGCCTGCGCAAGAAGGCCCTCTCCGTCCACGACCGGTAAGCCGGGGCATCGCCGTTTTTCAGTCCTTTGCGTCCCGGATGAAGAGGGCGGTGACGACGGCGACGAGGGTGACGGCCCAGGCGGCGAAGTGGAACATGGCCGCGTACCCGAAGCGGTCGATGAGGGCCCCCATGACCGGGGCGAAGATGGCGCCCGTGTACTGCATGGTCGAGTAATAGACCCCGTACAGGGTGGAGCGGTGCGCGGCCGGGGACTGGTTCATGATGAACATCTCGGTCACCGGGAACCGCATCGCCTGGATCACCCCCATCACCCAGAGGACGATCCAGAGCCCCCAGCCGAGCGAGACCGCCCGCAGGGCGAAGATCACCAGGCCCCCCAGGATCCCCGTGGCGATGACGACCCGGGTGCAGCCGATGCGGTCCGCCAGCCAGCCACCCAGCGGGCCCGCCCACATCCCCGAGGAGAAGATGATCGACAGCGACATCGCCGAAACCTCGTTGGAGGCGCCCAGGACCTCCTTGATGTAGACGGGGAGGAAGGAGTTGACGGTGGCTCCCGCGCCCCCGCCGACGACCATCATGGCCAGGAAGGCGGCCAGCCGCCGCCGGTAACCCGGCTGCGGCGGACGCTCCTCCAGCTGCCTCCGCTTCATCGCCTCGACATGGGCCCGGCCGTAGCGCTTTTTCAGGTAGAGGAAGAAGACCAGCCCCAGGATCACCGTGGGGACGGCCAGGGTGACGAAGCCGGCGCGCCAGCCCCAGGCCGCCGCGATCCCCCCCGCGATGAGGGGGGCGAGGAAGAAGCTGGAGTTGCCGCCGATCAGGTGCAGCCCCAGGGCGCGCCCGCGCTGGTGGGGGGGGACGGAGAGCGAAATCAGCGGGGTGGAGGCCGGGTGGTAGCCGCCGGCGGCGAGTCCCATGAAGACGAGGGCGGCAAGCAGCATCAGGTAGGTGTGCGACAGCCCGACGAGCAGGCCGCCCAGGCCGACCCCCAGCACCCCGATGGTGATGAGCCAGGTGGGGCCGATGCGGTCGGCCAGCCACCCGGCCGGGAGCTGCGAGGCCCCGCTCGAGAGCGAAAACGCCGCGGCCACCCCTCCCAGCTGCGCCTTGCTCAGCCGGAACTCGTCCTGGATGAAGGGCTGCATCGGCTGCGGCAGCGCCGTGAGCAGGTGGTGGGTGGCGTGGGCCAGGATGAAAAAGGGGAGCGAGGAGAGGAAAAAGGAGCGCGGCCGGTCGGGCCCGGTCCCGGGGGCGTCCGCCGTCTGCTCGGGTGTCGGTGTCTTCATAGAGCGTGAATGTAGCAAAAAAAAGCCGGGAGGGCCCACACGTTTCCCGTTTCTGTGTTATAAGGCGGGGATCATGAAGACGGCGCTGGTTTGCGGGGCAGGCGGGTTCATCGGGGGCCACCTGGTCGGAAGGCTGAAGCGGGAGGGGTACCGGGTCCGGGGGGTGGACCTGAAACATCCCGAATTCCGCCCGAGCGGGGCGGACGATTTCATCATCGGCGATCTCCGCGACCCGGCGCTGTGCCGGGAAATCCTGGACCGGCCTTATGACGAGGTCTATCAACTGGCGGCCGACATGGGGGGCGCCGGCTATGTTTTCTCCGGCGCGCACGACGCGGATATCATGAGCCATTCGGCCGCCATCAACCTGAACGTGCTCCATGGCTGCCTGAAGGCCGGGGTCGGGAAGATCTTCTATTCCTCCTCGGCCTGCGTCTATCCCGGGTACAACCAGCAGGACCCCTCCAGCCCCCTCTGCAGCGAGGATTCGGCCTATCCCGCCGATCCCGACAGCGAGTACGGCTGGGAAAAGCTCTTCAGCGAGCGGCTCTATCTCGCCTTCCGGCGCAATTACGGCTTGAACGTCAAAATCGCCCGCTTCCACAACATCTTCGGGCCCGAGGGGGCCTGGACCGGCGGCCGGGAAAAGGCGCCCGCGGCCATCTGCCGCAAGGTGGCCGAGGCGGGGGAGGGGGGCGCGATCGAAATCTGGGGGGACGGCCGCCAGACGCGGTCGTTCCTGTATGTCGACGAGTGCCTGGAAGGGGTGCGGAGACTCGTGGATTCCGACCTGTCCGGGCCGGTCAACATCGGTTCCGAGGAGATGGTGACCATCGACGCGCTGGCGGAAATGGTGATCGGCATATCAAGCAAGCGGTTGTCTCTCCGCCATGTCGAGGGCCCCCTCGGGGTGCGCGGCAGGAATTCCGACAACACCCTTATCAGGACGAAACTGGGCTGGGCTCCGTCGGCCCCGCTGATCGACGGTCTCAGGAGTCTGTACCCATGGATACGGCAACAGGTCGAAGGGGGGGGCAGGGCCTGATCGTCGTGCGCCTGCGCGGCGGATTGGGCAACCAGCTGTTCCAGTACGCCCTGGGGCGTCACCTCTCCCTCATCCATGACAAGCCGCTCCTGCTGGACACCAGCGAATACCGGGCGGCCGGTCCCGACCCGCGGCAGGGGATCCGGGTCTATTGCCTGCAGCATTTCAATATCCGGGCGGGGATCGCCGGGCCTGACGAAACGGCGCCTTTCCAGAGATATTACCGGCAGGACCTCCTCTCCCGGGTCCTGCGCCGCGCGGGAGGCCTGGGGTTTCTCCTCGATCACACCTACTGCTACAAGACCTTCCGGCAGGCGCACATGTTTTACCCGCGCGTCCTGGCGGGGCGGCCCCGGAGAGTGTGCTACCTGGACGGCTACTGGCAGCTGGAGCGGTTCTTTGCGCCCATAGAGGAGATGCTGCGCGAGGAACTGGTTGTCAGGGAGGCTCCCGACGAGTACAACCGGCGGATGCTGGAGCGGATCGATGCGGCGGAATCGGTCTGCGTTCATGTCCGGCACGGGGACAACGCCAACCAGGCGGCGGCGCAGCACGGCGTCCTGCCGCCGGACTATTACCGCAAGGCGATCGACGACCTGGTGCGTGCCGTGCCGAACCCCCGCTTCTTCGTCTTTTCGGACGACCCGGAATGGGCCAGGGAGAACGTGCGTCCGGGCCGCGATGCCACCTATGTCGACGGCAACGGCGACGAGAGGAACTACGAGGACCTGAGGCTCATGGGACGCTGCCGGCACCACATCACGGGCAACAGCACCTTCAGCTGGTGGGGGGCGTGGCTCGGGAGAAGGCCTGGGCAGAGGGTGTACGCTCCCGGCCGCTATTTCATGCACCTGGATGTCCCGATCGGCGACTACTACCCCGGGTCGTGGAACATCATCGATGTCTAGCCGGGAGCGGAACGATCTTTTCCGGGGCCCCCCCCCAATAGAGCGTCCCAGTCGCAGGTAGCGAAGGTGGCGGACAGGGGGTGGTCGTCGTCGACGACGTGCAGCCGGTGGTCCGCGAAGAGGCGGCGGGCGATCGGGCGGACGGCATCGAGGGGGACCACGTCGTCGCTCTTGCCGTGAAAGATCGTCACGGGCATGTGGAGCGTCCGGTCCCGGTAGGGCTCGAGCGGCTCCAGGTGGAGGGCGGGGGCCAGGAGGACGAGCCGGTCGACCCTGTCTTCGTGCCGGCAGGCGTAGACGGCGGCCATCAGCCCGCCGTAGCTCGAGCCGACCAGGATCAGGGGTTGCAGCCCCTCGAGCAGCCGCTCGAGCTTGTCCATCCTTTGCTCGAAAGGGCCCGGGAAATCCTCGACGATCATGTCGGGGTAGCGCGCGCGGAAAAAGCTTCCCTTGTTTCCCCGGCTGGAGCTTTCCAGACCATGAATGAAGACGCGCGTCGGATCGTTTGCCATCGCCCCTGTATACCACAATTTTATCGGGCCCGGGCCCGGTTTCGGTGTAAGCTTGCCGCAGTGCTGCAAATAACCTATCGGGGTTCGGGGGAGGGGCGTAT
>JAFGSS010000168.1 GCA_016934555.1 Acidobacteriota bacterium | reverse complement strand
TTTTTGACAGCCGGCTCCGCCGGGCGCGCGTTGGCGGCTGCCGGGACAGCGGGAATCACGAGCGTCTGCCCGATCGCGAGCCGGCTTCCCTTCAGGCGGTTGGCCGCCTGGAGCTCCTTCAGGGTGGTGTCGTGCTTCCGGGCGATCTGAAAGAGGGTGTCCCCCTTGCGGACGGTGTAGCGTTGAACCGTCTCCGGTGTTACAGCCACTGCCGGTTTTGGCGGCACGGCCTGG
The DNA here is from genome assembly GCA_016934555.1 of Acidobacteriota bacterium. Classification (GTDB taxonomy): domain Bacteria; phylum Acidobacteriota; class UBA6911; order UBA6911; family UBA6911; genus UBA6911. The sequence goes on along the minus strand of JAFGSS010000168.1, from coordinate 4,721 downwards.
ATTCCCGCCTCCGCCAGCCTGCCTGGCGCCTCCGCCAGCCTGCCTGGCGCCTCCGCGCGGCTGGCCGGCGTTTCCGCCTGCCTGGCCGGCGCTTCGGCCTGCTCTGAAGGCATCGTTGGTGTGCCTGCGGGCACAGGAGCCCGGCCGGGGGAAGTTCCCGATTTGGCTTCGTAGGGGACTACCGCGTAGGCGGCCAGGTCCGGGGCGGAAGGCAGCCGCAGCGTCTGCCCGATCGCAAGCCGGCTCCCCTTCAGGCGGTTGGCCGCCTGGAGCTCTTCCGGGGTGGTGCCATAGTCCCTGGCGATCTGAAAGAGGGTGTCCCCCTTACGGACCTTGTAGGTCCGGGCCGCCGCGCTTGATCCGGCCGCGGCGACTGCCTTGGGCCCCGCCTGTTTTCCAGGTCCCGCCGCCCCCGGTTTTTCAGGCACGGCCGGTTGCGAGGACGCCACAGGTTCCGAAGGGGCCGCAGGGGCGGAAAGGGGGGGGATCTCGAGGCTCTGTCCGGCTTTGATCCGGCTGTTTTTCAACCGGTTGGCCGACTGGATCCTGGCGGGTGTGGTGCCGAACTGACGGGCGATCTTCGAGAGGGTGTCTCCCGGGCGGACCTTGTAGTTTCGGGTCATCGATTGGTCGGTGCCGGAAGCGGACGCGGGGCGCGAGGCCCCCTTCGCGTGGCCCTGCCACGGCGCGATGAAAGCGGCCATGAATGCCACAACAGCGGCAACCCGACAGAACGTGTGCTTCACCCTCTTGTGTCCACCCTTTTCACGGTGACCGATATCCGCTTTTACGGGCCGCAGCCGACAGCGCGCGCGATCGCTTCTTCCCTTATCGGCACGCCGCCGGGGGAAATCGCGCTCCCATCATACAAAAGTCCTTCCCAAAAGCAACAATATTATGTGAGTAATTCGCTATCATCATTGGGCTTACGATGACACTATCCATGTTTTTGCGCGCGGGGCGCGATGGTATACTGTCAGCTCAATATTCCCGGGCGGAGCCCCGGGCCAGGGAGATCGGCCGCGTGAAAACAAGAAAAGTCTGGGTGGGTTCGGTTTTGTTGGTGTGTCTGCTGTTTTCGGGCTGCAATCGGCGTGAGCCCCCGACCGGGGGGGCGGCGGAGGTCGGCCGCCCGGCTCCCGCGTTCGAGCTGCCCGATCTCGAGGGGAACCTGGTGTCGCTCGAGGAATTCCGGGGGAAGATCGTCCTGGTCGATTTCTGGGCGAGCTGGTGCGGTCCCTGCCGGATGACGATGCCGATGCTCGAGCGGCTGGGGCGCGAATACGCCGATTCCATGGTGCTGCTCGCCCTCAATCTCCAGGAGACCCCGGAGGTCGTCGCCGAGTATGTGCGCTCCCAGTCGATCCGCACCCGGGTCCTGCTCGATGAAGAGGGCTCTGTTGGAATGGCCTACGGGACCGAATCGATCCCGATGCATTTCCTGATCGACAGGGACGGAATCCTCCGCCAGGTCCACGCCGGCTACTACTCCGGGATGGAAGCGGATCTCCGAAACGAGATCGAGGCCCTCCGCCGCCAATAGTGGACATCCACGGTTTCGCCCGTCGCCCGATCCTGGACATCCACTCTTTTGCCTGATGTTCAATCCTGGACATCCACCATTTTCCCCATTTGGTGGGTGTCCAGGATTTTCGCCCCTAAACGGTGGGTGTCCACGATTCTCCCTCCGCTACCCGCCGACTTCATTTTGTGGACATCCACCATTTTGCCGATTTCGTGGATGTCCACTACTGCTGTTTCCACTACTGCTGTCTGATTTTTCCGTGGGCGTCCCGGATTTCCAGCGGGCCGAGGCCCAGCTTTTCAAGCCCCGGCTGGATCTGTTCCCGATCCCCCACCGCGACGATCACCGCCTCCTGCGGCCGGATGTGATTCTGGGCCGCCCGCTGCGCCTCGGCCGCCGTAACCCCGTCGATCCTCTCCGGAAGGAGGTGGTAGTAGTCGGGCGGGAGGTCGTGGACAAACAGCTGCCCGATGCTCGAGGCCGCCTCCGGGGTTGTCTCGAACATGCCGGGGAGGGAGCGCGCGATCGAGTCCTTGGCGGTCGCGAGCTCGCGCGACGTCAGGCTCGCCGCGCGCAGCCGTTCGAGCTCGCGGAAGATTTCCTTGATCGCGGGGGCGGTGGCTTCGGTGTGGACCGAGGCGCCGATGAGAAACGGGCCCGGGCCGCGGCGGAAGGCAAAGACCGAGGAGGCCCCGTAGCTGTAGCCATGTTTTTCGCGCAGGTTACGGTTGATCCGGCTGGTGAAGAGCCCCCCGAAGGCGGTGTTGGCGACATCCAGCGCGGCATGGTCGGGGTGGGAGCGCGCAACCCCCACGTGTCCGATGCGGAGGACCGTCTGGGGCGCCCCGGGCCGCTCGACGATCACTACCCGGCGCGCGGGGTGTGACGTGACCTCCGGCGGCCGGCGCTGGACGCCGGACCCGGCCCACCCGCCGAAATATCTCTCGGCGAGCGCCAGGAGCCCCGCTCCGTCGACGTCTCCGGCCACCACCAGCGCAGCGTTGGCGGCGAAATAGTTTTCCCCGTAAAACTCCCTGAGCATTTCCGGGGTGACCGCCCGATTGGAGTCCTCGGTGCCCAGTTCGTTGTGCCCGTATGGGTGCCGCGGCCCGTAAACGCAGTCCAGGAACACCTTCAGTGCGAGGACCGCGGGGTTGTCCCGCTGCTGCAGGATCTGGGTGATCCGGTCGTGGCGCACCCGCTCGATCTCCCCGGGGGTAAAGGCGGGGTGGAGCAGGACATCGGAGAGCAGCTCGAAAGCGGCCTCGACGTTTCGGGCCAGGGTCCGGATGGCCGCAAAAGAGAGGTCGGTCCCGGACCCGGTGGAGAGCGAGGCCCCGATCCTGTCGGCGTCCGCGGCGATTTCGAGCGGCTGGCGCGTGGGTGTCCCTTCGTCCAGCATCCCCGCCGTGAACGAGGCCAGTCCGGGGTGCTCCGCGGGGTTGCGGTCGCTCCCGCCGAGAACGATCACGTTGGCCGAGACGATCGGCAGGTTGTGCCTTTCCGCCAGCATTACGGTCAGGCCGTTCGGCAGGCGGAATATTTCGGGGACCGGCAGGTTGAACGAGGGCGCGGGGCCCGCCGCGGGGAGGGTGCGCCTCCATTCCTGGTCCGGGATGACGGGCCCCGGTTCAGGAGTTGGCTCCTCGGTGGCGGGTGATTTCGGAACGTCATGAATGACCCTGGTCCCGTTGACGCCCCAGACGGTGACCCCCCGGCTGCGCTCCAGGCGGTCGGATGCGACCCCGCGCAGCGACTCCAGGGTGCATTTCCGGTACCGGCCCAGGTCTTGGGCCAGGAAGCCGGGAGTTCCCGTGTAGTGGTTGTAGAGGTTGAGCCGGTCGGCGAGTCCCCCCAGGTTTTCGAGCGAGCGGATGACGCCCGATTCCATGATATTGCGCGCCCTTTCCAGTTCCTCGTCCTGCGGTCCCTCTTCCCGGAAGAGCTCCAGCTCCCGGCGCAGCGCCGCCTCCAGCCGCTCCGGATCCACCCCCGGTTTGGCCGTCGCTTCGATGGCGAAGAGAGATCCCAGGGCCATCGACGCCTGGGCCGCGCTCACGTCCTGTGCCAGGCGCTGTTCGTACACCAGTTTCCGGTAGAGGCGGCTCGATCGCCCTCCCCCCAGGATCCGGGCGACCAGGTCGCATTCGGCGTCCGCCTGGGTGAAAATGGGGTCGGTGATCCAGGCAAGGTACACCCGAGGCAGCTCGACCTGGTCCTCGACGACCACCCGTCTTTCTTCCCGGATCGGAGGGGTGTCGACCGGGACCCGCGACACCGGCTCTCCGGCCGGGATCGGCCCGAAATAGCGCTCCACCAGGGAGCGGGTGATCGCCGGGTCGATGTCGCCCGCGATCACGAGGCTCGAGTTGTTGGGGGCGTAGTAGCGCCGGAAGAAGTTCCTTACGTCCGCGAGGCGGGCGGCCTCGATATTGGCGTGCGACCCCATGATGGAGGCGTAATACGGGTGGTTCTCGGGGAAGAGCTGGTGGAAGACCGCCTCCTGCACCAGGCCGTAGGGGGTGTTTTCCACCACCTGCCGCCGCTCGTTGCGGACGACGTCGCGCTGGGTCTCGAGTTTCCGGGCATCGAGGCCGTCGAGAAGGAACCCCATCCGGTCGCTTTCGAGCCAGAGTGCCAGTTCCAGCTGGTTGGAAGGGAGCGTTTCATAAAAGTTGGTCCGGTCGAAGTCGGTGGTACCGTTGATGGTGCTGGCCCCGGCGGATTCCAGGTGGAGGAAGTGGGCCTTCTCCCCGACGTACCTGGAGCCCTCGAACATCATGTGCTCGAAGAGGTGGGCGAACCCCCGCAGTCCCGGTTGCTCGTCGGCCGGCCCCACGTGGTACCAGATGTTGACCGCGGTCAGGGGAAGTCGGTGATCCTCCACGAGCATCACCTCCAGACCGTTCGCCAGCCTGTATTTGTCGCACTGAATTTCCGGAATTGGCGTGTTTCCCATATCCCTTCCTTGTCTGCCCCATCCAATCCTGGACACCCACCTATTGAGCCAATTGTGGACATCCACCATCCGCACGGTGCGGGCATCGCCTTGCCCAACCCCCCGGTTTTCGCATAAAGACTACCATGGGAACAAATCATGGACATCCACCATTCACCCGTTTCCCGACCCGGCTCCGATTGTGGACATCCACCATTTTGTCCGTTAGGTGGATGTCCACAAATTCGGCTGCCCAAT
>JAFGSS010000167.1 GCA_016934555.1 Acidobacteriota bacterium | reverse complement strand
TTGCGACAGAGGCTCGAGGAAGCCCCGAATAGATAGGTGGCGGCCTTCCCCGAGCGCGCCACGATCGCCCCGGCCAGCGTCCGCTTCCCATGGACGGCCAGGTAAAAAGCCAGCGTGGGGCCGTTGCGTGCGCCGGCCAGGGTGTCGAACAGGGCGGCGAAATGGGCGTAATCGCGCGCGGGAAAACGGTTCCGCCGGCAGGTCTCCAGGTACAGTTCGAAAAAGGCCGGCAGCGCCGCAGCGTCCGCGGCGACGACTTCGACCCCCTTCCGCCCGGCCAGGCGGACATTGTAGCGGGTCTTCGGCTTCATCCCGAGGAGCAGCTCCTCCTCGCTCCCGGCGAGGTCCACGACCAGGGAGTCGGCGACGGTAAGGTCGAGCGGGGCCTTGCGCAGGTTCCACCGACGGGTGGAAAAGTTCATGCGGATCTCGCGCAGCCGGTTCTCGGGACGCCAAAGCCCCACCGCGGCCCCTTCCCCTTCGGCCTCGCCGTCGAGGGCGTAGGGATCGGCCCAGGGAAGATCGTAGCGGATGAACACGCAGGCCGGGCGGAGGTAACGGGAGACCGAATCGGACAGTTCCTCGAGGAACCGGCCGTAATCCTCCGGGTCCGGCCCGTGCTCGGGCCCCTGGGGGACGCACGCCATCGCCGTGTCATCGTCCAGGAGCCGGGTCAGGGCCATCATGTCCCCCGTCCCGGAGGGGCGGGAAATTTCGAAGGCTTCCACCTCCCACCCCAGGCGCCGCTTCACCCGCCCCCAGAAGGAGGTCTGGAAAAGGATATCGGTGGGATAGAGCCGGCTGGCGGGCTTGGGCGTCACCTCGAGATTCATGATGACGGAGTTATCCCTCATTCCGTCCCGCCCCGCAATAAGGGAGAGCACGAAAAGGGACGGGGAAAACGCTGAAAACGGGCTGCGCCAAAGGAGAGCGGGCCTTATCCAACCGCCCGGAACGGCGGGAAAAGGGCCGGGGCGGCGGCCCGCTTGCGACCGCCGCCCCTTTTTCCCTGGCCGCGCGGCTACCGCCAGTCGTCGATCTTGACGCTCCGGCCGTAGCGCAGGCCGCCGATGCTGTAGTAATTGTTGTTCGTCCCGCCGGTGACGATGATGGCGGTGTTCGAAAACCCGCCCATCATCGGCGGCATCTCCGCCTTGGGAGCGGCTTTCGCCCGCCCCTCACCGACCGGCTTCGCCTCGGGGGGCGCCATCTTCCCCATCGGGAACTGCGGCGCCGGCTCCAGGTACTTTTCAAACTCCTCCACCGTGTCGTAGCCCGCGTTCCTGATGAACTGGGCGATCGGGGGGCTCAGGATCGCGCAGGCGCCGAAGAGGAACCCCTGCTGGTCGAAGATGTCCTTGATGATCTTGGGATAGTCCATCTCCTTTCCCCAGCTGGCGGCCTTCCAGTTGGCGGCCGAGAGCACGCCCCAACCCTCGAAGAGGCTGACGATGTTCTCCCCCTTCCTGAACCCTTTCCGGACCGAGAAGGGGGCCCAGGGGGACTCCTCCTCGTTCTCGGCGATCACGATGTTGATCAGGTTCATCGGGTTGCCGACCACGCCCATGTAGGTCGTCCCCACCTTGCCGCAATTGCCGAGGTTGATCGACATCAGCGACCAGGCGCGCCCGATGGTGGTGTTGGCGTGGGCGTAGGGCCCCATGGCCCCCACCTTGGAGTTCAGCCCGATCTCGTCGCGGATGGCCCCGTTGATGACCAGGGCGCCCACGAAGGAGTTGTCCGAGACCGAAATCGCCTCCTTGCCGGTGGAGGCCACCGCGAGCAGGAGCGGAAAGTATTCAGGCTTGCACCCGGCCATGACCGCGTTCACCGCCACATCCCGGACCGTGTAGGTCCAGTCCTTGAAATAGGTCCCGGTCTGGGTGGGCGACATCTTCCCCACGATCTCGTCCGGCTCGTGGCTCGTCCCCTTGAGCATGTCCTCGACCCGCTCCGGGGTGGGGAGGACGATGGGGAGGAAATCGGTGTAGCGTTTTTCCAGAAACATCCGGTGCAGGTTTTCGGCCGTGTCGGTGAAGGTGTCCGGCCCCCGGCTCTGCTCGATCTCCCCCGTCCGCTTCTCCTCCGCCGTCAGCGGCCGGGTGAATTTTTCTACGATCTCCCTCATGACGGGCTGGCCCGTGATCGGGTTTTTTCCGTTGATGACGTCGCGCCGGAGCTCGTCGCGTGTCTTGGCCCAGACCGGGCCGCGGATCCACTGTGTCCTCAGCCCCGGCAGCCCCTCCTGGAGCGCCTTGTCGACCTCCTGCTCGTAGAATTCCGAGAGGACGATAGGGACGGCGGGCTTGTTCAGGGTGGTTTCAAAAGTGATGGCGTGGCCGACAACTGCCGGCGCACACTGGCTTCAATGGCCCAGGGCGATGATGATGCCGTCGGCCTTCTCCTTCATCTCCGCCCAGAGCTCCGGGTCCTCGGCGTCGAACCCCCCGCCCCCCTTGCGCTTGAACACGGTCGTGGTCCCGGGATGGTTCGCCTTGAACCAGTCCTGGATCTCGTAGAGCAGGTTGTCGCCGCCGATGAACCCGTCGTCGACGAGGTAGATCGTCTTCCCCTCGAGCGTGTCGAGCCGCGGCGCCATCTGCTTCAGCGTGATCGGCGGGGGCGTGCCGAGCGGATTCAGCACGGTGACCTTCTCTTCCGCGGCCGCTGCGGCCCGGCCGTCGAGCGCCGAATAAGTGCAGAACAGGCCGAGGCACAGCAGCGCGATCAGGACTGCAGATTTGTGCCACTTCATAGGGACTCCCTCCGTTGATTGCTTTGCGATGCAACGATCCCCCGGGGTGCGGCCTTCGCTCGAACCCGCCCCGGGCGTCGTCCTCAGAGGATTCCCAGCATAATGCGGTCCGCCCCGGAAATCCCGTCAAAAATGGCCGCATTTTGCGTGTCGTCATGCAGGTCCCGGCCGGTTCGTCGGGTCGAGAGCACCTGGCGAAACCCTGGTTGGGTCCACGCACGACGTTCGACGGCGCGGTTATGTCGAATGCTTCGCAGGCAGGCCTCTCTGCGCTCGTCATGGCCGAGGCATTCGATGTCACCAGGAGAGCATTTTTGACCGCGCCGGTGAGCCTTATGGAACTGCCGCGCAAACCGCCGCGGGGTATAACAAAAAGGGAAGGAAAAGGTTTCCGATGATTTTGGCGCTGCGCGCGGCTTGATTGGCGGAACACTTCACAGATGCTTCCGGATGATTGTCGGGCGGCATCATTGGATTGGTTTTGCGGAGGATAATATGACCTGTTTAAAAGTTTGTCTGGGCATTTTCATTTTGGCCGGATCACTTTGGGCTCAAAGCGAGATCCGCGTGTATCCCGCCTCGATGGCGGCGGGATCGACGGTGGCCGGCAAGCTAGTCTTGCTGGCGGATAATCTGGTCTTCGTGGATGACGAGAGGCCGGAAGCCTCCTTCTCGGTGATAAAAACCAATATCGATAGTCTGAGCAACGACAATGGGACGATAACGGTTCAACTCCGGCAGGGCATCCGGGACCGGGCAGGCACCGCGACCCGCCTTATCGTGCATATGGACAGCCCCGAGCAGGGCGTCGATGTTCAGCGTTGGTATGGAGCCCGGGAGTCCCAAACGGTCATGATTACGGGGGACGATCAAGGTTCTTCCGGAGATGAATCCACCATGACATTCTCTGCACAGCGCAAGAAGCGGCTCCGCGACAACACCGATGGCAAGTTGATCATCGACCACGAGCGTGTCATTTTCGAATCCCTCGACAACGCCTCCGAATCGCGCCGTTGGGAAATGAGAGAGATCCGGGAGTTCAAGCTCAAGAATCCTTTCGAGCTGGAAATCAACACGGACAAGGAAAAGTATAACCTGAGACTATCGGGAGCGGGGATGGACAACGGTCAACACCGTGAAATCAGCGTCCGCATAACCAGGGCACGCACGGCGCGGTGACCCGCCGGCATGCAGGAGACTTTTTTGGCGGGGTGTGACATAATGGCCGCTGATGCTTTGTGGTATGGAAACAGGCGGAACCGGCAATCGATGAAATGGCAACTGGTTTTTTTCCTGCTCCTGTCAAGCGCGGCTGAACTTTACGCGGACGCGGCCCTGCTTTTGCAGCAACCGCACAGCGCCTACGGATCCTTCATCCCCGCCGGGCATATCGCCGTCTACCTTTCGCGCGTCTGCGCCGAGTCCCCCACCGAACTGCGCCGCTGCAGTGAGGGGGAACCGGGCGCCGTTCTCAGCCGCTACTCCGGCATCGCCGACTACGACTGGATCGCGATCCCGCTGATCCCATACTTCTACGCGGTCGAGGAACCGGAACAGGCTCCGGCCGCCGCCGACCGCGCAGAGGTCGCCCGGTTGCGCGAGGCCTACCGCGTCCAACACCTGAGGGAGCTGGTTCCGGACGAGGTGGCGAGCCGGGAGCCCGAGGGGCGCTGGACTCAGCTCGTGGGGACGGCGTACGAACGCAAGACCTACGTCTTCCAGCTGGAAACGGACGCGGAAGCGGACGATCGCCTCATCGAGCACTTCAACTCGAGCCCCAACCGGAGGCGCTTCAACCTCCTGTTCCGCAATTGTGCCGATTTCGCCAAGGACACCTTCAATTTTTATTACCCCAAGGCGCTGCGGCGCAGCATCCTGGCCGACGCCGCGATCACCACGCCGAAGCAGATGGCCAAGGGTCTGGCCCAGTTCAGCCGGCGCCGGCCCGACCTCGGCTTTTCCGCTTTCGCGATCCCCCAGGTCGAGGGGGAGCTGGGGCGCAGCAGGCCGGTGCGCGGGGTGGTGGAAGCGCTGGTGCGATCGAAGAGGTATATCGTGCCCCTGGCCGTGGTCCTCCCCTGGGTCGCCGTCGGGGGATCGGTGGCGTACGTGACCGGGGGGCGTTTCAATCCCGAAAAGCTCGCCACGGATCCTGTCGAGCCCGGGGAACTGGCGCGCTTCCTCGCGGCCGGCCCGCCCCCCTCGCGCCTCTCAGTGGATCTTCTCGACCTCGGCCTGCCTCCGCCCGAGCAGGAAGGCGGCCACGACGATGAGGGCCGCCCCCGCGACGATGAGGACGCCCGAGGCGCGCCGCGGCGGGTCGAGGGCGTAGACGTAGAAGTAAAAGAGGATGGGGGTGATCTGGACCGACAGCTGCTGCACCGGGATGACGTTGCTGGCCTGGGCGAATTTGAAGGCCTCGTTGGTCTGCCGGATGCCGAAGACGTTGCAGCCCACGAGGATGACGCTCGCCAGCGCAAATAGGCCCGTCTGGCTCCACGACCCGTCACCGGCCAGGACGACGGCGCCGACGGCCAAGAGCGGGCTGATCCAGAAATTCGAGATCGCGAAGGGGAACCCGTTCGAAAAGGCCATGACGATCCCCTTGCGCCGCGAAAGGCGCAGCGCCTGCAGGTGGGTGGCGGCCCAGAGCAGGAAGAGGCTCACGGTGAGGATGGCGATACGCGAGGCCGTGCCGCCGTCGGCCAGCCGCTCCCGGACGACGTCCACGCTGATCTCGAGCTCGCTCAGGCCGAGCAGGACGATGCCGGCCATCAGCATGGCGATCCCGGCGTACTCGGATAGACTGAGCGCCTCCCCGATGAGGCGGACCGAACCGACGGCCAGTACCACCAGCCCCGCGGCCATGAGCCCCGGCACCAGCGCCGGCCCGATCAGCGCCTGCGCGATCATGAAGGCGCAGGTGCCGATGCCGTATTCGAGCCCCAGCCCGGCAAGCCAGCGCCGGTCCCGGAGCAGCGTCTTCAGAAACCGTCGCGCCCTGTCTTCCGGTGCCATGTCGTTGACGGCCTTTTTCTGCAGCAGGATGCCCGACTGCATGCAGACGCCGCAGAAGACCGCGGTCGCGACGCCGAGTGCGTAGTTCAGATTCATATCCCTCTAAGGATGGCACACCCGGCGTCTCCGCCGCAGGGGAACATCCGAATCATGCGGATCACCAGGTCAACCCGTAGCCGTAGGGGAAGAGCGGGTCGTACCGCTCTTCGGGGGTGTGGATGTTGAGCGGGAGCTGCCCGTTCGCGCGCGGCCAGGAGAAGGACAGCTTCCCCGTCGGCTTGTGGTCCCCGAACAGGACATCCGTGATCCCCTTCCCCTCCGTCCCCGGGAGGAAGGCGGCCAGGAGCGCGTCCGACCGGTCCGCCACGTCGCCGAGGACCATGGGGCGGCCCGAGATCACCAGGGTCACCACCGGGATCCCCGCCTTTTTCAGGTTGGCCACCGTCGCCCGGTCCTCCAGGTCGAGCCCCAGGTTGTCCCGGTCCCCCACCCCTTCGGCGTACGGCTTCTCCCCGATCACGGCGACGGCGATCGTGGCCCCCTCGGCTCCGGCGCCGTCCGGGGAAAAGGTCACCAGCGTCTCCGGGGAAACGGCCGATCGGATGGCCGCGAGCACGGTGGTCCCTCCCGGGGTGACGCGCCCTCCCTGCCCCTGCCAGCGGATGGTCCAGCCTCCGCATTGGTTGCCGATGTCGTCCGCGCTCCTGCCGGCCACGTGGATGCGCGCCACCTGCTTCGGGATCGGCAGCGCCCGGTTTTCATTTTTGAGCACTACCAGCGACTTGCGCACCGCCTCGCGCGCCACCGCCCGGTGGGCGTCGGATCCGAAGACTTGGTGCAGATTGCGGTCCGCCAGCTGCGACCGTCCCTTGTCCATCAGCCCCATGGCGAACTTCACCCGCAGGATGCGGGTCACGGCGTCATCGATGCGCGCCACCGGCACCCGCCCCTCCTCGACCAGTTCCCTGAGGGTGTCGAAGAAGGCGCGGTAGTGGGTCGGCTCCATCGCCATGTCCATCCCGGCGTTGATGGAGATCTCGACCGAGGTTTTGTAGTCGCCCGGTTTGATCTGGGCGATGGCGTTGTAATCGGAAATCAGAAAGCCCTCGAATCCCAGCTCCTGCTTGAGGATCTCGGTCAGCAGCCGGTGGCTGCCGGAGCACTTGACTCCGTTCCAGCTGCTGTAGGAGGGCATGATGCTCCCGACCCCGGCCCGGATGGCCGCGACATAGCCCGGGAGGTGGACCCGGCGCAGCGTCGCCTCGTCTACCTGCACATCCCCCTGGTCGAGCCAGAGGCGGGCGTCCTTTCCCGCCGGCGCGCCCGGGCGGGCGGTGGTGCCGGCGGCGGTGCCGCCGTCTCCCACGAAGTGCTTGGCGCAGGCCAGGACCGAGAGCGGGTCCCCGAGGTCCCCCTGCAGCCCGCGAACCGCGGCTTCTCCGAGGGTGGCCACCAGGTCGGGGTCTTCGGAAAAACCTTCATAGGTGCGCCCCCAGCGGATGTCCTGGGGGACGGTGACGCAGGGGCTGAAGGTCCACTGGATCCCGGTGGCCCGCACTTCCTCGGCGGTGATCCGGTTGATTTTCTCGACCAGCCCGGGGTCGCGCGTGCACCCCAGGGCGATGTTGTGGGGAAAGATGACGGCGCCCAGGACGTTGCTGTGGCCGTGCACCGCGTCCACCCCGTACAGCACGGGGATCCCGAGCCGCGTCTTTACCGCCTCCGCCTGCACCCGGTCGTACAGGTCGGTCCAGGCCTCGAGCGTGTTCCCCTCCACGGGATCGGAATCCCCCCCGCTGAGCACGGAGCCGATGAAGTATTTCTGCATGTCGCCGGGGCTGGCCATCACGGGCCCCTGCTCCGGCTGGGTCATCTGCCCGATCTTCTCCTCGAGCGTCATCCGGGCCACGAGCGCCTTCGCCTCGGGATCGTACGACGAAAGGCTTTTCGGCTTCCGGTCCACCGTTCCCGTGCTGCACCCAAGCAGAAGGCAGCAGGCCGCCGCCGCGCACAGAATGTATTTCATCACTTCTCTTCGCTCCCGTAGATAGGGTGAACCCGCATTGCATGCGCTATCGGGCATCAGGTTTCCAGCGTTTTATCGCCGCTCCCCGCCGCATAGGACACGAGAGTGTCCTTTCCCACGGGGGTGGTCCGCCAGCTCTCCTCGCCGGGGAGGCGCTCGATGGCGCCCGCCTCCACCATCCAGAGGAGCAGGGTCTCCGGGGGATGGGATCCCGCGCGAATTTCGGGAAAGGGCCGCATCCAGCCGTAGATGTCCTTCTCGGCCCGGGGGGTGACGCAGAACTCGAGAAGCCTCAACAACGGCCCCCGGAAGGCGGGCTCCGCCTCGATCCGGCGCCGGATCCCTTCCTCGCTCACCGGCTCAGGCTCAGGTTCGGGCTCAGGTTCGGACAGGGGCGGGGGGGCGGCTTCGGGGGAGGGGGCGGGGGGCGTCTTCGCCTCCTGTTCGGACCGCCGCCCCGGGAAGAGGCTGCGCCGCAGCAGTCCCCGG
>JAFGSS010000166.1 GCA_016934555.1 Acidobacteriota bacterium | reverse complement strand
CGGCCTTCGCCTGCCGGCGGCCGGCGGAACGGTTCTTCAGCCCGATCTTGCCGGCTTCCTCCTCGAGGAGCGCCCGGAGCCAGCGGCTGCCCGGGTCCTGGTCCTGGTACCGGTGCCACTGCAGGCAATGGGTCACCGGCGGAACGGCGAAGGGCGGGGTGAGGAGCCTGAGGGGGAGGTGATCGGCGCACAGCAGCGCCATGCGGCTCATGACCGTGGCGATCCGGTGGGTCCCCACGACCAGGCGGCAGGCGACCTCGAAATCCTGCACGATCACCTCGATCTTCCGGATCCCCCCGTAGCGGGTCGAAAACCAGTCCTCGAAGATGGCGGGCGCGTGTCCGAAATGGACGGAGACGTGGCCCAGCTCCAGAAACCGCTTGCGGCTGAGGCGCTTGCCGACGAGCGGATTTTCGCGCCACGCCACGCAGGTGTGCCGGTCCTCGAACAGCGGCTCCTTCGGGTGCCCGGCCACCGCATGGACCAGCGGCCGGATGACGAAATCGATGGCGCCCTTTTCCAGGCTCCGCTCGATGTTCTCGTCGAGGCGCACCATTTCGAACGTCAGGCCCGGGGCCTGGCGCGCGGCTTCCTGAAGGGCCGGGGCCACGAGGACGGCCGTCGCGTAGTCGGAGGCGGCCAGGCGGAATTTCCGGGTGGAGAGGGCGGGGTGGAACTCCGCCCTGGAAGCCACGGTGTGCTGGATCTGGAGCAGGCAGTCGCGTACGGGCTCCGCGAGGCTTTCGGCCAGCGGGGTCAACACCATCCTGCGTCCCGCCGGCACCAGCAGGTCGTTGCCGAAGTAGCGCCGCAGGCGGGCCAGGATGATGCTGGTGGCCGGCTGGCTCAGGTGGAGGCGCTCGCCCGCCCGCGTCACGCTCTTTTCCGACAGGAGCGCGTCGAGCGCCACCAGCAGGCCGGCATCGAACTCGTGAAAATCCATCCCGCCTCCAAGCATTTAATAATCAAATCCTATTATATCCAAAGGATTCATTTTACAAATAGCAGGATTCCCGGTAGCTTTCCGTCATGGATCGACCGGGTGCGCCGGCGGTCCCGGCCCCTGAAACCACTTCGAGTTTGGAGGCGGCATGAGTGCCCGTATTACGATCGGCCTGGAGGAATGCGTCGGCTGCAAGGCCTGCGTCGAGGCGTGTTTTGTGGATGTGCTGCGCTGGGACGATGCCGCGGGGAAGCCGAGGATCGCCTACGCAGAGGACTGCGTCTGGTGCTTCACCTGCGAACTCAACTGCCCTGTCCGGTGCATCACGGTCCTGCCGCGCATGCAGGGCCCACAGGTCCAACCGTACTGAAAAGGAGCGGAGCATGACGAAAACGGCGAGAGACCGGGAGACGGCCTCGAGCACCGATGTCCTCGTGATCGGCGGCGGCTTTGGCGGGCTCGCCGCCGCGATCCGGGTCAAGGAGTTGGCCCCGGACGCGAGCGTGACGCTCGTGGACAAGCAGACGATCGGCTGGGGGGGGAAGGCGAACAAGGGCGCCGGGGTGCTGTGGGTTCTCGCCCCCGACGACGATCTCGATGCCTTCGTCGACTTCCACGTGAACCAGATCGGGATTTTCCTCAACGACCAGGAGCTGCTCTACGCGATGGCGGCGGAATCGTACGGGGGGGTGATGAAACTGGCGGAGTGGGGCGTCAAGGTCATGAAGACCCCTTCCGGGGAGCTGGACCTCAGCCGCCTGCCGTCCGGCTGGTCGCTGGCCGCCGTGGACCTGGACATGATGCGGCCGCTGCGGGCGAAGGCCGCCAGGGCAGGGGTGAAGCTCGTCGACAAGACCCACGTGGTGGAACTGTTGAAGGAGGACGGACGCGTCACCGGCGCCGCCGGGTTCCGTCTTCTCGACGGCCGCATGGCGGTTTTTGACGCGAAGGCGACCATCCTCGCCAACGGCGACTGCGATTTCGGCGTCATGCGGATGTGGGCCAGCGCCACCGGAGACGGGATCGCGGCCGCCTATCACGCGGGTGCCGAAATGCGCAACGCGGAGTTCGGCAATTTCTACGATGTCGTCAACAAGGGCACCGGCATCCCGGTCGTTTTCGGTTTCCACCATCTTTACAACGCCCGCGGCGAACAGATCAGCTCCAGGTACATCGAGGGGCCCCAGCCCGACATCCCGGTTTCGATCATCCTCGGGATGGAGCGGGAGGTCCTCGAGGGGCGCGGGCCCCTCTACGTCGACCTGGAGGAGTACGGGAGCTCGATGGGGAACGGCGGAATCTTCAAATGGCACCGGTCCCGCCTGGAGGCTCTGTTCGCGATCGAAGACGCCAAAGCGCGGCAATACGGCCCGCCCCCCGCGAAGCGGGTGGAGGCCTCGCTCGGTTTCACCGGGGAGCTTTCGCCGGTCAGGGTCGACCATGACATGAGGACGACGGTTCCGGGGCTCTGGGCCATCGGCGACACGAGCTATGCCGGTTCCGCGTGGGCGGGAGCGACGGAGGCTCCGCCCGGGAGGCTCCGGGGCTCGGGGCTGATGAACGCCCTGCTCGGCGCCCTGAGGGCGGCCCCCTCGGTGTCCGCCTCCCTGGCGGGGACGGCGCCCCCGTCGGCGGACCCGGACGCGCTGGCGCGCCTGGGGGAGTCGATCTTCGCGCCGCTTGACAGGGACGGCGGCGCCCGGGCGGAGGATGCCATCCGGGGCATCCAGGAGGTGGTGATCCCGGTAAAGTACAGCATGCACCGGAGCCGGGAGCGGCTCGAGGAGGCGCTGGCCCGGGTCGAGGCCGTCGAGTCCGGGCTGGACGGGCTCGGCGCCAGGGACCCGCACGAACTG
>JAFGSS010000165.1 GCA_016934555.1 Acidobacteriota bacterium | reverse complement strand
CCCCCCCAGCGGCCGACCAGGTCGAAGGAGCGCGCCCCGGCTTCGAGCGTCCGGGCCACCAGGCGCAGCACCCGGTCCCCGGTCTCGTGTCCGCAGGAGTCGTTGACGGCCTTGAAATCGTCGATGTCCAGGAGGAGCACCCCGAAGCCCCACCCGTTGCGCCGCAGTTCCTCCAGGCGCGACCGGATGGCCGCCTCGGCCCCGCGGCGGTTGGCGATCCCGGTCAGGTGGTCGAGCAGCGCCAGCCGCTCCATCCGCTCCAGGTGCGCGGCCGCCCGGCGGGTGGCGGTGTTGTCGTTGAACACCTCGACCGCTCCCGTGATGGCGCCCCCGTCGTCCCGGATCGGGAAGACGCGGACGCGTACCGGGACCCGGTGGCCGTTCTTATGATGCAGGTACACGTCGGCCTCGCGCGGCTCGCCGTTTTCGAGCGTGGCCGCAAGCGGGCAGGCCCCGAAGCAGAGCCGGGTGCCCGCGTTGTCGACGTGGACCAGCAGGTTGTCCATGCAGCGGCGGCCGATCACCTCGTCGCGGGCGTACCCGGTCAGGGCCTCCGCCCCGCGGTTCCAGAAGGCGATGCGGCGCTCGCGGTCGGTGAAGTAGACGCCGTCGGCGATGGCGTCGAGCAGCTCGCGGTACAGGTTCGGGAAAAATTCGGGAGTCTGGGGCATGCCGCATTATGCCATGGTCGGGGCCCGATGCAAGACTCCGCCGGCGGGCGCCCCTGTCGATTGAGCTTGTCGCCGGGTCCGATTCATCATACAAATGGAAGGAGCCGGACGGGCCTCATGGCCGCCCGGCCTTGGATTTTCAACGGGAGGAATGAATGGAAAGAAGGACCTTCTTGAACGTGGGGTTGGCGGGACTGGGGACGCTGGCGGTGGCCGGCCCGGCCGCCGCGCACTTCATCCCCATGCCGTCTGACGAAAAATGGGCCGTGATCTTCGGAACCTGGTACGGGACGGCGCGCGACGCCGCCGTCTGGGTCTCGGAAGGGATGGGGGGGATCGCCCCCGTCTTCGACGCGCGGCAGGCGCCGGCGGACCTCGGGAGCTACGACCACCTCGTGATCGGGACCGCGATCCAGGGGGGAAAGGGGCCGCAGGCGCTCGAGGACTTCATCAAGGCTCACGCCCCGGAGATCAGGCGCAAGACCCGCGGTCTCTTCGCGGTGTGCGGCAACCTGGGGAAGCAGCCGGGGCCGCAGCAGGTCAAGGACTACGTCGGGGGCTATCTCGGCGGGATCACGGGGGCGGGCGCCGTTCCCGGCGCCATCTTCGGCGGGCGCATCACCCGGGCGCTCATGGACCCGGACCAATACAAGATGGTGACCGAGCTCTACGCCCGGATGGGGGGGCCGAAGGACGATTTCGACAACCTCTCCCGCGTGGCCTGCATGAAGTTCGGGGCCGAAATCCGGGCCGCCCGGGCGTGAGGCTTTTTACCCATTGAAAGCCAATGCCGGGGCGGGGTCCGACGGATCCCGCCCCGGCTTCTTTCCCGGGTGCGGACGGGCCGTTTCGGGGGGGGGAATGCGCATAAGCCGGAGGGCGGACGTCGTCGTGGTGGGCGGGGGGACTTCGGGGGTGGCCGCGGCCGTCGCCTCGGCGCGCGCAGGGGCCCGAACCGTTCTGGTCGAACGGATGGGCGCCCTCGGCGGGCAGATGAACGTCTCGGGCCCCCCCGGCTTCGCCTACGCCAACCTCTACAACGAGCGGGGGGAGCGCATCATCGGCGGCATCCTCACCGAGACCCACGAGCGGCTCCTGAAAGAGGGGCACGCGCTCCCGCACCTGGAGCCCGACTTCCGCGGCTGGTATACGTTCGCCTACGTGGACCCCGACTGGTGGGGGCTGATGGCTTTCGAAATGATGGAGGAAAACGGCGTCGAGCTCCTGCTCCACTCCCTGGCCGTCGATGTCCTGAAGGAGGGTGCGGCCGTCAGGGGCGTGGTGGTGGAAAACGTCTCGGGCCGGCAGGCGATCCTGGGCAAGGTCCTCATCGACTGCACCGGGGAGGGGGAAATCGCTGCGCGCGCGGGCGCCCCGTACGAAATTCTCCCCAGGGAAGAGATGGAGCCCCACTCGCTGGCCTTCACGGCCGACGGGGTGGACTGGGCCAGGGTCCTCGACTACGTCAAGAAAAACCCCGGGGAGTTCGAATTCGAACGCTTCCAGGAAAACACCCGGCACCGGTGGACGCGCGACGAGCTCGTCGCGCGCATCCGCAGGGTCGAAACGATCGAGGAATTCGGCGAGATCATGGGATACCGCAGCCTCAAGCTGAAAGGGCTGGAGAGCGGGGAATGGCACGGGGCGAGCGGGGTCGGTTTCTTCCTGATCCCGCGCGAGGGGGGTGTCATCCAGGCGCATTTCCAGCATTCATCCCAGATCGGCGACTGCGACGCCACCGACGTAGAGGACCGGACCCGCGCGGAGGTCGAATGCCGCCGGCAGGTGCGGATCGCCTGGAAATTCATCCGGAAGTATCTTCCCGGCTTCGAGCGCGCCTACATCACGCGCATCTGCCCGGAGGTGCGGATCCGGGAGGGGCGCCGCATCATGGGGGACTACGTGCTGACGGGGGAGGATGTCGTCGGGGAGCGCAAATTCCCCGACGTCATCGGCAAGAGCGCGTTTCCCGCCGGCGCCGTGCACGTGGTGGGCCCCGGCACGCTGGGGACGATGAAGCCGCCGGACGTGCCCCGAACGGGCGGTTCGCACGACGTCCCCTATCGCTGCCTGGTGCCGCGCGAGGTGGAAAACCTCCTGGTGGCGGGAAAGGCGGTTTCGGCGCGCCGGGAAGCCTACCAGCGCTTCCTGATGCAGACGATGGTGACGGGACAGGCCGCCGGGGTGGCCGCCGCGATCTGCGCCGGAAACGATATCACCCCCAGGATGCTGGAATCCGACGTTTCCGAACTCCAGCGCGTGCTCGTCGGGCAGGGGGCCATTCTTACCGGAACGCACTGAATCCCAGGATGAAGGCATGGAACATTCGCGCGCCATCGACGTCGGTCAACTCATCGACAACTCCAGTCTGAACCGGGTCTCCCTGAGCGTCATCCTGCTGTGCGGGCTCGTCATGCTCATGGACGGGTACGACTATACGATCATCACGGTCGCGGCCCCCGTGATCATGAAGGAGTGGGGCGTGGGGCCCGGCGCCTTCAGCTGGGCTTTCTCCGCCGCGTTTTTCGGCTACCTGTTCGGGGCCGTGGGCTTCGGGATCCTCTCCGACCGGATCGGGCGCAAGCGCACCCTCATGCTCGCCTCCTGCGTCTTCAGCACCGGGACGCTGCTGGTCTACTTCTCCCATTCCCTGGAAAGCCTCATCGCCATCCGCGTCTTCACCGGGATCGGCATCGGCGGGGCCGTCCCCTGCGCCATCACCCTGACGAGCGAATACTCCCCCCTGAAAGGGCGCGGGAAGTACGTGTCGATCATGTATTCCGGCTTCCTCGTCGGCATCGTCCTCGGCGGGTATCTCGCGGGCTTCATGCTCGAGCGCCTCGGCTGGCGCCCCCTCTTCCTGGTCGGTTTTTTCGCCCCGCTCGCGGCTCTCGTGCTGGTCGGCCTCATGCTCCCCGAGTCGGCCCGCTGGCTGGCCGCGCGGCGGCAGACCGAAAAGGAGCGGCGCACGCTCGCGCGACTGGTCGCGAGGATCCAGCCCGGCATCGTTCTCACCGGGGAGGCGCGCTTCGTCTCCGCGGGCTCGGGGGGCGCCAGGGGCGCCCTGCGGGAGCTGTTCGCCGGCCGGCTCCGCTGGGTCACCCCGGTGCTGTGGGCCTATTACCTGGTCAGCTCCATCGCCGTTTTCTTCATCGGTTCCTGGTCCCCCCAGCTCCTGGTCCTGAAGGGGTTCGGGGCGTCGACGGCGGCCTACATCACCGGGAGCATCAACGTCCTGGTCGCCGCCGGCTGCCTCCTGAGCGGGTTCTACTTCGACCGGTTCGGTTTCCGCAGCGGGGCCTGGCTCCATGCCGTCGCCGCCGCGGCCGTCCTCGTCACCGGGGGGATGCAGTCGACCGGATTCGTCCTCCTGCTGATGGCGAGCGCGTTCTTCATCAACTCCGCCCACATGGCCGTTACCATCCTCGCCCCCATCGTCTACCCGCCCGGCTGCCGGAACAAGGGGGCCGGGGCCGCCGTGGCCGCCGGCCGGATCGGCGCCATCCTGGGCCCCCCGATCGGGGGCTACCTGCTCGACACCGAACTGCCGATGGAGACCCTGCTGGGGGTGGCCGCCATCCCCCTCGCCGCCGCCGCCCTCCTCTGCTGGCTGGCGGGGAGGCAGTACGACTTCCATTTCGCCCCGCTCTATGCCCGCAAGACGCCCCCCGAGGGCGCATAGTCAGGCCCGGGCTCTAGCCGAAGGCGCCGGCCAGGTATTTCAGGGCGACTGCGAAGACGATCAGGCCGAGCAGGAGTTTCAGCCGGGAGGCGGGGATGCGGCGCTGCATGCGGGCGCCCAGGTAGGTGCCCGCCAGCCCCCCCAGCCCGAAAAGGGCGCCCAGGAGCCAGTCGGGGGTGATGACGAGGCCGGGGTAGAAGGGGGCGGCCAGGGCGTAGAAGAGGACGCCGGCCACGGAGGAGGCGAAGGTGCCCACCAGGGTGGCGCCGGCGATGGTGTGGATCGGCAGCCGGTAGAAGGAGACCAGGAAGGGGGCGATGATGGCCCCGCCGCCGATCCCGTAGATGCTCCCGACGATGCCCACCACGAAGGAGAGGAGAAAGAGGCTCCGGAAGCCGCAGTGGTACTCCTCCTCCTGGAAGCGGTAGGAGAGCCGGGGCCAGGCGGCGCAGAGAAGCTCCACGTTGAAGTCCCCGTTGCCGCCGGCGGGCCGGCCGGGGGCCCCCCGCCGCCGGAGTCCCATCATCAGCCGGGCGCCGATGTAGAGCATCACGCAGGCGACGAAGACCCGGAAGCGGCCCGGGTCGGGGAGCCAGTGCAGCCTGACGAGTCCGCCGATGACGACGCCCGGGAGGGTGCCGAGGACGACGACGCCCGCCAGGGGCCAGATGAGGCGCTTCTCCCGCAGGAAGCGGAAGATCCCTCCCGGGGTGGAGATGATGTTGTAGACCAGGTTGGTCGCGCTGACGGCGGGGCTCGCGAACCCCAGCACGCTGATCTGGAACGGGAGGAGGAGGAAGGCGCCCGTGATCCCGGCCGTGGAGGTGAAGACCGAGACGCAGAAGGCCACCAGCGGCGGCAGCCACAGCCAGGTGTGCACGCCCGAGACGGGGAAGGTGAAGGGCTCGAGAAAGCTCACGGGTTTCGGTCCTCGGGATGCATCCGGCCTCCTTTCAGGCGCGCGAGGCGAACTCCCCCGTCTGGGTGCTGACGCGCACCCGCTCCCCCTCCTTGATGAAGAGGGGGACGCGGATCTCGAGCCCCGTTTCCAGGGTGGCGGGCTTGGTGGCCCCGCCCGACCCCGCGTCGGAGCGTCCCCCCGGCTCGGTCGCCGTCACCGTCAGCTCGACGAAGGGGGGGAGCTCCACCGCGATCGCGCTGCCGTTGTACTTGAGCACCTGGAGCGACAGCCCCTCGGTGAGGTAGAGCCGGTCGTCCCCCAGCTGTTCCGGGGTGAAGGCGAACTGCTCGTAGGTGGCCTCGTCCATGAAATGGCAGTACTCCCCGTCGGCGTACATGTAGGAGGCCGGGGCCATGGTGACGTCCGCCTCGGCGAACTTTTCGCTGGTCCGGAAGGTCTTTTCCATGACGGCGTCCGTGATCAGGTTGCGCAGCCGGGTGCGCACCATGGTCGAGGCGCCGCGCGCGCTCGGCGAGGCAAAGAAGACCTCGAGGACGGCGTACGGCTGGTTGTCCACCGTGATGAACATCTTGCGCTTCAGCTCGTTCGCTCCGATCAGGGCCATGGTCACGCTCCTTGCCCGCCGGTTCACCGCCTGGGCATTCAAAGGCATAAAGATATGATATTCTTCCCCGCACGTAAACAGCGGACCTCGTTTTGTTCCGATCGGCGGGTGGATAGGGAGGGGGCATGGATGCAGTCATTCTGGTGCGGGGGAGCGGGGACGTGGCGTCGGCAGTGGCCCACCTCCTGTTCCGCGAAGGTTACAAAATTGTAATACACGATGTCGAGCGTCCCGCGGCCACGCGGCGGGCCATGGCGTTCTGCGACGCCTTCTTCGACGGGGAGGCGGTCCTCGAGGGGGTCGCCGCCCGGATGCGCCGGACGATCGCGGAGATCGCGGCGGCCGCGGACTCGCACGGCGAGGTCGTGGTCACGGCGCTCGAGCTGGGGGGACTGCTCCGGGGGCTGCGCCCCGGGGTCCTCATCGACGCGCGCATGCGCAAGCACGCGCAGCCCGAGGTCCAGATCGACCTCGCGCCCCTGACCATCGGCCTGGGACCGGGGTTCATCGCCGGGGAGACGGTGGACGTCGCGGTCGAGACCGGGTGGGGGGAGGAGCTTGGCAGGGTGATCCGGCGCGGCGCGACGCGGCCGCTCGCGGGAGAGCCGCAGACGATCGCCGGGCACGCGCGCGACCGCTACGTGTACGCCCCGGCGGCGGGTGTTTTCCGGACGGTGCTCGCCATCGGGGAGATGGTGACGGCGGGGCGGGAGGTCGCCCGCATCGGGGACGAAATCCTCCGCGCCCCGATCGACGGGACGCTGCGCGGGCTGACGCGCGACGGGGTGGCGGTGGGGGTGAGGGCGAAGGTGATCGAGGTGGACCCGCGCGGGGCGGCGGCGCCGATCCGCGGCATAGGGGAGCGGCCCGGGCGGATCGCCCGGGGAGCGCTCGAGGCGGTGCGGGGCCGGAGCTGAGGCTCCGGCCCCCCTTTCCTACTTGATGAACAACATCTCCTGGTAGGTCGGCAGCGACCAGATCTCGTCGGACACCAACCCCTCGAGCCGGTCGGCCACCTCCCGGACGGCCGCCATCGCGGGCACAATTTTGTCGCGCGCATGAACGGCGTGGTTCAGGGTGGAACCCTCCACCGGCTCCTCGAGCGTCTTTTCCAGTTCCTGCATGGTTTCCTGCAGCTGCTTCACCTGTTCGTTCAGCTCGTCGAGCGTGGAGGTGCAGTGGGTCTTGCCCAGCTGCTCGAGCGCCAGCGCCGTGGTGGCCAGCTGGTGCTGGTACTGGACCGCCATCGGGAAGACCATGGTCCGGGCGATCATCCGCGTGAGCCGGCTTTCCACGGCGATGTCCTTCACGTACCGCTCCAGGTAGATCTCGTGGCGGCTCTCCATCTCCCGCGGCGAGAGGACGTGGTATTTCGCCATGAGTTCCACGTTCTTGGTGTCGGCCAGCGCCGCCAGGGCGTCCACGGAGTTGCGGAGGTTCGGCAGGCCCCGTTTCGCGGCCTCCTTCTCCCAGGCCTCGCAGTAGTTGTCGCCGTTGAAGATGATGGCGCCGTGGTCCCGGACGATCTGCTGGAGCACTTCCTGGACCGCGACGCTGAGCCCGGCCGCGTTCCCCCCGGTCTTCGTCTCCAGGGCCGTGGCGATGTACTCGAGGGAATCGGCCATGATCGTGTTGAGCGCCACCAGAGGGCCGGCGACGCTCTGGCTCGAACCGACGGCCCGGAATTCGAACTTGTTGCCGGTGAAGGCGAAGGGGCTGGTGCGGTTGCGGTCCCCGGCGTCCTTGGGGAAGGCCGGGAGCGTGTCCACTCCCACGTTCAGGTAACCCGGTTCCTTGGACCGGCTCGCCCCGCCGTTGGCGATCTGCTCGAAGATGTCGGTCAGCTGTTCCCCCAGGTAGACCGAGATGATGGCCGGGGGCGCCTCGTTGGCCCCCAGGCGATGGTCGTTGCCCGAGTGCGCCACGGTGGCCCGCAGCAGGTCCCCGTAGAGGTGGACGGCCCTGATGGCGGCGGCGCAGAAGACCAGGAACTGCATGTTGCTGTGGGGCGTGGTGCCGGGCTCCAGGAGGTTGGCGCACGAGGTGCCGAGCGACCAGTTCAGGTGCTTGCCCGAGCCGTTGATGCCGGCGAACGGCTTCTCGTGGAGCAGGCACGCCATGCCGTACTTGAGCGCCACGCGCTGCAGGGTGCGCATCATGAGGTACTGGTGATCGGTGGCCAGGTTGGCGTTCTCGTACACGGGGGCGATCTCGTACTGGGCCGGGGCGACCTCGTTGTGCCGCGTCTTGACGGGGACCCCCAGCTTGTACAGCTCCTGCTCGGTCTCCAGCATGCAGGCCAGGACGCGCTCCGGGATGGCGCCGAAATACTGGTCTTCCAGTTCCTGCCCCTTCGGCGGCTTGGCCCCGAACAGGGTGCGGCCGGCGGTGACCAGGTCGGGCCGGGCGAAGTAGAAGTTCCGGTCGATCAGGAAGTATTCCTGCTCGCATCCGGCGGTCGAAAACACCAGGCCGGGGTCGGCGTCGCCGAAGAGCTTCAGGATCCGCCGGGCCTCGAGGTTCAGCGCCTGCATGGAGCGCAGCAGCGGCGTCTTCTTGTCGAGCGCCTCGCCGGTCCAGGAACAGAAGACCGTCGGGATGCACAGGGTGGTCCCGTTCGGGTTCTCCAGGATGTAGGCCGGGCTGGTGATGTCCCAGGCCGTGTAGCCGCGGGCCTCGAACGTCGCCCGCAGCCCGCCCGAGGGGAAGCTCGAGGCGTCCGGCTCCCCCTGGATCAGCTGTTTCGCCGAAAACTCGGCCAGCACGCCCCCCTTGCCGTCCGGTTCCAGGAAGCTGTCGTGCTTTTCGGCCGTCAGCCCGGTCAGCGGGTAAAACACGTGGGCGTAGTGGGTGGCCCCTTTTTCGATGGCCCAGTCCCGCATGGCCACGGCCACGGCGTCCGCCACGGAGATGTCCAGTTTTTCCCCCCGGTCGATCGTCCGGCGCATGGCTTTATACACCTGTTTGGGCAGGCGCTCCTTCATGACGGCGTCGCTGAAGACGTTGACGCCGAACAGGTCCTTCGAGGGCGTTTCCGAGAAACTCAGCGGTTTCTCAATAGGTTTGTAGCTGGTGACGGCGGCGATCGCATTCAGGCGCGAAATACTCATCGGTTTCCTTCCCTTTCTTGGTCCAGGCCCGCAGCCGGAAACGGACTTCGCGGCGCGGGGAAGAACACATCCCGTTCAGATCCTTCGACAGGGATACATGCAACTTGAAGCCCAGAGTCGGCCTCCCGGCCGATATACCCTTAAGCAATGGAATGTAAGTGAGATAGGGCCTGTCCCCCTTTTCGGTCCTTTCGCCCGAATATTACAATAATGTATCAAAGGCGTCCTGGATGGGACATATATGTAAAAAACCGGGTAGTGCCCGTCCGCAGGGAGGGTCCATTCATGCTTGAAATCTCCGGCTCCAGTGCCTAGCTTTAGGGGGGAGGTACGGGAAGACCGGGGAGACGATGGATCATTCAAATCCACAGGGGCAGGGCTGGAAAACACTTTTCGGACGGATGGACGTCCGCCAGCTGGAGCAGCACGAGGAAAAGGTCCTCTTCATCCTGACCCTCATGATCGGCGCCGCCGTGGGGCTCGTCATCGTCGCCTTCATCGTTCTGACCGAAAACCTGGGTTCGAGGATGTACCCCGCCGGCGGGGCGGCCTGGAGGCGGGTCCTGGTGCCGACGGCGGGCTCCCTGATCACCGGCTTCCTCCTCGTGCACTACTTCCGCGACGCCCGCGGCAGCGGCATCCCCCAGACCAAGGCCGCCCTCTTCCTGCACTCCGGGGTGATCCGGCTCCGGACCGTCATCGGCAAATTCCTCTGCTCCTCGATCTCGCTCGCGAGCGGCATCGCCCTGGGACGCGAGGGGCCGTCGGTCCAGATCGGCGCGGGGATCGCCTCGGCCATGGGCCGCCAGTTCGGGCTCAGCCCCGAAAAGACCCGGACCCTGGTGCCGATCGGCGCCTCGGCCGCCCTGGCCGCCGCCTTCAACACGCCGATCGCCGCCGTCCTCTTCACGCTCGAGGAGGTCATCGGGGACCTGCACGCCCGCGTCCTGGGGGCCATCGTGATCAGTTCGGCGACCTCCTGGATGGTGCTCCATCTCCTGCTCGGGGACGAGCCGCTCTTCCACGTGCCCGCCTACCAGCTGGTGCACCCGGTGGAGTTCATCCTCTATGCCGCCCTGGGCGCCCTGGGAGCGCTGGTGAGCGCCCTCTTCATCCGGCTGCTGCTTTGGCTGCGCCGTTATTTCTCGAGGATGCCGGCCTGGACGGCCTGGCTGCAGCCTTCGGCCGGGGGCCTGACGGTGGGAATCCTGGGGCTGTTCGTTCCCGCCGTGCTCGGCGTCGGCTACGGCAACGTCAGCGAGGCGCTCAACAGCCGGATGGCGCTCGGCACCATGGCGCTGCTGGTCGTTCTGAAGGTTGTCGCCACGGCCTCCTGTTACTCGTCGGGGAACGCCGGGGGCATCTTCGGCCCCAGCCTCTTCATCGGGGCGATGCTGGGGGGCGCCTTCGGGGCGAGCGCCCACATGCTCATGCCCGACTACACCGGGAGCGTCGGCGCCTACGCCCTGGTCGGGATGGGGGTGGCGTTCGCCGGCATCGTCCGCGCGCCGATGACATCGGTCTTCATGATCTTCGAGATCACGCGCGACTATTCCATCATCGTCCCGCTGATGGTGGCCAACCTCACCAGCTATTTCCTTTCGAGCCGGATGCAGAAGAAGCCGATCTACGAGGCCCTGATGCACCAGGACGGGATCCACCTGCCGACGGCCCCCCGGGCCCGGGACGAGGAGACCAGCGTCAGCCGGGGGATGCGGGTGCCCGAAAGGGTGCTGCAGGGGACCGACAGGGTCGCCGACGTCCTGCCCGCGCTCCCCCCCGGGGCGTCCGCCTGGGCCGTCGTCAACAGGGGGGGGCTCATGGGGATGGTCACGCGCAGGCGCCTCCTCGAGGAGGCGGAATCGGGAGGGGGGCGAAAGACCCTGGCCGAACTCCTCCCCGGCTTCGATCCGCAGAAAATCCCGACGGCCGCGGATTTCCCCCATCTCCACCCGGACCAGCCCCTGGACGCGGCGCTGAGGCGGATGGCCGAGAGCGGGCTCGACGAGCTCCCGGTCGTCAGCCGCACCGACCCGAGGAAGATGATGGCCTCGCTCGGCCTCGAGGATGCCATGGCCGCCTACCGGGGGGAGAAGGGGGGGGAATCCGCCGCCCCGGGCGCCGCGCGGCGGGCCCCCTCGATCGGGCGCATGGCCGTCGTCATCGCCCTGATGATCGCGCTGGGGGGGTTTTTGAGCTGGTTCTACCGTTCGCGGCGCACCGACCGGGCCGAGGAGCACGCGGTCCGGGGGGAGAGCCTGATGGCGGCGGGGCGCCCCGCGGAGGCGGTGGAGCAGTTCCGCAGCGCCCTTTCCATCTCCCACAGTTTCCGGGACCGGCTGGCGCTGGCCTCGGCGCTCGTGACCGCCCGGCGCTGGAACGAGGCGGAGATCTATTTCCGCGAGCTGGGGCGCGAACAACCCGGGAGCGGCCCGGTCAACCTGGGCCTGGGGAGGATTGCGGCGCAGAAGGGGGATGTGAGCGAGGCCGTCGGTTTCTACCGCAGGGCGGTGTACGGGACCTGGCCCGAGGAATCCCCCCTGCGCGGTCTGGAGATCCGCAGGGAACTGGTGGACTTCCTCGGCCGGTCGGGACAGGCGGCCCGGGTGCGGGCGGAGCTGCTGGCCCTGGCGGCGGAGTGTCCCGACGACCCCGTCGCCCGCAGGGAGACGGCCCGCCTCCTGCTCGATCACGCGCTGGCCGCCGAAGCGGCCGCGATGTACCGCGAAATCCTGGCGGGGAGCCCCCGGGACGGCGCCGCCCATGCAGGGCTGGGCCGGGCGGAATACGAACTCCGCAATTACGCGGCGGCCCGGAACTCCTTCCGCTCCGCCCTGCTCCAGAATCCCGGGGACGCCGCGTCCGAAGCCCGGCTCGAGGTGGTGGAGAGGGTCCTGGCCCTCGATCCGGGGGTGCGCGGGCTGAAAACGGCCGAAAAGTACGCGAGGAGCCGGACACTCCTGGAGGCGGTCCTCGGCTCGCTCGACGGGTGCCTGTTGGAGGGGGGGGCGCCGGCCCCGGAAGCGGCGGGGGAGGCGCGCGAGGCCGCCCGCCGGTCGCTCGACCGCCGGGGGAGACCCCGGTCCTACGGGGACGCGGTGGAGGAGAACCTGACGCTGGCGGCGGAGCTCTGGAAGGAGCGGATGCGGTGCCCCGGACCCCCCGCGGACGAGGCGCTCGGCCTCGTCATGGAGCGTTTTTCGGAGTAGCCAGTTCCGCGAGCAGCCCGAGCACTTCCTCCACCCCGGCGATGTTGTATCTGGCCAGGGTGGCGCCCATCCCGACGCGGATCGACCACGCGGTCTCGGGCAGGACCGCGAACAGGTCCTCGTCGGTGGTGTCGTCCCCGATCGAAAGGATGAAGTCGTAGGTCTTGCGGGTGAGGAAGTGGAGGCCCGCGGTCCCCTTGTTCACCCCCGCGATCCGGGCTTCCACGGTCTTGTTCCCCTGCAGGACGTGCACGTCGATGTTGGCCGTCAGGGCCAGCAGCTGGTCCTTCAACTCCTGGGCCGCCAGATTGGCCGGCCCCCGCTCCGCGCCCCGGTAGTGCCACACCAGGGCGAAGTCCTTTTCCTCGACGAACGCCCCCGGGACGCGCTCCGCGTACCGTTCGAACATCGGTTTCAGTTTCGGCTTCCAGGAGCCGGTCCGCTTGGCCGTCTTCCTCCACGTCCGCCTCTTTCCCCGGATCCAGGCGCCGTGTTCCGCCACCAGCCCGGTGACGATGTCGGCGAACCAGTGTTCGAGGAAAGCCTTGTCCCGGCCGCTGACGACGACGACGTCGGTACCGGGCCGGCTGCAGAAATCGCCGAGGAGAGCGAGCAGGGGGGGGCCGGGAACGGCCGCCCCGGGGTCGCTGGAAAAGGGGACGAGGGTCCCGTCGTAGTCGAGCAGGAGGAGCCTGCGGCGGCCTGCGCGCCACGCTTCGGCGAGGCCGCCGCGGACCGGGCCCGTCAGCCGCCTGGCGAGATAAGTCCGGCTCTTCCCCTTGACGCCCGAAAGCTCCTCCATGAAATCGGCCACCCAGCGGACCACGTCGTAACGCTCGATTCTACGCTGCATCGCGGTGTTGCGCCGGACCTGCTCCGCTTCGGGCATGCGGAGGGCCCCGTCGATGGCCTCGGCGATCTCGTGGCGGCTGTTCGGGTTGATGGTGACGGCCTCGAGCAGTTCCTGGGCCGCCCCCGCCATCTCGCTCAGGATCAGCACCCCGGTCCGGTCGGTGCGGCAGGCGATGTACTCCTTGGCGACCAGGTTCATGCCGTCGCGCAGGGGGGTGACCAGCGCGATGTCGCTTGCGGCGTACAGGGCCGCGAGGGGGGCGAAGGGGAGGCTCCGGTACATGTAGACCACCGGGGTCCAGCCCGGGCTGCCGAATCTCCCGTTGATCCTGCCCACCAGGGCCTCGATCTGCCCCTTCATCATCTCGTAATGCTCCACGTCGACGCGCGAGGGGACGACGACCATGACCAGCACCACCCCGCCGCGCCGGTCGGGGTG
>JAFGSS010000164.1 GCA_016934555.1 Acidobacteriota bacterium | reverse complement strand
TACAATCCTGCGTTCGCGCACCGGTCGAGGGGGAGGAGGTCCCCCGGCGCCATGAAGCAGGCCGACACCCGCACGCAGTCCCGCGTCATCGTGGCCACGACGGCCATGCTCTCCTTCATCAGCTTCTGGCGGGCGGCCGCCATCGTCCTCAACGACCTCGGCTCCTCGGCGTTTTACGTTGGGGGGATCGCCGAGCACGCGGTCGGGAAATCGGCCCCCTGGTTCATCCTCGGGGTCATGCTCTTCTCCATCGCCGTCCGGAGCGTCTACATCGAAAGCTCCATCCTCTTCGTCCGCGGCGGCGCCTACCGGGTGGTGAAAGAGGCCATGGGGCCGACGGCGGCCAAGGCTACCGTATCCGCCCTCATCTTCGACTTCCTCCTCACCGCGCCGATCAGCGGCGTCTCGGCCGGGCATTACCTGGTTGGTCTGATCAACGAGCTGGCCGCCTTCGCCGAGATCCCCCTGGCGCTGCCGCGCGACGCCGGGGCCGCCTTCTTCGCCATCCTGGTCATCCTCTACTTCTGGCGCCTGAACCTGGTCGGCATCGAGGAGTCGAGCTCGAAGGCCCTCTCCATCATGAAAGTGGCGAGCGTCATGGTGGTGGCCCTCATCCTCTGGGGGGGATGGACCCTGCTCGTTCGGGGCGGGCAGCCCGCCCCGCTCCCGGACCTCGGGAGGATGGATTTCCACCCCGGGGCGCTCGGGTGGCTCGGTGGCACGGCGCTGCCGGCCATCCCGCTGGTAGCCCTCTTCATCGGGTTCGGGCACTCCATCCTGGCCCTGAGCGGCGAGGAGACCCTCGCGCAGGTGTACCGGGAGATCGCCCACCCGAAGTTCGTGAACCTGAAGCGGGCGGCGCTGGCGATCTTCATCTTCAGCCTGGTGCTCACCTCGCTGGTGTCCTTTCTCGGCATCGGGCTGATCCCCGACGCCGAGCGCGCGCACTACCACGACAACCTCATCGGCGGCATCGCCATGCATCTGGCCGGTCCCTTCGCGCTCCGGCTCTGCTTCCACGTCTTCGTCGTGATCGTCGGGGTGATGATGCTGGCCGGCGCCTGCAACACCGCCATCATCGGGTCCAACGGGGTGCTCAACCGGCTCAGCGAGGACGGGGTGCTCGTGGACTGGTTCCGGAAGGTGCACCGCGAGTACGGGACCACCTACCGCTTCCTGAACCTGATCGTGGGGCTGCAGATCCTGATCGTGATCGCGAGCCGCGGCGACGTCTTCATTCTCGGGGAGGCCTACGCTTTCGGCGTCATCTGGAGCTTCGCCATGAACGCCCTGGCCACCCTCATCCTGCGCTTCAAGCGGCCGGAGGCGCGGGAGTGGAAGGTCCCGCTCAATGTCCGCTTCCGCGGCCGGGAGGTCCCGGTCGGCCTGGCGGCCGTCACCGCCATCCTCTTCGCAACCGCCGTCGCCAACCTGCTGACCAAAAAGGTCGCGACCGTGTCCGGGATCCTGTTTACCGCCGGGATGTTCGTGGTCCTGGTGGTCTCGGAGCGGATCGTGACCGCGAAAAAACTGAGCGAGTCGAGAGACCTGGAAAAATTCCTGCTCGAAGACCGGACCGCCATCTCCCGGGAGGCGGTCGACGTCCGCCCAGGCTGCATCGTCGTCGCCGTGCGCAACTACGAGACCCTCTACCCCCTGGAAAAGATACTCCGGAAGGCCAACACCCGGCAGCAGGACATCGTGGTCCTGACCGGGAGGAGGATGCGCGGGGTGCGCCACGACCAGGGGACCCTGACCCGCGAACAGATCTTCATGGGCTTCGAGCAGAAGCTCTTCTCCCGAGCCGTCGCCATGGCGGAAAAGGAAGGGAAGCGGATCAGCCTGCTGGTGGTCCCCGGGACCGACGTCACCGACATCATCATCCGGTCGGCCCTGGAGCTGAAAGCCTCGAAAGTGGTCGCCGGGGTTTCCAACCGGATGTCGATCGAGGAGCAGGCGCGCCGGTTGGGGGAGGCCTGGGAGGCGGCGGGGCCCCACAGCCGCGGCCTGACCCTCGAACTGATCGATCACGCGCTGAAATCCCACTTTTTCGACATCGGCCCCCACCCCCCGCGCCTGTGGCCGGTGGACATCGGGCGGCTGCACGAGATGTGGCTCCGGCTCACGCGCGAAAAATTCGGCGCGGAACTGCATCACCGCGATGTCGTGGGCGTCGCCCTCAAGCGCCTCGACCGGGACCTCGAAGACCCCGCCCGCAAGGAGGAGGTCATGCAGGAGCTCTTCGTGGAGCTGGTGAGCGACCAGCACCGCCGCGAGTTTTCCGGGCGCGACGCAGCCAGAAAAGACCCGGCGCCCGGTCCGAAGGGGTGACCGCCGGCGGACCCGTTGCCGGATTCGATGCTTGCTCCCCCTGTGAGTGAAAAAACCGCGTTATTGTGACGGCGGTCGCATATTTCCCTCTCCGGCCGTGTTTAGATGCTGGAAGTGGAAAAGGGCGCGGCCGTGCCGGCCGTGCCCGAAACACGATGCCAAACGGGACAACGCCGAGGCCGTCGGGCCGCGGCGAGGGGGGACCATGAAAAAGACGAAGATGCTTTTTCTTTTATCGATTCTGGCGTTGGCGCCCGCCGTCATGGCGGGAGGGGACAAGAACCGGGGGGACAACGGGACGGGCGACACCTGGGAAAACGGCTGCGTGGACCAGCCCTGCTACGCGGACGCACCGCAGCCGGGCGCCTCGACCCTGCTCCTTGAGAGCGCGGCGGTGGCGGGGGTGCCCGATGAGACGGAGATCGCCCACCTCCTCTTCATCCGCGAGGAGGAGAAGCTGGCGCGCGACGTCTACAGGGTGTTGTACGAGAAATGGGGAAACCCGGTCTTCGCCAACATCATCGGGAGCGAACAGGCGCACATGGACGCGATGGCGGACCTGCTCGCCTTTTACGGCATCGAGGACCCGGTGGTCAGCGACGCGGTAGGCGCTTTTTCCGACACCGCCATTGCCGGGCTCTTTTCCGAAATGACCGCGTGGGGCGGGGAGTCGGAGATCGACGCGCTGCTCGTCGGCGCCTTCATCGAGGAATACGACATCCTCGACCTCTGGGCCGCATACGAGGAGACGGATGAAGCCCGCATCCGGAGCGTGTATCAGAACCTCTACGAGGGTTCGTACAACCACCTGGACGCCTTCGTCCGCAACTACGAACTCCGGGCCGGGACGGCATACGTACCCCGGTTGCTGACGGATGCGCAGTTCGACCTGGTCATGGCCTTTGCCACCCGGGCCGGACAGGCCCAGGCTGGGCCGGGGCCGAAAGGGAAGTAGACGGCCCTAATGCCGGTGCGGTTTCGCCCCGGCGTCAAGACAGGGGCCCAGAAAGAGGAGGAAAAGGTCCTTTTCCTTTTCCTCCTCGACGGCGTCCCGGAACCCGCGGACATCGGTCCGCACCACCTTTTCGCTCCCCGAGTACCCGGCCTCGAAGACCACGGCGGCCGGAGCGTCGGCCGGATAGACCGTGCCAAAGAACTCCGCCAGCTGGGCCAGCTCCTTCCGTCCCAGGAAGACGCTCAGGGTCGCGCCGCTTTGCGCCGCCTCCCGGAAGAGGGGCCCGTTTTCCAGGACCCCCTTTCCGTCGGCGAGGACCATGGCGCCGCGGCACCCCGTGTGACGCTCGAGCAGGGCGCTGGCCACGTTGAACGAGCTCAGCCCCGGAACGATCTCGTATTCGCCGGGGTCGAAGGTCTCGCGCAGGTATTCGGTGGCGCCCCAGACAGTGGGGTCCCCGTAGTCGAGGAGGGCGACCGTCTTCCCCCGCGCGATTTCGGCCCGGATGGTGTCGGCGGTGGCGCGCCAGGTCTCCTGCATCTTCTCCAGGAGCCGCTCGGGGGAAAGGTCCGCGTGCTTGCGCGCCAGCTTCGGGGGGAGGAACTCGTAGAAATCGAGCAGGACGGGCTTGTCCCCCAGGTATTTCGCAAAGCGCTTCCGGATGTCGGGGGTGCAGATCAGGAGGTCGGCCCGGCCGATGGCGGTGAGGGCTTCCACGGTCACCAGGTCGGTGTCCCCGCTCCCGATCCCGACGAGGGAGAGGTGCGGTCTGCGCCGCAGGTCGATCGCCTCGATTTTTTCCAGCGCCTTGACGTCCCTGTCGCTCATGAGGTCGCCGGCGGGGATGAAGGCGAACTTCCCCCCCCAGTCGAGGAGCTTCCCGTCCTCGGTGTCGGCGACGAGCAGGTCGCGCCCGTTCGACTGCAGGTAGATCTCGCCGTGGGAGAGGGCGGAGCGGTAGCCGTCGGGGGCGGAAAAGAGGAAGATGTCCGACAGCCGGGAGGCGACGCCCGCCTTCTCGAGGACGGCGCGGAGCGGCGCCCCGGCATAGTCATGGAAACCGTTGTAGCCGCTCCCCTCCCCCATGTGGGCGGAGCGCAGCCCGCGCCGCGGCAGCCCGGCGAGGGTGTCGATGACGACGTGCCGCGCCCCCGCCCCGGTCACCGAAAAGGAGGGCGCGAACGGCTTCTCCATCTTCTTCGACCCCACCCCGGGCCGGAGGTTGACGACCTCGATCGACACCACGTTTTCGATCGACCGGTCGGCGTAGTCGTCGGCCGCCGCCACCAGCTTCGGGAAGCCGATGGTGCGCTCGAACTGCGCCGCGTGGCGTTCGGTGGCGTCCGTCCGGTGACGCGGGCGGATCGGGACGGCGGAGGTGGCGATGATGACGTCGGCCGAATTGCGGTAGAAGATCTCCCCCCAGGAGAAGGCGACCTCCCGCCCCTCGCGGTCGCGCACGACGACGGCGAGGTCGATCCCCTTGGCAAAACCCGAATCCTCCTTTTCCACCAGCGCGGTCTCGAGCAGCGTCCGGAGCGGCACCCCGTCGAAATACCACGACCCGCGGTAGGACCCGTCCCGCAGGATCTCGTTC
>JAFGSS010000032.1 GCA_016934555.1 Acidobacteriota bacterium | reverse complement strand
TACACCAACGGGCCCCAGCTGATGCCCTATCATCTTCAGAAGGCGGTGTTTCACGCCGAGGGGATCCCGATCACCCCCCTGGACGACGACCTCGAAACCAACCCCTACCCCCTCCTGCGCATTGCCGCCGCCGATGCCGTAAGTGGGACCGCGCTCGGCCACCTGGACGTGGTCGTCCCGGTATCCGCCGAGACCGACTGCAAGACCTGCCACAAGACGGGGGCGATGGCGGCCGACGACGCGGACATCTCGTGGTCCCTGTCCCCGGACCTGGAGGTCCAGAGCAAGATCAACATCCTCAGGCTTCACGACGCCGAGCACCAGACCTCCCTGGAAGCGTCCCAACCGGTTCTGTGCGCGGGGTGCCACTATTCGCCGGCGCTGGACCTGGCCGGCACGGGGCCGGCCGGCGGGCAGATCGGCAAACCGAATTTCTCCAATGTCATGCACGAATTTCACGGCGGACTCGAGGCGAACGGTCAGCCGGTTTTCCCCCCGGGCGGGACGGTGGCGCAGACGTGCTACCAGTGCCACCCGGGGAACGTCACCCAATGCCAGCGCGGGGCCATGAAGACGGGCGGGATGGATTGCCACGACTGCCACGGGAACATGCTCGCGGTGGGGGGCACTTACGCCCTGCTGCCGGGGGGCAGCATCGACGGCACCAATGACGGCAACGACCGCAGGCCGTGGAAGGACCTGCCCCGCTGCCAGTCGTGCCACACGGGAGACGCCCTCGGCTACCTTGCGGGGTCCGCCCTGGTGGCCGATCCGGCCTGGCCGTTCCGGCTGCGCCAGGCCTACCGGACGGGAGACGCCGCCGCTTCCCCGCTCCTGGCGGCCAACAAGCGTTTTGCCGAGAACACGAACGCCCTCTACCGCGCGAGCAAGGGGCACGGGGGGATCCTGTGCGAAGGGTGCCACGGCAGCACCCATGCCGAATGGCCCAACGCCTCGGCGACCGCGAACGACAACCTGGCCGCCGAGATGCTGCAGGGGCACGCGGGCCCCGTCATCGAATGCACCACCTGCCATGCGCCCTCGAGCCTGGCGCGCACGACCAGCGGTCCCCACGGCCTTCACAACGTCAACGACTCCCGGTGGTACGACGAAGGGCACGAGGAGTTCTACGAGAACAACAAGAACGGGTGCAAGGCGTGTCACGGGGCGAACCTGACCGGGACGCCGCTCGCCCGGGTGCCGGTCGCCCGGGCATTCAGCGTGGAGGGGAAAACGTTCACTTACGCCCGGGGAGATATGGTGCGCTGCGACCGCTGCCACGGCATGCCCGATCTCTGATCCCAGCGGCGGCCGGGAATGGGAAGGCTATGAGATTTCCTCACGCTTCGCACGCGGTCCTGCTGCTGGCTGGACTGACCGGCGTCTGGCTGGTCTTCCAAATGCCGGCGCACCCGACGATTACGGAGGCGGCGGGGACTGCTGCGTCGATAGGAGGGACGGCCGGTCAAACGGCGCCGTCCCTGGCACCTCCCTCCGCTTCCGCGGCCGGCCTCCGTGAGGGGTGGAACATCCATTCCGCGGTCCGGTACCTGCTCGGGAGCCTCCAGAGGGGGGAGCGGTTCCGATCGTATCGGCTGGCCGGGATCATCGCGGATCCTTCGGCTCAGGGCGCCGGCCGCGCCGTCATCGAGGACCTGGAGGAGGGGACCATCCGAGTCTTCGCCGTCCCCGACCCCCTTCCCGATGGTTCCCGCCTGGCCGCCATCAAGAGCGACTATGTCGTCCTTGAAAAGAACGGCGTCAGGAAACGGTTGCGGCTCCATTCCCGCCGCGGTGCCCGGAACGGCCCGGATGCCCCGGAGGCCACCGGGGCGAAAGGGTACACGAGGATCGGCCAGCACGAGTTCGACCTCAATCCGTACCGGCTGTTCGGGGGCGACCCCGACCGGGTCCTCGATTTCTCGCTGAAGGCGGCGCTCCGCGGGGACTCCATGGAAGGGGTCCGGATCTCCGGACTCGATCCCGCCGGTCCGGCCCATCGCCTCGGGTTGAGGGAGGGGGATCTTCTGCTGGCGGTCAACGGCAGGCCGGTCGACAGCCTCCTCGGCGCCGTCCGGGCCTGCCTCGACGCGCACGGGTCCGACGATGTGGAGATCAGGCTCCGCCGCGCGGGGCGCCCCGTTACCCTGACCTACCATCTCTTCTGGCAGGGCCGCGGCACGTGGACTGCCGCCACCGTGCTCCGGTCGCGCGCCGTCGCCTCGCTGCTCGACGACGCCTCCGTCCTGCACCTTTTCTAGAACGATTGGTCTCGCGGGGGGCGCTGGCTCGTCCCTGCCACGCGGGCTTTCCATCGCCCCCGATGCCACGGAAAGTTCTCCATGGCATGATTTTAAATGCCCTGGTATGATAAAGCATGAAAGGAACCACTATGAAAACAGCACCCTTCGCCACCAAACTACCAGCGGACCTGATTGCCGAGCTCGATGATGTCTGCAAGGCCCTCGGGCTGAAAAAGAACTTTGTCCTCGAAGCTGCCTTGAGGGAAAAACTCGAGGACCTGGTTGATGCCGCCGACCTTCAGCATGCCATCAGGGAAGCCACAGGCTTCCATGCGTGGGAAGACATCAAGCGTGAGGATCGCCTGACAAGGGGCAAAATTGCCATATAAGCTCGAGCTGGAAACCCATGCGCGCCGTGAATACCGCGATTTGCCGATGCGCGTGCGCGAACAGGTCGCTGATGTCCTGGACGATCTGCAGAGGAATCCGCGTCCGCCGGGAGGCAAAAAACTGGTGGGGGCAACAGGCTATCGCGTCAGAATGGGAGATTACCGCATTCTCTATACAATTGACGATGCATCATCGGTGGTGCGCGTGTACCGGATCGGGCACCGTCGTGAGGTCTATCGCTGAGACCGGTCCCGGCCCGTGTCGTTCAGGAGACCACCGGCGGAGCCGGGACGTCCCCAAATTTCGTCACCCCGGAAGCCCTGCAATAACCTCCTTCCTCGCCAGATCCGGGTCGAGGGCGCGCTCGCGGTGAACGCCAGGCCGGTCTCCTCCCTCCTCGACGACGCCTCCGTTCTGCGCGTTTACTAGAACGGGTAGTCGCGCGGGGAGCGCTGCATGCTGATCCAGCGCAGCTCGGTGAATTCCTCCAGGCCCGCGCGGCCGCCGAACCGGCCCCAGCCGCTGTCCT
>JAFGSS010000163.1 GCA_016934555.1 Acidobacteriota bacterium | reverse complement strand
GCCGGGATCGTGGTCGACGAGCTTTCGGGCAGGAGCGCGCGGTCGCGCCGCCCCCCGTCGACAGTCCAGGCGCTCACCTCGAGGGAGCGGGAGGTGCTCCAGCTGATTTCGGAGGGTCACAGCGCGCGCGAAATCGCCGAGCGCCTCCACCTGAGCGTGAAGACGGTCGAGACCCACCGCCGGCGCCTGCTGGAAAAACTGGGGATGCGCAGCGTCGCCGATCTCACGAAATTCGCCATCCGCGAGGGGCTGACCTCCCTCGACCGGTAGAATCCCGCCTCTCTTCCCCTCATCCTTTGGAGTGCGTGCCCTGGTCCAAATGAGCGGGGGGTTCGCGGATTCCCCCCTCCCGATTCCAGCCTGCGCCCGATTGCGCTTTCACCGGCGGCGGGGAATGATGAGGGAGTCTTCATCCGGAGAGGCCCCATGCACCCCAGCCTGTTCGATCCTTCGACCACCGAAAGCGAGGCGATGGCCGTGCTCGAGGAGCTCGTCCGGGCCGTGCTGGACTACGCGGCTCGGATCGACAAGGCTTCGGATATCCTGATCGCCGAGGTGCTTCACGTGCTGGTCTCCGGCGGCCACCCGGTCTCGACCCGGGCCCGGGCCGCCGCCGCTCTCGGCCACCTCGTCTCCCGCCGTCCCCCCGGGAGGGATTCCGATTTCGACCTCGACCGGGTGGTCGAATCGATGAGCCACGTGCTCCGCCGGACGAACTCCCCCGCCCTCAAGAAGGCCCTGTTCGGGGCCCTGGGTGAGGTGCGCGCCCGGAGAACACGCTGAAAAAAAGGGCGCGCCCGGAGACGCGCCCTTTTCGCTGCCGCGATCCCGCCGCGGGGTCTAGAAGTTGAAGACCACGCCGAAGGAGAGCTTGAGGTTGTTGTAGCGGCCGGAACCGCCCGTGGTGCGGACGCGGTCGACGTGGGTCGAATACAGCTCGTCGCCGTCGTAATTGCGGTCCGTCATCGTGAGGTCGGTCGTAATCCGGTTGTAGGTGGGGACGTAGTCGACCTGGATCAGGCGCACGCTGACGTGCTTGCCCGCCTTGAGGTCGAGGCCGCCGCCGAGGGCCATGGCGAAGTTGGTGTCGCCCTTGAGGCTCCCCGTGAGGGTTCCGCCCTGCTCGTCGGAATAACTCCCCTCGCCGTACTCCTCGAGGTAGGAATAGACGTAGTCCACCTTGAGGTCGTCGGCCGTCATCTTCGAGACTCCGAAGAGGGCGTGGGCGAAGGGACGGACGACCGAATCGTTGTTCCAGCTGAACTGGGGCCCTAACAGCACGTTGTAGCGGCGGTAGTCCACCTTGCCGGAATAGGAGACCGAATCGGTGCTCGAGTCGCCGTAATACTCGTTATCGTAGGAGCTCTCGTACAGGCCGTCCATGTCGAGCGAGCCGTAATGGCTGCTGAAGTTGGCCTTGATCCCCGCCCAGGAGTTGAGGTTGCGGGTCAGGGCCAGGTCGAAGCCGTTGGAGATGACGGCTTCGCTCGTGCCGGCGCCGTACCCGGCGGGGCTGTCATAGGCCAGGGAGCGGGAGGGGGACATCCCGCCGAACATCAGGCCGTTGTCCTTGAGCAGGTCCCCCTTCATCAGGGAGTAGCCGCCGAAAACCTCCCATTTCGGGGTGTCCTGGGCCGTCGTCACGCCGGCGAGCGCCAGCATCATCACCGCTGCCAATATCATTTTTCTCATCGTCAATTCCTCTCTCTTTCGTTTGCGAACAGGGCGGCGGAGCGCCGGGCGGACCGCCGCCGGGTACAGGATCATCCGTTTTGGAATTTAAGATGGGTGTTTGCCGGGGGGACTCAATCGTGCGTTCCCCGCGCATCAGGGCGGAACAGACCTAGGAACCTATCCACAGAAAACCCGCTGCCATCGTGTCCTGTTTCCAAAGATGCAACGGCGGAATACTACCGGTCCGGACCGCCGCTGGCAAGCCCCAATGGCTGCGACCGTCCCGGTTCAGAACACGTATTTGACGAGATAGAAGCCGCCGCCGAGGAGCACGACGAATGCCAGGGCGAGCCAGTTGAAGTATTTGTCGATGAAGGGGAGGGCCCGGGGACCGATGAGCCAGAACGCCCCCGCGACCAGGTAGAAGCGGAGCGACCGGCCGACGATGCAGGCGGCGGCGAACACCAGAAGGTCCATCCGGGCGAAGCCCGC
This sequence comes from Acidobacteriota bacterium, assembly GCA_016934555.1. Classification (GTDB taxonomy): domain Bacteria; phylum Acidobacteriota; class UBA6911; order UBA6911; family UBA6911; genus UBA6911. The sequence goes on along the minus strand of JAFGSS010000163.1, from coordinate 30,433 downwards.
CGTGATGGTCAGGAGCTTGAAGGGGATCGGGGTCAGGGCGGCGACGAAGACGTACCACATCCCGTACTGTTCGAACTGGCCCGCGAGCCAGTCGACCCCCTCGCGCGTGATTCCCGGAATCCGGAGGGCCAGGTCGATCAGGGAGTAGCCGATCAGGTAGCCCAGGAAGGCCCCCAGCACGCTCCCGACGGTGGTGACGGTGGCGAACCCCATCGCCTTTTTCCGGTTGCCCAGCGCCAGCGGTCCCAGCAGCACGTCGGGCGGGACCGGGAAAACGCTGCTCTCGGCGAAGCTCAGGCCGAACAGCGCCGTGGTCGAATGCCTGTGGTGGGCGAAGCCGAGCACCCAGTCGTACAGCCGCCGGTGCAGGTGCCACCACGGCACCACCCGCGCCGCCTTCGCATCCTTCGCCGCCGCCGCGCCCTCTTCCGGGCCGGGAGTCTCTCGCATGGGAGCCCCTTTTCCGCCGGCCGCCGCGGGGCGTGCGCCCCTTCCGGCCGGACCCCGAAACAGTAGCGGCCCCCCCGGCCCAAATCAATCGTTTTCTAGCCCCGCCGCGGCTGCCGCACTCCGGGGTGAAGCAACCTCCGAAACGGTGTCGCCCGCAAATCTACTCGAGCGCCTTCATCAGGATCCGGCGGATTTCGGCGTAAGGGTCCTTCTGCACGCGGCTCGTGACGTCGAACACCATGGTGGACCGGTCCTTCAGGTCGTAACGGGGCCAGCGGGGCAGGCCTTCGGCGTTGGGGTCGCCCGTCCGCGCGAAAGCGATCCACGCCGCGCTCATCGCGTCGGCCACGCGCTGGGGATCGGGCCCGGGGCCGACCATGGCGCGGCTGCTTTCGACGTTGTTGAAGACTAGGGGAAGGTCCAGGGCGTGGTGCGCGCGGAGCTTCCCCTCGTTTGCCGGCGTTTCCCACGCGAGAAGGTAGGCGTAGACCGGGGCGGCCTGGCGCGCCTTCCGTTCCGCCTGGACCACCGTCGCGATCCAGTACCCCTTCATCGTCTCGGCGGCCGTGATCAGGTGCGCGGGGGAATAGCCGGGGAATGCGGCGCCGAGCGCCGGGATCAGCTCGTCCGCCTGGCCCGGCAGGGACTTGCGCACGAAATCCTCGAAATCCTTGCCGGTCGCGCTCCAGAGTTTGGGATCCTGGGTGCGGAAGATGGTCATCTCATCCTTGTTGGAGCCGATCAGGAGCGGCACCCGGGCGGAAAACCCGGGAGCGTCCGGGATGAAGGGCTGGCGCGTCAGGGCCACGCCGTCCACGCAGGGAACGAACCCGCCGGTCGGCAGGAACAGCTTCCCCTGAGGGGATGCGGCGGCCGACGCCGGGGGCTGGGCCTTGAAGATGGCCGTGGCGTCGGCCCGGGCCAGGGCCTCGACGTCCCCTTCGGCGATGCCGAGTTTCCGGAGCAGCTCCCGGCCGTAAGCCGCGGCTTCGGCGGCGGTGGGCGCGTCGAGCCCGGAGCCGCTCTGGATGACGGCCTTGTGGAAGAGGCCCCGTGCCTTGGTCATCGCCAGCAGCATCGCGACCTTGCGGCCGCCGCCGCTCTCCCCGAAGATCGTCACGTTGCCGGGGTCGCCGCCGAAAGCGGCGACATTGTCCCGGACCCACTCGAGGCCGAGCACGATGTCGAGCATCCCCGCCTGCCCCGAGGATCTGTAGTCGGGCCCCCACTCCGGGCCGAGCTGGAGAAACCCGAACACGTTCAGCCGGTGGTTGAGCGCGACGACGACCACGTCCCCGATGCGGGCGAGGTTGGCGCCGTCGTTGATCGCGTCCCCGCCGGAACCGGAAGAGAAGCCGCCGCCGTGCAGCCAGACCATGACGGGCCTCTTCTTGCCGTCGGCCGCCGGGGTCCAGACGTTGAGGAACAGGCAGTCTTCACTCATGCCGGGGTCATCGGAGGCGCCGCCGGGCGCCCCTCCGGCCTGAATCGCCTTGTGGCCCAGCTTTGTGGCGTCGGCCACTTCCACCCATGGGGCAGGCTTGCGCGGCGGGCGGAAACGGAACTCACCGGTCGGCGGGGCCCCGTAGCGGATGCCGCGGAAGATCAGCAGCCCCTGGGCATCGGTGAGCCCGCGCACGGGCCCGCCGGCTGTTTGAACCACGGGGCCGGACGGCTGTGCATCGGCGCGAACACCGGCGATGGAACCCGCCACGGCGAGGGTCAGGAATAGAGCGGCGCAGGCGACTGCATGCGGAACACGGAGATCGGGACGTTTCATCTTCAGCCCTCCAGATCGGCCATAGGCAAATATTTCATACCAGAACGCTTGGAACCAACTATGGTGCAGCTTTGGCGGAAGGCAGGTCAATGACCATGTCAATATCCTGCGTGGCCCGCGGGATGCCGAGTATCGAGCTTGCAATGGAACCGCAGGTGAGGTACGGAATCGCGAGATGGTCCAGAATCCGGGAAACCTGAAGAAGGATGCGAATCGGTTCGGCGGGCATCAGTATCCCTCGCGTACCGGATCCCAGTGGAACATGCTCATCATGAGGTCCCGATCAAGCCAGAGGGCTGCGACGCGCATACGAATTTCCTTCTCGGATATATCCGGGTGCCGCATGCGAATCCCCGCGACGGCCAACTCCCCGCAAGCTCGAGTGAGCGAATCCACCATGGCCGCTTTGCGCCAGGCAGGAGCCTCCCTCAGCATCTTCAGATAGATCCGCTCCGTATCCTTGTCGGTGTCGTTCGGCACGTTCTCACCCGTCATGATCGCATCATAGCCCACAGATGGGTCTTGGGCAACAAGGCCCTCTGGTATCAGGCGGCGGTGGTTGCCGGCTCGCGCTCCGGCGGAGGCTACCCCACCGGTCCTTGTGCACATCCCCTGTCCACGGCCGTCATCGGACCGGTTCGCAGCGGTTGGTTGAGAAAACGAACCAGGGGGAGGATGGCCGTAAAGAGCGTGAGCAGGCGCGGCAGGAGTTCCGGCCCCTCGGCAAGCGCCGGCGGCTCGGTGCGGGCGACATGCCATTGCTTCCGGCGCAGAAGGTCTACGCCCGGGTGGTCGGCCGGATATCCCGCGGGGGGGCGGATCAGGCTCTCCCCCTGAAGCTCCCCGAACAGGCTCTTGAAGTTCCGCCGCCGGGTGATGGCCTCGAGCTCTTCCCAGTGGTCCGCGATATGCCGGCGCAGGAGCCGCAGCGTCGGGGCGTCGGGCATGTAGACCCCGCCCGCGATCACGATTTCGGCCGGCTCGAGGTGAAAATAGAGGCAGGCGCCCGTTTTCTTCGGGACCCCCCGCGGGACGAATATGGCCGCGACGTGCGTTTTATAGGGGCGCTGGTCGGGGCTGAAACGGAGGTCGCGGTAGATGCGGTAGAGGACCCGTTTCGGGTCCACGATCAACTCCGGGGCGAGCGGCTCGAGCGCCCGGCCGAGGGCGAGCACCAGGTCCGTCATCGGCGCCTTCACCCTCCGTTCATACACGTCCTTGTGCGCCAGGAACCACTCCCGGTTGTTGTTCCGTTTGAGCTGCCGCAGAAACCTGAGAGCTTCGGGTGGAAATCCGTCGAATCCGTCCGCCATGGGCCGCAACCTCGCAGATATGGCGACAGGGTACACCATCCGGGCGCAATTTTCGGCCCAAATCCCCTTTGTCTTTTTAGCGGGATATGGCATGCTTTGAAGTGTTGGATAACCATGGTCGACCAGACAACGATTGCGAGAGGTGCCGACAGTGAAGCATAGCTACGAGGTGTTGATCATCGGCGGCGGGGTGGTCGGATGCGCCATCGCCCGGGAGTTGTCACGCTACCGCGTGCGCGCCGCGCTCCTGGAAAAGGAAGCGGACGTGGGGATGGGGGCGAGCTGCCGCAACAGCGGCGTGCTCCACTGCGGGTTCAAGTACGCCCAGGGGACGCTGCGGGCCATCCTCGATGTCAGGGGCAACGCCATGATGGACGACCTCTGCCGGGACCTGAAGGTGAAGATGAAGCGGATCGGGAAGCTGACGGTCGCGCTCGACGAGGAGGACGAACCGATGCTCGACCACCTCAAGGAGCAGGGGGACGCCAACGGCGTCCCGGGGCTCGAGGTGATCGACCGCGACCGGATGCAGCGGATCCAGGCGGGAGTGGAGGGTTACCGGGCGCTCTATTCCCCCACGAGCGCCATTGTCTCCCCCTACAACCTGACGATCGCCCTGGCGGAAAACGCCCTGGCCAACGGCGTGGATTTCCACCTCGGGCAGAAGGTTGCGGCGATCACGCGGCAGGAGCCGCGCTGGGAGGTGCGCACCGCGGCCGGGGATACCTTCACGGCCGACGTCCTGGTCAACGCCTCGGGCCTGTTCGCGGCCGACGTCTGCCGCATGGTCGGCATCCGGGAATACGAGATCTATCCCTGCCGCGGCGAGTATTATGTCCTCGACCGGCGCCTGGACGGCACCTTGACGGCCCTGGTCTACCCCGCGCCCAAGAAGAACGCGCCCGGGTGGGGCACGCACCTGACCCCGACCGTGGACGGGAACATCCTGATCGGCCCCACGGCCGAGTACCTGGACGACCCCGAGGATTTCGCCTGTACTTCCGACGTCATGGCCCGGCTCCGCCGCGAATGCCAGCGCCTGCTCCCCTCCATCCGGCAGTCGGACTACATCCGCAATTTCGCCGGCACCCGGGCCAAGCAGACGCCTCCCGAGGTCGGTGGGAACAAGGATTTCGTCATTGAAGACCGGAAGGACCTCAAGGGGTTCGTCAACCTGGTGGGGATCGAGAGCCCGGGGCTGACCTCTTCTCCCGCCATCGCCGAGATGGTGGTGGGGATGGTGAAAAACCACCTGGCGCTCCTCCCCGACCCCGCGTTCAACCCCGTGCGGCCCGGATCGCTCGATTTCTTCTGGGAACTCCCGCCGGAAGAGAAGGCGGAGCGGATCGCCGAGGACCCCGACTACGGCGAAATCATCTGCCGGTGCGAGAAGATCACCAAGCGGGAGGTGATCGACGCCATCCGCAACCCCCTGGGGGCGCGGACGATGGTGAGCCTCAAGTACCGGGCGCGCGCCTCCATGGGCCGGTGCCAGGGGGGTTTCTGCATCCCCCGCATCGTGCGCCTCCTGCGGGACGAATTCGGGTGGGATCCGGAAGATTTTCTCAAGCGAGGGGCCGATTCCCCGATGTTCGTGGGGAACATGCGCCCGGACAAAGGAGGGCAGGCCCATGAACTCTAAGGCATCCCCGATCGAAAAGATCCAGAGGGAGGTGGTGGTCATCGGCGGGGGGCCCGCCGGGCTGGCCGCCGCGATCGCGGCCCGGGAGGCGGGCTGCAAGGAGGTGCTCCTCGTCGAGCGCGACCGGATCCTGGGGGGCATCCTGAACCAGTGCATCCACGACGGCTTCGGGCTGCACGCGTTCAAGGAGGCGCTCTCCGGCCCCGAGTACGCCGACCGCTACATCCGCAGGCTGCCGGGCGCGGGGGTCGAGGTGATGGACAACACCATCGTCCTCTCCCTCTCCTCCGACCGGGTGCTCGAGGTGAGCGCCCGCGGCGCGCTCCGGCACGTCGAGGCCGGCGCCGTGATCCTGGCCATGGGTTGCCGCGAACGGACCCGGGGGGCGATCTCCATCCCCGGGCACCGCCCCGCGGGCGTCTACACCGCCGGCGCGGCCCAGAACCTCATCAACCTGGAAAACATCATGGTGGGCCGGAGGGCGTGCATCCTCGGCTCCGGCGACATCGGCCTGATCATGGCGCGGCGCCTGACGCTCGAGGGGGCGCGCGTGGAGGCGGTGTTCGAGATCCTCCCCTATTCGAGCGGCCTGCCGCGCAACATCCAGCAGTGCCTCAACGACTACAACATCCCCCTCTTCCTGAACACGACCGTGACCGACATCATCGGCAAGGGGCGGCTGGAGGCGATCCGGGTGGCGCAGGTGGACGGGGACCGGGTTCCGATCCCGGAGACCGAACGCCTCGTCCCCTGCGACACCCTCCTCCTGTCGGTGGGGCTGATCCCGGAAAACGAGCTGACGGTCCAGGCCGGGGTGGCGATGGACCCGGTTACGGGGGGGGCGCTGGTGGACGACACGTTCATGACGGGAGTCCCCGGCATTTTCGCCTGCGGCAACGTGCTGCACGTGCACGACCTGGCCGACTGGGTGTCGGTGGAGGCGGAAGAGGCGGGGCGGTTCGCCGCCGCCTACGTGCAGGAGCGGCGCGAGGAGCCCCGGCGGCGAACGCCGGTCCGGGCGGGGGAGGGGGTGCGCTACGTCCTCCCCCAGACCATTTCGGGCGAGCGGGACTTCATTCTCTCCCTGCGCGTGACCGCTCCCTGGCGTGACAGGACGGTCGTGATCCGGGACGGGGGAGGGAGGGAGATCCGGAGGAAGAAGATGATGCGGCTGCACCCGGCGGAGATGATCCGGATCCCCGTCAAGAAGGGGGCCGGCGCGGACGGCTCCCCCCTGGAGGTGTCGGTAGAATGATCAGGAAAGAGTATACGTGCGTGCTCTGCCCCAACGGTTGCCCGCTGGTGGCCTACGTGGACGACGACGAAACCCCCGTGATCACCAAGGTCGAGGGGAGCGTGTGCCCGAAGGGGGAAGATTGGGTGCGGCAGGAGATCCTGAACCCGATGCGCACGATCAGTTCGAGCGTGCGGGTGCGGGGGGGGGACGCCCCCCTGGCGAGCGTCCGGACCGACCGTCCCATACCGCTGGCCCGGATCATGGACGTCATGGGGGAGATCCAGAGGGTCGTCATCGACGCCCCCGTGGAGATCGGGGCGGTGGTCCTCAGCCGGCCGGCCGGCTGCGACACCGACATCATCGTCACCCGGAGCGTCCGGAAATCGGCATAGAGCGTGGGACGCCGCATGGGACTTGATTTATGCCCCGGCCCTCCCCAAACTGCGGTTTGAGGATCCGGAATGGACATCATCAGGGAAAAGTACCTGGGGATCGAGGGGGTGCGGACCGTCGCCGTCATGGCCGACCCGGCGTGCCGCCCGGAATGGAGGCGGAATTTCCCCCCGCTCGTCGAGCATGTGTGGCGACTGCACCGGCCGGACCTGTTCCTGGTCGCGGGGGACCTGGCGGTCTATGCCACCCCCGGGGAATACCGGGCCATCCTCCGCGCCCTCGACCCCTACCCGGCGATGCTGGCCGCGGTCCCGGGGGATCACGACCGGCCGCTCGGGGAGTTCGTGCGCCGTTTCGGCCCGACGCGCAAGGTCCTGGACGTGGGCCGTTGGCGCTTTGTCGGGCTCAACACCTCCGACCGGACCTTCCGCAAGAGCGAGGAAGCGTTTCTCGAACGCCACCTCCGGCCCGACACCCTGATCTTTTCCCACGTTCCCCCGCGGGTGGAGGGGTGGGGGTTTCACTCCCTGTCGCCCCGTTATTCCGACCGCTTCCTGGCCCTGCTCGAACGGCACCGGAAAAAGATCCGGGCCGCCTTTTTCGGGCACATCCACGGCTACTCCCGGCGGGAAAGCTCCGGCGTCCCCCTCTTCGCCACCGGCGGCGCAGCGGAGTCGTACGCGGTCCGCAACAACCGCTACGACGGCCCCGGGATTTTCCAGATGATGATCTTCAAGCCCGCGTCCGGCAGGATCTCCCTCTGTAAACTCCCCCGCTAGGGTTTCGGGTAGCGGGCCGCCCGGCCGTCCCTTATGACGCCGTGCCAGGAGAGGCCGAAGCCGAAGTCGTAGGCGTTCCCCTCCGTATCCACATGGCACTTCATGTCGAAGGGGACGTCCTCGTTCTGCCGCTCCACCTCCGCCATGTCCGCCGGCATCCCGATCGGGAGGAGGCCCGACGGTTCCGCCGCGCCCGAAACGATCTCCATCAGCGCCTGGTCCTGGATGCCCAGACAGAGGAGGATCGCGTCCGCCTCCCGCTCGAATTCGGCGAACACCATCGGGTTGGACACCCGCACGGCGACCACGACCGGTTTCGGCCCGATCGCCCGCCGCGCGGCCAGGATCGTTTCCAGGTCGCGCTCGTTGGCCGCCCGGGCGGTAGTGCCCCGGTAGGAGCGGTCGGCGGAAGGCTCCAGCGGGTCCCCCCCGGCGAGGCTGCGGGCGCGCGCCGCCGTCGCCCGGTAGGGGCGGTACTGCAGGGTGATGGGGCGATAGCCGTTCCTCCCCCGCCCAGCGTCTTCGGCCGAGTAGCCGGTCCCCCCCTCGGGGCTGTCGACGACGACGAGGGCGAAATCGGCCGCGGCGGGATCGTCGGTGACCCGGAAATATTTCTCCGCGATCTCGCGGCTGACGGCGTAATCGAGTCTGGCCGGCTCCTCCCGGCCGAAGAAGTTCCGGCGGGCGGGGGTGAATTTCATGGGCAGGTAGACCGTCTTCCCACGGGCGGCAGGGAGGGCCGCGGCGCGGTTTTTCAGCATCACGACCGAGCGGAGCTGCGCGGCGTAGCCCGCCCGCATGAATTCGGGGCTGCCGACGGTGCGGCCGGTTTCGCCCGGGTCGAGGTAGGGGTTTTCGAACAGCCCCACGCGGAAGATGTTGGTGAGGAGGCGCACGGCCGATTGCTCCATCCTGGCCCGCATCCACTCCTCGCCGTGCTCGGCGATGCCCATCCTCCAGGCTTCGAGCACCGGGCCGGCCTCGTTGTTCCCCCCGAACTGGTCCACCCCCGCCATCACGATTTTATAATGCCTCTGGGCGACGGTGAGGGCTTCCGCCCCCCAGGGGGTGGTGCCGAAGCCGTCGACGGCGCGGGCGTCGCGGGTGACGCCCCAGTCGGTGCAGACCACCCCGTCGTAACCCGCTTCCGTGCGCAGCAGGCGGTCGATGATGTAGCGGCTGTAGCTGTTCCCCACGTTTTCCCCGCCGGGGTCGATGGCGTGCGAGATGGTGTAGTAGGGCATCACCGCGGAAGCCCTCCGGGTCGGCCCGTCGAGCCGGAAGGCCCCCTCGAGGAAGGGGACGAGGTGCTGCGCGAAGTTGCCGCCGGGGTAGACGGCGTATTTGCCGAAGGCGTAATGGGCGTCGCGCCCCCCCTCCCCGGTTCCCCCGCCCGGCCAGTGCTTGACCATGGTGTTGACGCTCGCGTAGCCCCACCCCTCCTCGATCTCATCCTCCCCCGCGGAGGTCTGGAAACCGTCGACGTAGGCGCGTGCCAGGTCGGCGGCGAGCCCGGGGTGCTCGCCGAAGGTGCCGCCGACGCGGCTCCAGCGCGGGTCGGTCGCCAGGTCGACCTGGGGCGAAAGGGCGGTGGCGATCCCCAGGGCGCGGTACTCCCGGGCGGCGATGCGGCCGAATTCCCGGACCAGGCCGGGGTCGAAGGCGGCGGCCATCCCCAGCGATGAGGGCCACATGGAGATTTGGCCCCCCGCCCCGGCGTTGTATTCGGCGTCGGCGACCGGGAGGTGGCGCGGATCGGAGCTGACATTGGCCGGGATGCCCGGGGCGAGGCTCTCGCACAGCGCCTGGAGGTTGTTGTTCCATGCGGCCGCGGTCTCGGGGCTGGCGAGGGAGGTGACCAGGACGTGGCGCACGTTGTCCTCGCGGAGGAACCGGACCTGGGCGTCGGATAACCCCGGCTCCGGCACCGCCTGGTGGCTGCTGTAGAGCATCAGGCCGGCGATCTGCTCGATCGTCATCCGCGACGCGAGGTCGCGCGCCCGCTCCCGGGCGGGGAGGCGCCAGTCCTCGTAGGGTTCGAGCGCGCCGCTCCGGTTGAGGTCCTTGAAGGCGAAGCGGTTCCGGGTCACCAGCTTCACCCCCGAGGCGGGGGCATAGGCCAGGGTGCGCCCCCCGCTGTTATGGACGACGCGGAAGGCGCCGGCGTCGGTCTCGCTCCAGCGGGAGCAGCCGGCCGCGGCCAGACAGGCCGCCAGGAGTCCTGCGGCCAAGGGGAGCGATGGGCGGAGAAAGTTCATTCCGAAGTCCGTTCTCAAAGGTTCTTCACGTACTGCTGGTGGTTGGCCGCCTCGAACATGAAGATCGGGGTGTCGATCCTCTTGAAGACCACGGGGCAGTGCTCCACCCCCTTGGGGACGAAGAGGAGGCAGGTTTTGGTGAGGGTGTGCGTCTCCCCCCCGATGTGGAACTCGATCTCCCCGCAGAGGTCGCGCGGGTAGTTCCGGTTGGTCCCCGCGAAGCCGATGACCTCGTCGAAATCGTGGCTGTGCGGGATCTCGATGGCCACCGGCTTCCCGCCCGGGAGGCCCCAGAGGATCTCGCACCCGGCAAAGAGGGAGCAGCCGGGCACGATGGAGTCCATGATGCCCAGCAGCATCGTGCGGTCGAGAATCTTCCCCTCCTTCGCCTGGTCCTCCATCGACTTCACCCAGGCCTCCGGTTCCGGGGGCATCAGGTCTTCGGTGACGATGTATTGGCCGTACTTGGATTCGGTCATGGGTGACTCCTCCCGATGGCCCGGCCCGCGGGCCGGTTACAGCCTGCCCCCTGCCTCGAGGTCGGCGACCAGGTCCCGGACCGACAGGACCGGGTCCGACTGCGGGGGGTAGACCCGGTCGAACCCGAGCCGCCTGAAGGCGGCCTCGTCGTCCCGGAAATTGCGGGCGCCGATCCCGAGAATGCCGCCGATGTAGAGCAGGATGCCGCCGATCCCCGCCTCGGTGCACTGCTCCCGGAAGCCCTCCAGGTCCATCCGCGCCATCCCGTACAGCGAGGTGATCATGATGGCGTCGGCGCCGTTCTTGGCCGCCGCCTGGATGAACTCCTCGGGCGGGGTCTGGGCCCCCAGGGCGATCACCCGGATGCCGTGCTCGCGCAGGACGCAGGAGAGAAACTTGGTGCCGATGACGTGCGAATCGACGCCGACGGTCCCCGTCACCACCACGGGTCGGCGCGACAGGGCGAGAGTCTGGGGCTCCGCCTCCGCCCGGTTTACGGTGCCGTGCACGGCGCCCTCGGCCAGGGCCCAGAAATCGGCCACCGAGGTCTTCATGTCGAGCCTGGACCCCTCCGCCAGTTCCCGCTCCCGCATCTTCTGGTCGTTGTACTCCCGGACCTCCTCCGGGATCGGGAGGTTCCCGTACTTGATGTAGCGGCACGCCCCCCGGAGGTCGCGGGCCCCCAGGACCTGGTCCTTGGGGTAGATGTTGATGGAGAAGGGGGAGTCGAGCACCCCCGCCTCGATGGCGCGGACCGTCCCGACGGCGACGTCGCCGTCCCCCATCTCGATGACCCGGTCGAGGATGGCCGTCACCGCCAGCTCCGCCATCCGCTCCTCCTGCCGGATCGCGGGCGAATCGGGCTCGAACTGCTGCTGCCGCATCATGTTGAAGATCCAGTGGGCCGAGCGGTAGGTCTGGACGTGGCTTTCGATGCTCGGGACCCCCAGCGCCTCGTCGACCGTCTTGACCGAGCAGGCGGCCAGGGGCGTCATGGCGGCCACCATGGCGGTGTAGTTGATGTAGCCGAAGGCCCTGCCGATGTCCTGGGGGAAGGGGAAGAGGGAGGACTGGTTCCCGATCACGCCGGGGATAAGGGTGTCGTGAAAGCCGAACCGGTCCAGGTATTTCCGGAACAGCCGCTCCGAGACGCGGATGTCGGCGATGTCCTGGGCGATGTTCCCCTGGAAATTGGTCAGGGGGACGACGCTCCGGACCCCCTGGCAGGCGCTCACGAGCGCCTCGATGATCTGGGTCGCCATGTTGACGTACATCGGGACGACGCCGTTGGGGAGCCAGCCGTGCGTGTCGGTGCTGATGACGACGCCGCGGTCGGCGTAGCAGCCGATCAGCCGGCCGAGGTACTGGGCGGTTTCGATGCACTCCTCCGGGGTCGCCGTCTTGTCGTACCCGCCGATCCACCCGAAGAAGCTGTTGGGCATCGCCGTCATGCCGGAGGCGAAGGCGATTTCGCCGACGAAGCTGTTGGCGACGCGCGAACTGCGGGGGTCGAAGGCGCCGTCGCACGATTCCACCACCCGCCGGGTGACGGAGACGCCGTGGTTGATGATGGGATAGCCGTTCAGCTTGGCTTTCCCGGTCCGGATGCTCTCCTCGAGCCCCTTCTGCGCCTTCTCGAGCTGCAGGTTGCGGGTGTAGGAATCGGTGGTGAAGGGGAAGAGCCGGACACCGGCGCCGTTCATGGCCCGGAGGAGCCGGATCTCCTCCTCGACGACGGGAACCCCGGAGCGGGGGAAGAGGCCGATCGTGCCCGAGGCCCGGTAGCCGGCCAGGACCTTGGTGAAGTTCTTCCCCTCCGGCATTTTCCGCTGATATTCGGCCGCCTCGTCGAGATCGACCTCCCGCCCCGTCGGCCAGGCCGAGAGGACCTCCCGGCGCATGCGGGCGAAAGCCGCGTCGTCGATCCGTTCCTGCCTGACTCTGATCATGGCCGTTCTCCGTTCTACTTTTTAATGTCGCATTTCAACCCGTACGATTCGATGATGGCCTTCGCCCGCTCCAGCGCTTCCGGCGCGGGGCTCTCCACCTCCGGGAGCGGGTACTCCCTCCCCAGCATCCGGTATTTGCTTTCCCCGTAATGGTGATAGGGGAGGAGGTGGACCTCGGCGCCGGCGGCCAGGCGCGCGACGGCGGCGCCCGTGGCGGCGAGGTTTTCGGCCGTGTCGTTGCAGCCGGGGACGAGCGGCAGGCGTACCACCAGGGGGACCCCGCGCGCGACCGTCAGCCCGAGGTTTCGGAGGATGGGCTCGTTCGAGCGCCCGCACAGCCTCAGGTGCTCGGCCGGGTTCATGTGCTTCAGGTCGAAGTAGACCAGGTCGCATTCCCCGAGCACCGTTTCCATCGCTTCGGGGCTCCCCCAGCCGGAGGTGTCGGCGCAGGTGTGGATCCCCTCCGCCCGGCAGCGCCGGAAGAGGGCGGCGACGAATTCGGGCTGAGCCAGGACCTCCCCGCCGGAGCAGGTGACGCCCCCCCCCGAGACCTCGTAGTAGTCCCGGTCCTTCCTGACGACGCTCCAGACTTCATCGACCGTCATTTTTCTGCCCGAGAGCGCGAGCGCCCCCGGCAGGCAGGCCGCGACGCAGCTGCCGCAGCGGCTGCACCTGATCCGGTCGATCCGGATGCCGTCGTCGGTGAGGGCGATGGCCCCCTCGGGGCAGGCGGCGACGCAGGTCCCGCAGCGGCGGCAGGAGGTGTAGCGCCAGGTCACCTCCGGGAGCGGGTCGAGCGACTCGGGGTTGCTGCACCAGAGGCAGGAGAGGGGGCACCCCTTGAGGAAGACGGTGGTGCGGACGCCGGGGCCGTCGTCGATGCTGTATCGCTGGATATTAAAAACCATGCCTTCGACGGCATTCATCGGACGGGCCTTTCGCGCTATCGGCCGGGGCGCCGCGGCGCCCCGGCCCCGGGTCGATCAGAGGCGGTCGTGCATGGAGCGCTCGACGATCTCGTTCTGCAGCTCCGGCGGCAGGTCGATGAAATAGGCGCTGTAGCCGCCGACCCGGACCAGCAGGTTCCTGTGCTCGGCCGGGTGCTTCTGCGCGTCGAGGAGCTCCTCGCGGCTGTGGATGTTGAACTGGATGTGCCACCCCCCCCGCTTCATGAAGGCCTTGACCAGCCAGGAGAGCTTTTCGAGCTTTTCCTCCGTGTTGAGGACCGATTTGGAGAACTTCATGTTCATGGCGTAGCCGCAGAATTCCCGCGCGTACGGCCCGTTGGTCGCGGAGTTGATGGCCGCGGTCGGACCGTTGACGTCCATGCCGGGCATGACGGAGCAGGCGGCGTCGTTGACGGGGGTGCCCGCGCGCCGGCCGTTGGGGAGGGCGCCGACGGCCTTGCCGATCGCCACGTGCCCGGCCGCCGCCCCGATGAAGAGGATCGGCTTCTTGCCCGTGATCGGGTCGATCCACCGCTGCATGATCTCCGGGACCTCCGTGGAGAGCCGGTCGTAGAGGGAGTCGACGTATTCGTCGTCGTTGCCGTACTTGGGCGCGTTGAGACACATCTGGTGGAGCGCGTCGTGCCCTTCCCAGTTCCGCGCGCAGGCCTCGAGCAGCTCCCCCATAGTGACCTTCTTCTCGTCGAAGACCAGTTTCTTGATCGCCGCGAGGCTGTCGGCGATGTCGACCATCCCGCGGCTTCCGAGCCAGGAGGTCCTCCCCTCGGGGTAGCGCGCGCCCCCCTCCTTCGGGGTGAGCCCTTCTCGGATCGAGTCCTCGAACTGCATGGCGCACCGCAGTCCGCTCATCGGACCGTCGGCGACCTCGGTGCAGAGGGTCAGGACCTTGATCCGGTGCAGCACCGGGACGAAATACTCCAGCTGCCGCAGGTAGGCGCCCATGACGTCGTCGAAGCTGGCGAAGGTTTTCGGGTCCCCCGTTTTCGGGCCGAGCTGCTTCTGCGTCCGGGGGTCGAAGCCGTCGTTGAGGGCGAGCTCGAGCAGCTTGATCTGGTTGATGTTGTGCCCCCCGCCGAGATGCTCCATGCAGTCGAGGTGGTAGCCGAGGCAGCCGCTCGAGTTCCAGTCGCAGGCGTCCGTGATCGGGACCCCCCGGTCGAGATAGCGCTGGGTCCCCAACGCGTCGTTGAGGAAGGCGGGGTTGCCCCCGCCGAACTCGACATTGCAGCGCAGGGCGTGCAGGAGGAAGCGCGGGTCCATGTTGGGGTTGTAGCGGATGTAGATGGCGGGCTCGGAGAGCTTGACTTGCGCCATCGCCTCCAGGACCAGCCAGGAGACCTCGTTGGTGAGGTCGCGCCCCTCGGCGTCCACCCCGCACAGGGTGATGTTGGGGAGGAGCGAGCCGGGGGCCGCCCGCTGGGAGCGGGGGATGGTCACCAGGTTCTCGCACTCGCGGATCTTCAGCCAGAGGGCGCCGAGGAGTTCGGCCGCCCCCTGGGGCGTGATCTTCCCCTCGGCCTTGTCCTTCACGTAGTAGGGGTTGAGGATCTGGTCGAGCCGCCCGATCGGGACCTCGGGGCGGTCGGAGCTCTCCTTCCAGCAGACCAGGTGGTAGAGGCGCACGCACTGGACCGCCTCGAAGAAGTCGCGCGGCGGTTCGGCCGGGCAGCGTTCGCACGCCTCGGCGATGCGCAGCAGTTCCGCCTTGCGCCAGCCCCGCGTTTCCTTCGCTGCCTCGGAGCGCGCGAGCCACGCGTGCCGCTCGGCGTACCTGATGAAGGCGCGGCAGGAGAGGATGCAGGCCTCGAGCAGCCAGTACTTACGCAAAAACTGGGCCGAGCCGTGGGAGCGCTCGTCCCCCTCGAGCATCATCCGCTCGCGCTCCTTCCGGCACAGGTCGATGACGTGGTTGAGCCCCACCTCGATGCATCGGGCGCTGACCTGGGCCACCCCCCCGCCGTAGGCGCTGTAATTCTGGAACAGGCCGCGGTCCATCTTGTAGCGGACCCCGCGCCCCTCGAACACGCACCCGGTGTCGAACAGGAGGTCGAACACGCCGGGCCCCATGTCGTACTCGAGGGCGGCGTTGACGGTGCTGACCTGGGGGATGTGCTCGATCCAGTACTCGGCGTCCGCCCGCAGCGCCGCGAGGTCCTCGGGCGTGATCTTCGTCGACTCGGTGTCACTCGTCTTGCGGGCGAATTTCCCCTTCTCGCACATTTCCAGGATTTCGCGCGGCTTCATGGCGCAGAGGGTGCCGTTGCCCCGGATGAACTTGGTCAGCGATCCCACCACGATTTCCCCGTCCCGGATGACGACGGGGCATTCGAGCAGCCGCTTCTCGAGCGCCTTCGCCCAGCGGATGTCCAGCGGGAGCCCCTCGGTCTCCCGCCACGACTCGGTGAACAGGAGGGTGTCGTCCACGTAGACCTGCGGTTCGGCCTCCTCCCACTCCCGCTTAAGTTTCTGGAGCCTGGGGGTGAGGACCTGGACCTTGCGGATTTCCTCGGGGTCGACCCCGGTTTCGTTGGTGGACATATCCAATCCCGCCTTTTCTGCCATTTTTCCCCTCTTCAGTTTTCGTCGTAGGCCCGGGAGACGATGTCCGTCACCCGTTCCCGTGTGGCCGGCACCGGCGAGGTCCCCCGCCCGAAGAGCCGGGTGAGCCCCTGCTGCATCATCTCGACCCCTTCCGGCACCACGGCCAGGATCTCTTCCTTCCTGAGGCCGAACGACCTGAGGTTCGGGAGTTCGATCCGCTTCATGAGGGCCTGGACCGTCGCGCGCGCCGCCGCCCCGATTTCCCCGGCGGAGGCGCCGGCCGGGATCTCGGCCCCGAGGCACTCGGCGACATAGCGGACCCTTTCGGGCACGGCCTCGGCGACCGCTTCCAGGACCTGCGGCAGGCAGGAGGCGCAGCCGTTGCCGTGCGGCACGTGAAATTTCGCCCCCAGGGTCTTGCCGATATCGTGGGCCAGGTGGCACAGGGGGCCGGACATCGACATCCCCCCCAGGGTGGAGGCCAGCATCATCCCCTCGCGCGCCTCCATGTCGGATCCGTTTTCATAGGCCCGGACCAGGTATTTGCCGACCAGCCGGATCGCTTCCCGCGCGGTGATCTCGGCGAAGCTGTTCGACAGCGCCGAGGTGTACGACTCGACCGCGTGGCAGAGGGCGTCCATACCGGTCGCGGCGGTGACGGCCGGGGGGAGGCCGACGGTCAGTTCGGGGTCCACGATGCCGAGGTCGATCCGGCACCCCACCCCCGCGATGTTGGTCTTGATCCCCTTCTTCGTATCGGTGATCACCCCCCCGGGGGTCGTTTCGCTCCCCGTCCCCGCCGTGGTGGGGATGACGACCAGCGGCTTGCTGGGCCGGGTGACGACCCCTTCGCGCCCGAAATACTGGCTGATGGGCGGGGGGTTGGTCAGGAGGAGCTTTGCCCCTTTCGCCGTGTCGAGCGAGCTTCCCCCTCCCAAACCGACCACGCCGTCGACCTGCTCCCGCACGCCGAGGGCCCCGGCCTCCTCCACCATCCAGTCCGGGGGGTCGGCTTCGACGCGATCGAAGCGGACGACCTCGATTCCCGCGGCTTCGATGATGCCGACGATTTTATCGGCGATCCCGGCATCCCGGATTCCCGGGTCGTAGACCACCAGGACCTTCGTGCAGCCGAGGCCCTTGAGTTTTTCTCCCGTCAGCTCGGCCGAACCGGGGCCGAAAAGAATGGGGTTGGGGCTGGAAAATACGCTTTGCATTCGGTCGCCTCCCTCCAGTGATGGTATCGCGCGCGACCTCCCCTTTCAATGCAGGGAGTGTCAGTCCAGGGCTATCTGTTCTTTCCAGAAGGTATTGGGCGTTTCCGACAGGTGGATCCACACGTGCTTCTGGTAGGTGTATTCGTCGAGCACCAGGATGGAGTTCTCCTTGGTCCAGCCCGATTCCTTCTGCCCCCCCCAGGGGGTTTCGCTGACGATGGCCAGGTGCTGGTTGATCCAGGCGGTCCCCACCTTCAGCCGGTCGACGAGCAGCATCCCTTTCCGGTAATCGTTCGTCCAGATCGAGGCGCAGAGGCCGTAGCGGCTGTCGTTGGCGCGCTCGACCGCCTCGTCGGCGCTCCCGACCTTCATGACGCCGACCACGGGGGCGAAGATCTCCTCCTGCATCAGGTCGATCGAATTATCGTAGACCTCGAAGATGGTGGGCATGACGAAGGCGCCGTCCTTCGTCTGGGGGGTGTTCGGGCGCTCCCCCCCGAGGAGGATTCTGGCCCCCTGCTCCTTCGCCCGCGCGATGTGCCGCTCGGCGTTGTCGCGGCAGGCGTTGTAGGCGAGCGGGCCCATCATGGTGTCCGGGTCCATCGGGTTGCCGACGGTGATCCGGCCCGCCGCCGCCACGAATTTCTCGACGAACCGGTCGTAGATCCCCGCCTCGACGTAGAACCGGCTGGGGGAGCCGCAGTTCTGCCCGGAGTTGAAGAAGGCGGCGTAGGCGGCGCCTTCCACCGCCCCGTCCAGGTTGGCGTCGTCGAGCACGATCATCGGGTTCTTCCCCCCGAGTTCGGCCCCGACCGGCATGACCTTCTGGCTGGCCAGTTCGAGGATGCGCTTGCCCACGAAGGAATCCCCGGTGAAATTGATCTTGTCCACGCCGGGGTGGCGTACGATCGCCTCCCCCACGGTGGAGCCGGGCCCGGCCAGGATGTTGACGACGCCGGGGGGGAAGCCCGCCTCGACGGCGTATTCCCCCAGCTTCAGGACCGTCAGCGGGGCGCAGGAGGGGGGCTTCAAAAGCACCGTGTTGCCACAGATCAGGGCGGGCGCCAGCTTGGAGACGGCGGTGACCAGGGGGAAGTTCCAGGGGGTGATCAGCCCCACCACCCCGATCGGCTCACGCACGGTCATGACCCGGGCGTCCGGGTCGGCGCTGATGGTGTGCCCCGTCATGCTCCGGCCGAGTCCGGCCATGTACTCCAGCTCCGCCGGGGCGAAGGGGATGTCGAAGCGGCTGGTCTTGCTGATCGGGCCGCCGTACTGCATCGTCTCGAGCGGCACCAGTTCGTCCTGGTGTTCGCGCAGGATGGCCGCGAGCCGGATGAGGAGTTCGCTCCGGGCTCCGATATAGGTGCCCTTCCACCCCGGTTGCGCCCTCCGGGCGGCCGCGACCGCCAGTTCGACGTCCTCCTCGCTGCATTTGGGGACGACGGCGACGACGGTGTTGTCTGCCGGGTTGATGATCTCCATGGTCCCGCCCCGGACCGGCTTGACCAGTTTCCCGTCGATCAGAATCCTGTAATCGTGTGCCATGGGCCCTCCTGTCGTGCTGTTGCCGGTTCAGACATCGTAATTAATGCAGACCAGCTTGAGGTCGGTGAACTCGGCCATGCCGTGCAGGCTCCCCTCCTTGCCGATCCCGCTCTCCTTGATGCTGGTCCCCCAGGGCTGTTCGTTGGTCAGCATCTGGCAGTTGATGAAGACCGACCCGACGTGCAGGTCGTTGACCAGCTTCATTCCCCGGGCGATGTCGCCCGTCCAGACGTGGGCGCACAGGCCGAAGGGGGAGTCGTTGGCCAGCGCCACGATGTCGTCCCGGTCGGTGTATTTCAGGAGGACGGCCACGGGACCGAAGATCTCCTCCCGGGCGACGGTCATGTCGTGGGTGCAGTCGGCGAGGATTGTGGGCATTACGAAGAACCCTCCGGCGAGCGCCGCCGGCTTGTCCGCCCCGAAGACGAGGCGCGCCCCCTCCTCCACCCCCTTGCGGATGTAGCCTTCCACCTTGGCCTGGTGCTCCCGGCTGACGAGGGGGCCCATGGTGACGCTCCGGTCGGCGGGGTTGCCGACCGCGACGGCCCCGGCGTAGGCGACATATTTCTCGATGAAGGCGTCGTACACCTTCTCGTGGACGTAGTACCGGCCTGGTCCCGAGCAGTGCTGCCCGCTGTTGTTGAACTGCCGCCAGCCGAGGACCTTGAGCGAGGCGTCGAGGTCGGCGTCCTCCATGATGATGACGGGGTTGTTCCCCCCGAGCTCCATCACGCACTTCTTGCAGGTCCCGGCGGCGTCGGCCAGGATCCGCTTGCCCGATTCGCTGCTGCCGGTGAACCCGATCATGTCGACCCCGGGGTGGGTGACCAGGGCCGTGCCGGCGCTCCCGCCCGGGCCGGTGATGATGTTGACGGCTCCGGGCGGCAGGGCGGACTGGGCGAAGATCTCGGCGAACTTCAGCCCGATCATCGAGTTGATGCTGGGGGGTTTGAGCACGCAGGTGTTGCCGACGGCCAAGGCGGGCGCGAGCTTGACGGCCGTCATGATCGTGGGGAGGTTCCAGGGGATGATGAAGCCCACCACCCCCGCCGGCTCCCGCTGCAGGTAGGAAAGCGTCCCGTCCTTGACCGGGATGTGCTGCCCCATCAGCGTCGGCGCCGTCCCGGCGCAATACTCGAATTTGTCCGCGGCCCCCATCGCCACCCCGAACGCGTCCCGGTAAGGGGTCCCGTGCTCCATCCCCTCCATGAGCGCCAGTTCCTCGGCGTGTTCCCGGATGAGGGCGGCGACCCGGACCAGGGCCTTCGAGCGCTCCGCCTGGGTTTTTCTGGACCATGCCGGGAAGGCGGCCCGGGCGGCCTTGACGGCCCGGTCCACGTCCGCCGCGTCCGCGAGCGGGACCCGGCCGATTTCCTCGCCGGTGGAGGGGTTCAGGGTGGTGAAGGTCTTGCCCGAAAGGGCGTCGACCCACTCCCCGCCGATGAACATTTTAGGGTTCTGCATGGGATTTCCTCCTTAAAGAGCGAGCGCCCGGGGCGGCTTCTGTTGTATGTTATGAGAGCTTCTGCAACCGGCACTATGAGCGGGCACCACCTTATCACAGGTGCCAAAATGATGTCTTCACCTAAGTGATCCGGGGGCGCGGAGTCCGCCGCGGCCCGGCTTGCGCTGAATCGGGGAGGGTACAGATGCTTCTGGAGAACAGGGTCGCCCTGGTCACGGGGAGCGCCAACGGGATGGGCAGGGGAATCGCGCACCGGTTCGCCGACGAGGGGTGCGATCTCGTCATCAACGATCTCGACCAGGCTGCCTGCGAGCGGGTGGCGGGCGAAATCCGGGCGCGGGGGCGCCGGGCGCTCGCCTGCAAAGCCGACATCACCCGCGGCGACGAAATCGAGGCGATGACGGCGGCCGCCATCCGGGAATTCGGGAAGATCGACATCCTGGTCAACAACGCCGGCGGCGTCCCGGGGACGGCGGGGCGCGGCAACTCCGACAACATCACCGAGGCGGAGTGGGACCGGGTCGTGGACCTGAACCTGAAGGGCCCCTTCCTGGTCACGATGTCGGTGCTCCCCCACATGAAGAAATCCGGGTACGGGAAGATTCTCTTCGTCTCCTCCATGGGGGCGGTGAGCCCGTGCGTTTCGGTCCTGCATTATCACACGGCCAAGGCGGGGGTGCTGGGGCTGTCGACCAACCTGGCCTTCGAGCTGGCCCCGCAGCGGATCTTCGTGAACGCCATCGTCCCCGGCCCGGTGGACACCACCTTCTGGGACGCGCTGGTGCCCGCCGGCCCGGAGCGGGAGGCGCTCTTCGACGCCATCGCGAAGAAGGAGGTCCCGCTCGAGCGGGTGGGGCGCCCCGACGACATCGCCGGCCCCGCCCTCTTCCTGGCTTCCGGGCTGAGCGACTACGTCACCGGGCAGGTGGTCTACGCCGCGGGCGGGCAGCCGCTCCTGGCCCACGGCGCCACCTTCAACATCGAAGCCTTTCTCATGAACCGGATGAGGAAGTAGACGGCGGCCGGCAAGGGCGAGGCGTCTTTTTCGCGGGAGGTTGCAGCCATGTTTCAGTGCATCCTGACCCCGGCGGCCGGCAAGCGGCTGATCGCACGGGCCGTGGCCGCCCACGAGGCCGTCCGCTCGGCGCTCGAGTCGGGGACGGTGGTGATCGTGGCGGGCACCACCAACGGGTACGTGGCCGAGGAGCTGCTGCAGCCGCTCGGGCAGGCCGAAGGGTTCGCCCGCAACCTCTTCTTCCGCGGCATCATCCTGCCGAACTCGCGGCCGGGGGGGGATTCGGGCCCGCTCCCGGACCGGAGCCGGTTCCCGGGGGACGTGGTTTTCTTCAGGGGAGCCTGGCAGAAGGGGAAAACGATCTTCGACATCGCCGACAGGCTCGAGCCGGGGGACGTCATCCTCAAGGGGGCCAACGCGGTCGATCTCGCCGCCCGGCGCGCGGCCGTGCTGGTCGGCGATCCCCGGGGGGGGACGATCCTTGCCGCCCTCGGGGCGGCCGCGGGCGGGCGCGCGCGCCTGATCCTGCCGGTGGGGGTGGAAAAGCGTGTTGTGGGCGACCTGGATGCAATGGCCCTGAGAATGAACCCTCCTGCGGGGCGGGGGCCGCGCCTCCTTCCGGTCCCGGGCGAAATCCTCACCGAGCTGGATGCGATCGGGCAGCTTACGGGGTGCGTGGCCGAAATCGCGGCCGGCGGCGGGGTGTGCGGCGCCGAAGGGGCCGTGTGGCTCGCCGTTTCCGGGGACGACGGCCAGGAGGCGTCGGCCCGGAGGCTGATCGAATCGGTGGTTGCGGAGCCGCCGTTCAACCCCTATACATAAGAGTCGGGGCCTGTCCCCGGAGGTGAGCCTATGGACCTGACCCGGTGCCTGTTGCTGCTGGTTCTGGCGCTGCTCCCCGCCGCCTCCGCGCCCGGCGCGGAAAGCGGCGCGGAACTCACCGAGGAGGAGATGCGCGATTTCCTCCTGACGGGAGAGGTGGTGCGGGCGATTCAGACCGGGAAGGGGACCACCAGCCCCTACCGTTTCACCCTCCGCAAGGGGGGGCGGGAGCACGACGCCTCCTTCCAGCCGGTCGACGAGGCCACGCCCTTCAAGCGCTTCGACGACGGCAAGACGGAGATGAATTTCCGCGATTCCTGGAAATACAACGTCGCCGCCTACGAACTGGCCCGGCTGCTCGGCCTGGGGGACATGATGCCGGTGACGGTCGAGCGCCGGTGGAAGCAGAAAGTAGGGTCGTTGAGCTGGTGGCTGCCGGTGGTCATGGACGAGGAAAAGAGGCGGCGCGACCGCATCCCCCCCCCGGACCCGGCCGACTGGAACCGGCGGATGTTCAAGATGGCGGTTTTTTCCGAATGGGTCTACGACACCGACCGGAACCTGGGCAACATCCTCTATTCGAAGGAGTGGCACGTCTGGATGATCGATTTCAGCCGGGCCTTCCGGCTCTACACCACCCTGCGCACCCCCGCAAACCTCGTCCGCTGCGAACGGCGGCTCCTGGAGAGGCTGCGGGAGCTCCGACGCGCCGAGGTCGAAGCCCGGGCCGGGCAGTGGCTCACCGGCCTCGAAATCGACGGGCTCATGGCGCGCCGGGACAGGATCGTGGCGCACTTCGACCGGCTGGTGCGCGAGAAGGGGGAGCGGGCGGTTCTCTACACCCATCCCTGAAGCCCCCTCACTCCCGTGGCCGTTTCTTCTCCCAGGTTTCCCCACCGAGCAGGTTGGGGGGCCTTTCCCCCCGGAGGCCGGCGACGAGGTTCCCGGCCGCCATCACCGCCATCCGCGCGCGGGCGGAGGTGGTCGCGCTCCCGATGTGGGGGGTGAGGACGACGTCGTCCCGGGCGAGAAGGCCCGGGTGCACCTCCGGCTCCCGTTCGAAGACGTCGAGCGCCGCCCCGGCGAGGCGTCCCGCCGCGAGCGC
This sequence comes from Acidobacteriota bacterium, assembly GCA_016934555.1. Taxonomy (GTDB): domain Bacteria; phylum Acidobacteriota; class UBA6911; order UBA6911; family UBA6911; genus UBA6911. Next base: position 7,471 of record JAFGSS010000163.1, on the reverse strand, counting down.
CTCGACGAGCGCCGCTTCGTCCACGAGCGGCCCGCGGCCGGTGTTGACGAGAAACGCCGTCGGCTTCATCAGGGCCAGGGCGCGGGCGTCGATGAGGTGCCGGGTTTCCGGCGTCAGCGGGAGGTGGAGCGAGACGAAATCAGCCTCCCCCAGCAGCTCTTCCAGCGGGACCTTGCGCACGCCCAGTCCGGTCTCGAGCCCCGGGCGCGGGGAGCGGTTGCAGTAGAGTACCTTCATGTCGAAGCCGCGCGCGCGGCGGGCCACGGCGCTCCCGATCCGGCCGGCGCCGACGACCCCCAGGGTGCGGCCGGTGACGTCCGCGCCGAGGAAGAGGAGGGGGCCCCAGCAGCGGAAGCGCCCGGCGCGCAGAAACCGCTCCGCTTCCGGGACGCGGCGGGCCACGGCGAAAAGGAGGGCCCAGGCCAGGTCGGCCGTGGCGTCGGTCAGGACCCCGGGGGTGTTGGTGACCATCACGCCGCGCGCGGACGCCTCCCGGAGGTCGATGTTGTCAAAGCCCGCGGCCATGTTGGCCACGATCCGGAGCTGCGGACCCGCCGCGTCGAGCACTTCGGCGTCGACCCGGTCGGTCAAGAGGGCCAGGATCCCCGCCGCCCCCCGGACCCGCTCGAGCAGTTCCGAGTGCTCGAGGACGCGCTCTTCGGTGTTGATGCGGAAGCCGGGGTGCGCCCGCGCGAGCAGGTCCAGGCCCGGTTGCGGGATCGGTTGGGTGACGAAAACATCCACGTCCATGGCGACTCCTTCCTCTGCCCGGCCGGCGGGCGGGCAGGATATCACACCCCCCGGTGCAGAAGTCACTCGTATCGCAGCGCGTCCACGGGGTCGAGGCGCGCGGCCTTCACCGCAGGCCACAGGCCGAAGAGGATGCCGACGCCCGTGGAGACCCCCAGGCCCGAGCCCACGGCCCAGGCGGGGGGGACCGCCGGCAGGTTGGGGACGAACCAGGACAGGACGAGGCCGAGGAGGCCGGCGATGAGGACCCCCAGCAGCCCCCCGATGGTGGTAAGCAGCGCCGCCTCGAGCAGAAACTGCCAGACGATGTCCCGGCGGCGGGCCCCCACCGCCTTGCGCACGCCGATTTCGCGCGTCCGCTGGGTGACCGACATCAGCATGATGTTCATGACCCCGACCCCCCCGACCAGGAGCCCCAGCCCGGAGATCGCCAGCGTGCCGGTCTGCACCAGCAGCGTGATCCGGTCGATCTGCCCGATGATCGAATCGGCGGTGCTGAGGGTGAAGTCCGATTCCTCGTCGGCGCCCAGTCCGCGCAGCCGGCGAAGTTCCCCCTCCACCTCGTCGAAGGCGGCGGCGCGCGCCCCGGGCCGGGCCTGGCAGTAGAGGACCACCGTTTCGAGGTCGGGGTAGCGCATCTCCACGATTTTGAGCGGGACCATGACCACGTTGTCCTGACGGTTCTCCCCCAAAAACCCCCCCTTGCGCTTCGGGAACACGCCGGTCACGGTGTAGAGGACGCCATCGACCCGGATGCTTTTCCCCAAGGCGTCGCCGCCGGGGAAGAGGGAGACGGCGACGTTGGCCCCCAGGAGGCACACCTTCGCGCGCCGCCTCTCCTCCTCCCGGGTGTAGGCGCGGCCCGACTCCAGCTCCGCGTTGGTGACCCGGGCGAAGTTCCAGGTGGCTCCCTGCAGCTGGATATTGGTGTTTTCGATTCCGCGGTACCGCGCCGTGACGGCCCGGCCGCCGACCAGGTTCGGCACCAGGACCTGGGCCGCGGCGTCCTCGAGTGAGGGGCAGGCCTCCGGAAGCAGGCGCGCAAACTCCGTCCGGAGGGGTTTGCGCGTCAGCTCCTCCGGCTTGATGGTGGGATTGCCAGGGTCTCCGTTGAGGTGGTAGGCGAAGATGTTGTCCGGGCCGAATTCCTGGAACAGCAACGCGATGTTGCGCCGCACCCCCACCAGGACCGATGCGACCAGGACCACGGTGACGATCCCGACGATGATGCCGAGGATGGTCAGCAGGGAGCGGAATTTGAACGCCAGGATGTTCGCGAGAGCGAAGTCGAGGTTTTCGCGGTTGAACCGGGCGGGGCGCGGGTCAGTTCTCATGGCGCAGCGCCTCCACCGGCGTCATCCGGGACGCGATCCAGGCGGGGAAGAAACCGGCGCCGCACCCGATCAGGACGGAGATCCCGATCGCCAGCGCCGCGTAGGCGCCGGAGACGCTCACGCTCTCGCCGAACGCCCGCGCCAGCCCGAGCGCCCCGACGAGGGCGAGGGCGAGCCCCGCGGCGCCGCCGAGGGCGGTGAGGATGGCCGATTCGAACAGGATCTCGGCGAAGATGTCGCGGTTGCGCGCCCCCAGGGACTTGCGCACCCCGATCTCGCGCGTCCGCTCGGTCACGCTCACCAGCATCATGTTCATGACGACGATGCCGGCCACCAGGAGCGCGAGCGAACTGATGGGGATGACGGCGACCCCGACGATGCCGATGATGCGGAGGAGGAAGTCGCGGTCGGCCTCGGGAACCAGGATGTCGAAATCGTCGGGCTCCCCCGGCCGCAGGCGCCGCATGAGGCGCAGGGCCACGCGCGACCGCTCGAGCGACTCTTCGAGGGCGGCCGGGTCGCGGGGCTGCAGGTAGACGGTGACCGAGCGCCGGCTCCCCCATATCTTCTCGAAGGCCCCGATCGGCATGTAGGCGACCCGGTCGAGGGAGGAGCCGAAACTGGCCCCCTGCTTTTTCTGGACTCCGATGACCTCGAGCGCACGCCCCCGGATCCGGAGGCTCCTGCCGATCGGGTCGCGGGTGGGGAAGAGTTCGTCGACCAGGTCCTGCCCGATGACGATGACGGGGGCCGAGCGCCGGCTTTCCGCCTCGGTGAAGAACCGTCCCGAGCCGAGTTCGATGTTGCGGATCGACTGGATTTCGGGGGTGGACCCGTTGATGGAGGCGGAGAGGAAGGTCCGGTTGCCCGCCCTGACGTCGGCGACGGCCCCCAGCCCCGGGGCCGCGCGGGCGTCTTCCCTCGCCCGCCGCACCAGCGCCTCGGCCTCGCGCCGGTAGAGCTCCGGGTTCCGCCGCAGCTTGTCGGCCAGCTCCCTGCGGCTCAGCCGGCCGGAGGCGGCGACGCGGGAAATGGTGTAGGCGTCCGCGCCGATGGCCTGGGCCGTGCTCCTGGCGGCGATGTCGCGGATGACCGCGAGGGTCGCGCCGATCAGGACGACGGCGGCGATCCCGATGACGATGCCGAAGATCGTGAGCGCCGACCGGAGCTTGTGCGCCCAGAGCGTGCGGGCGGCGATCCCGAAGGAATTGCCGAGGGGGACGGTCCACCGCCGGCTCTTCATCCTCCCCGCTCTTTCCGACATCGGTTCCCTTTCGGGCACGCGTCCGCCCCCGGAATCCCTTACACGTGGTTGCGCAGCCGCAGTTCTGCCGGGTGCGGGTTCAGGTACACCTGGTCCCGGAGATAGGCCTCGTCGTATTTGCGCACGTAATGCCGGATCAGGGTGACCGGGACCACGAGCGGGATCTGCTCCCTGCGGTAGAGGTCGAGGATCTCCCCGAGTTCCGCCTTTTCATCCGGCGTCAGCCTCTTTTTGAAATACCCGGCCATGTGCATCAGCACGTTGGTGTTCTTTTTCGGGGTGGCCCGCAGTTTCAGCGCCTCCATCAGCAGCCGCTGGTAGTCGGCCAGGAGCTCCGGGAAAGGGACCCCCTTCGCGCCCGCGACCCGGCGCCCCATTTCCTGGTAGTGGCGCGTGCTGTGGGCCAGGATCAGCAGCTTGTGCCGCGCGTGAAACTCCACCAGCCCGCCCCGGTCGGGTTTCGACCCGACGAAGGCGCGCCAGCGGGCCAGGGCGAAGAGGCGCTCGATGAAATTCTCGCGCAGCCCCGGGTCGTGCAGCCTCCCCTCCTCCTCGACCGGCAGGAGGGGGAAGTGCTCCATGAAGCGGCGGGCGAAGAGCCCGACCCCCTTGCGCACCGACATCCCCTTGTCGTCATAGACCTTGACCCGTTCCATCCCGCTGCTGGGGGAGTCGCTCTTGAAGATGAAGCCCATCAGCTCCTCCTTTTCGAGCTCCGCCACCCGCCGGTCGGCCCAGGCCAGCATCTGCCCGGTCTTGTCTTCCCGGGTGCGGTGGGTGACGAGGCGCGGGGCTTCGATCTCCCCCTCGAGCCGCATCGACTCCCGCGGCACGGGCATGCCGCACTCGACCTCGGGGCAGACGGGGATATAGTCGACGTATTGGCCCAGCGTTTCGGTGAGGAAGCGGTCCAGCTTGTGCCCCCCGTCGTAGCGGACCTGGTTTCCCAGCAGGCAGGAACTGATCCCGATTTTGATTTTCATGCCCCTATTGTAAATCCGAGAAGGCGCCGCCGCAATCGGTCGATAAGTCAGGGTGGGCCGGCCCGGGCGCACGATTACATTGCCAAGGGTGCCAAAGCGGGATTACAATGCAGCCAAACTGGGTTTTTGAGGATGGATCACCCCGGACCGGACCCCCGCGTTCGGCCGGTACGCACAGATGAACTGCGAGGAGGGTGTGTATGACCAATCGAATGGTTCGCGTATGTCTTAGAAGCAGCGTGGCGCTCTTTCTGTGCGCCGTCCTGTCGCTCGGGGTATTGTGCGCACAGGGGACCCGCGGGACGATCGGAGGCTCGGTGCACGACCAGACGGAGGCCGTGGTCCCGAACGCGACGATCCAGCTGATCGACCGCGACAAGGCCATGACGGTTCAGACCGTGATCTCGAACGATAACGGGGACTATCGGTTCCTCGAGGTCGAGCCGTCCGTATACGAGATCATCGCGGTGGCTCCCGGGTTTTCCGAGACCCGGATGCGCAACGTGAAGCTCGAGCCCAACCGCTCCCTGGTGATCCCCATCAAGCTCAGTGTCGCCGGCATGTCGCAGGTGATCACCGTCAGCGGCGCCCAGATCCTGATCGAGACCGAAAGCGCCACCCTGGGCACGACGGTGGAAAACACCCGCCTCGAGGGGTTGCCGCTCGACGGCCGCAACGTGCTCGACCTGGCTTACCTCCAGCCCGGGGTGGCTCCTGCGAACAACCCCAACCTCAGCACCTTCGGGCAGGGGCTGGGGATGAGCGTCAACGGCGGCCGGGGCGTGGAAAACAACGTCATGCTCGACGGGTCGAACAACAACGAAATCGCCGTGGGCGGATCGACCGGGGCCCAGCCGCGCCCCGACGCCCTGCAGGAGTTCCGCATCCTCTCCTCCAACTTCGAGGCCGAGTTCGGCCGCAACTCCGGCTCCATCATCAACGTGGTGACCAAGAGCGGGACCAACGAGTACCACGGGAACGCTCGCGCCTTCTGGCGTCCCACGGTCCTGTCGTCCAAGAGATACTTCGACGAGGAACGCCGCAGGTTCGAGCGCAAGGATATCGGGGGCAATTTCGGCGGCCCCGTCTGGCTCCCCGGCATCTACAACGGGAATAACCGCACCTTCTTCTTCGTCGATTACGAGATGCGGCGCCAGTTGATCGGCGACACGCGGGTCGTGACCGGGCTCCCCAACCAGGCGGAGCGGCAGGGCGATTTCAGCGGGCTGGGCTACGACCTGATCGACCCGGCCACGGGAGAGCCCTTTCCCGGGAACGTGATCCCATCCAACCGCATTTCCCCCATCGCGCAGTACTACCTGGACTTTTTCCCCGTCGGGGACGAAACCGGGAGCACCAGCGTGGGCGCCGATGAGATTACGGACAATACCTACGTGACCTTCCGGATCGATCACCAGATCTCCAACAAGAACATGCTGAGCTTCAGCTCGAACATCTATGATTCCAGCGTGGAATCCCCCTTCGCCTTCGGCGGGGCCGACGTGCCCGGGTTCCCGGCGGCGGACAAGCGCCGTACGACCAATTACATCGTGCGCGACACCCATTTTTTCAACGCCAACGTGGCCAACTCTCTCCTGCTGGCCTATGCCCGGAACAACCAGCCCGGGGTGGCGCCAGTGAACACTGATTCCCCGGCCGACATCGGTTTCGAGGCCGATTTCGTGGTCGACCCGTCTCTGGCCGGTCCCCCGTACATCTGGCTCTATGAAAGAAACCTCTTCCTGGGCAACTCCATCCAGGGGCCCCAGACCCGCGTGACCGAGAACTTCCAGATCCAGGAGGGACTCAGCTGGACGAAGGGGAACCACCGCTTCAAATTCGGGTTCGACGGGACCAAGTACCGGGGCGATCAGCTCTTCATGTTCATCAACCAGGGGATCCTGGCCTTCTCGAGCGAGTGGGGCGGAAACTCGACCGGCGACGACCTTGCCGACTTCATGATCGGCACCTCCACGGCGTGGCAGCAGTACGGGTCGAACGGGCTGCGCGATTTCCGCCAGCACATCGTCTCGTTCTTCGCCCAGGATACCTGGAAGGTGGCCCGCGGGCTGACGATGAACCTCGGCCTGCGCTACGAGTACAGCTCCCCCATCACCGACAAGTACGACCGGATGACCTTCTACAGGCCCGGGGTGACCTCGGAGCTGCTGGCTTCGGGAGAGCTGACCCAGATGGACGGCACCCCCATCGTCCTCCCGGAAGGGGGGACGGCGCCGAACGGCCTCGTGTACATCGGCGACCCCGACCCGGTGCTGGGCGGGACGGTGCCGCGCAGCGGCGTCAACCGCGACATGAACAACTGGGCCCCCCGCTTCGGCCTGGCCTACACGCCGAAAGCGAGCGGAGGTCTGCTGGGACGCCTGTTCGGGGATGAGAAGACCGTCATCCGGACCGGCTTCGGCATTTACTACGGCGCCATCATCGGCGACACCGCTCTGCAGCAGTTGACAGCCACCGGCTACAGCAAGTCGGAAGCCTACTACGAGCCGTCGAGCGGGACGTTGGCCGACCCGTTCGCGCCCGATCCCTACCCGGAATACGGTTCCGGCTACTACGTCGAGGAGCCCGATCTTCCGGCCCTGCCGAACCCGTTCGCCAACATGACCGGGCCGGTCGAGGTCTCCGCGCCGCTCACGCAGCTCGCGCGGCCGATCGACCCGAAGATCCGGACTCCCTACACCTACCAGTACAACTTCACGATCGAGCGCAAGCTCTGGGACAACTACCTCATGAGCCTGAGCTACGTGGGGAACCGGGGGGTGAAGCTCTACGCCGAGCGGCAGATCAACTACGCCTACGGCACCTTCATCCCGGCGCCTGAAGGGCTCGATATCCCCACCCCGACCACCAGCAGCTCCAACACCAACGCCCGGCGGGTCAACACCGACATCCTGCTGGGCCTGGACGAGTTCGCCTCGATCGGGTACTCCAACTACAACGCCTTCGAAGCCCAGCTGCAGAAGACCTACGGCGGGGGGATCACGTTCCAGCTCGCCTATACCTTCTCGAAGTCGATCTCGGACGCCGACAACTCCAGGGACAACCTGGATATCGTGGACCCCAGGATCACCCGCAGCCTTTCCTCCCAGGACGTTCCGCACCGCTTCGTGGGGAGCTGG
>JAFGSS010000162.1 GCA_016934555.1 Acidobacteriota bacterium | reverse complement strand
CGCGCCTCCGCGAGGGACGTGTCCGACTGCGCCGCTCCCGATGACGGGGCCGCGGCGCCGGCCAGGGAGTGCACCCTGTCGATCAGCTCGGAGGTGTCGAAGGGCTTGCACAGGTGTCCGTCGGCGCCCACCCGCTCCGCCTCCTGCGGGTCGAAGGGTTCGAAGGTGCCCGAGAGGAGGATCACCGGGAGGCGGCTGAATTCCGGCTCCTCCCTGATGCGCTCGCACAGCTCGTACCCGCCGATCCCCGGCATGAGCGCATCGGCCAGCACGATGTCGGGCCGGAAGCGCCGGAGCGCTTCCAGGGCGGCCTCGCCGCTCGATACCGCCTCCACCTCCGCATCCTCGGCGCCGAAGGCGAGGCGCACCATTTTCTGTATCGTCACGCTGTCATCGGCCACCAGCAGTCTGAGCGTCATCGATTCCGTCCCGGGTTGTGGACCCCTAGTCCTGTTTCCGTTTATAGCGGCTGCTGGCCTTTTCCCGCTCCGCCTCCGACCCGGAGCCGGCCGATGGGGCCCCTTCGGCCCCCCCGCCCGCGGCATTGCCCGAGGCGCTCCTGCGGATCTCCGTTTCGATCAGGATATCGTCTCCCGCCGCCTTGGCCTCCGCCGCGGCCAGTTTGGCCTCGCGCGCCTTTTCGGCCTCGACCGCCCTCTGCGCCACCTCGTACTGGTCCGGGGGAGGCACGAACCCGAGCGCCTTGCCGAAGTCGACCAGCGGCTTGAGCGGCGAGAAGCCCTCCGGCTCCTTCAGGTTCGCCCGGTGCCGGGACGCCGTTTCCGTGTCGACCTCCGGGACCTCCGCCCCGAGCGTGCCGAGGCGTTCCACCGCCTCGCTGTAATGCGGGCTGAAGGGGAACCCGCGCGCGATCTCGCCGTAGTATTCCTTCGCTTTCTCGTGGTCCTTCTCGCTGCGGGACCGTTCGTAAATCTGGCCGAGGTTGTAGAGCACCACGTCCAGTTCGGCGTAATCGGGGTATTTCTCCACGATCTCCTGGTAACGCCCGACGGCCCCCAGCACGTTGCCCCTGTCGGCGTAGAATTTCCCGATGCCGTAATCGCCCCGCGCCAGCACGTCCTCCACCGTGCTGCGCCACTGGCGCACGATGGGAAGGTAGTCGCTGTCGCCGAAACGGCGCTCGAACTGCGCGATCTCGTCGAGCGTGCGGCGCGTGTACTGCTGGTCGCGGTCGGGGGTGTTGATCAGCTTGTAGTTGGCGGAGATGATCTTCAGCTGGGCGTCCACCGCGCGCGGGTGCTGCGGGTAGAACACGATGAAGTTCTTGTACTGGTCCTCGGCCTGCAGCAGGTTTTCCGTCCCCCCCTCCTCGTAGAAGGAGTCGCCCATCGCGAAATAGGCCTCGGCCGCGACGTCGCTGTCGGGATAGGTATTGAGGAGGGTCTGGAACGCCAGCCTCGATTTGATGTACTGCCCCTTCCGGAGGTAGTCGCTCCCGGTGTCGAACAGGTTCTGGTCGGGGGGGACGACCCCCTTCTGCAGCCGGGCACTCTTCTGGCTGCAGCCCACCATCCCTGCGAGCAGCGCGAGCGTCACGACACAGCGTACGATAAATCTCATCCCCAAATCGCCTCCCAATCGGCCGGCCGCCTCTCTTACCCGGGGCGCCCGGCGCCCCCTTTGTGCCCCCCGGCGGCGATTCTCTTCATCTCCGCCACTGCCGCGGAGGCGCCGCCCGGAAAACCGAAAATCGCGGAACCGGCAACGATGATGTCGGCCCCCGCCTCGAGGACCTCACCCAGGTTGTCCGGGCCGATGCCGCCGTCCACCTCGATGCGCGTCCGGTACCCCTTGGATACGATCATTTCCCGCAGTCGATCGATTTTTTTCAGCATCGAGGGGATGAACTTCTGCCCGCCGAACCCGGGGTTGACCGTCATCACCAGCACGAAGTCGGCGAGCGGCAGCGCCTCTTCGAGCAGCGCGAGCGGTGTCGCCGGATTCAGGGCGATGCCGGGACGGGCCCCCCGGCTGCGGATGTGGTTGAGGGTCCGATCCAGGTGCGCGTCCGCCTCGACATGAACCGAGAGCCAGTCGACCCCCGCGTCGAGGAACGCGTCCAGGAAGCGGTCCGGCCGCTGCATCATCAGGTGGGCATCCAGCGGCAGCCGGGTGCATCCGCGGATGGAGGCCACGACGGGCGGCCCGATGGTCATGTTGGGAACGAAACAGCCGTCCATCACATCCAGATGGACCACGTCCGCCCCCCCCCGCTCTATCTTGCCGATCTCCCCGGCCAGTTGGGCGAAGTCGGCCGACAATATCGATGGTGCGATTTCAATGATTCGATCCAAGGATGCCCGCCTTTATGGTCGGCCGTGGCAGCGGTCGGGCCGATTCCGCCCCGCCACCACGCACCGATTCGGTCAAGGGTAGCACAGCGACCGGCCGGATGCAAGGCATCAGCCTTCTAAAACCTTGCGATAAAGACACTTGTCCTTTTTCCGGCCCGCTCAGCTCCACCGCCGCAGCAGCGCGGCGAAAAACCCGTCCCAGCGCCGGGTCGTGGGAAAGGTGCGCACGCAGCCGTCCGCTCCCACCCAGGCCGCCACCCCCTCGGGGTAGCGGGGCTCCTCGATGCGGAAACCGGGATGGGCGCCGAGGAAATCCTCCACCACCCTCTCGTTTTCCTCCGGCTCGGTCGAGCAGGTGGAGTAGAGCAGACGTCCCCCCGGCGCCACCGATTCCGAAACGCTCCGGAGGATTCCGGCCTGCACCCGCCCGAGCGCCGCGAACTCCTCCGGCCTGAAGTTCCATTTGATTTCCGGGTTCCGCCTGAGGGTGCCCAGCCCGGAGCAGGGGACGTCCGCGAGCACCGCGTCGAACTCCACCCCGAACGGGGCCGGCCCCGCGGCGTCGGCCACGATCACCCCTCCCGGTTCCAGCCCCTGCGCGTGCAGAAGCTCCAGCATGCGGCGTACCCGAGCGGGGCTGACGTCGCTCGAGACCACCCGGTCGAAGATTCCCCCGAGAACGGCCGTTTTGCCGCCCGGGGCCGCGCAGGCGTCCCACACCCTCCCCCCCGGCCCCGCCGGGCCGAACAGATGCGGCATGAGCTGCGAGGCCTCGTCCTGGACATGCGCCCGCCCCTCGGGGGGAGCCTCGTCCAGGGACAGGCGGGCGCCGGGGACCAGGGGGGACGGTTCCCCGGGGGGCGTCTCTTCCCCCCCCTGTGCGCCCGTCAGGCGGAAAGCCGCCCTCGGAGGCTCATTCAGGCTGAGGGCGAACGCTTCCGCCCGCGCGGCCCCCCAGCGGCGGACCCACCGCTGGTAGAGCCAGCGGGGGAGCGACACCCGCACCCAGCCGGGCGCCCCGTCCAGAAATCCCGGCTGCTCCCAGGGGCGCTCCCGCCCCAGTCCCCGCAGGATCCCGTTCACGTACCTGTCCACCCCCCGCCCCGATTCCCGCCGGGCCAGTTCCACGGCGTCGTTGCAGACCGCGTGGTCGGGCACCCGACCCATCTTCCACATCTGGTAGAGACTCATCCGCAGGAGCGTGCGGGTGGCCGGTTCGACTTCGGCCCAGGGGCGCGCGCTCCGGGCGGCCAGGAGGTGGTCGAGCGGCCCGCGCCAGCGCAGGCTCCCGTAGACGATCTCGGTGACCAGGTGCCGGTCCCGGACTTCGAGCCGTTCCATGGCGGGCGAATTCAGGGCGTCGTCGCTGTAGAGGCGCCGGGAGTCGATCCGCTCGAGCAGGCTGAGGCTCACTCTTCTGGCTGGAGATATCATGGCTAGAAAGGCCGTCCGCGGCCCCGGCCGGGCCGGCAACCGGTTAATGAAAGATCACGTCCCCGGGGCGCACCCGCGCGCCCGAGGCGAACTCGCGTCCGCTCACCCGCCCCTTCCCCGGCCGCTGCACCTCGAGCAGTTCCAGGACGCTGCCGCCTCCGCACTGAACCCGGATCCCCCGTTCGGACAGCGACAGGAGCCGTCCCGGTTCCGCTTCCCCGAACCCCGTCAGCTCCTCGGGGAGGCTGCGCCAGAGCAGGAGCGGTTCAGCGCAAAAAAGGGTGCGCGCGCCGGGCCAGGGGTCGAGGGCCCGGATCCGGTTGTGGACCTCCAGCGCGCTCCGGTCCCAGGAGACGGGGGCCATTTCCTTCGTCAGGCGGGGGGCCCAGGTCGCGCGCGCCTCGTCCTGCGGCAGCGGACGGAGGGCGCCGCGCTCGAGCTGACGGAGCGTTTCGACCAGGAGCTCCGCCCCCTCCCGGGCGAGGGTCCGGGACAACTCCCCCGTCGTCGTCTCGAGCCCGATCGGCACCTCCCGCTGCAGCAGGATCGGGCCCGCGTCCAGCGCCTCCTCCATGACCATGAGGGTGACGCCGCTCACCCGGTCGCCGTTGAGGATGGACCAGGCCACCGGGGCCGCCCCCCGGTAGCGGGGAAGGAGCGAGGCGTGGACATTCAGGGCCTGGCGGCGCGCGCTGGCCAGCACCCATCCGGGCAGGATCTGCCCGTAGGCGGCGGTGACGATGTAGTCGGCGCGCAGCCGCTCGAACACTTCCCGGTTTTCCTCCGCCCTGATTTTTTCGGGCTGATGCACCGTGAGCCCCCGGCTTTCGGCCAGGAACTTCACCGGGCCGGGCCGCACCTTGCGCCCCCGCCCCGCGGGGCGGTCGGGCTGGGCGAACACAGCCGGGACGTCACACCCGTACTCCAGAAGACTTTCGAGCGCGGGGACGGCAAACTCGGGGGTGCCCAGGAAGACGACGCGCATGCCCTACCATTCACCGGCCTTGGCCAGTTTCCGGATCCTGTTCTTGATGAGCGTGCGCTTGAGCGGGCTGAGATGATCGATGAAGAGGACGCCGTTGAGGTGGTCGATCTCGTGGCAGAGGCAGCGGGCGAGGAGCCCTTCCGCCTCGATCCGCAGATCCTTCCCCTCGAGGTCCTGCGCCTCGACGACCAGGTTCTGGGGACGGGTGACACTCTCGCTGAAACCGGGGATGCTCAGGCACCCCTCGTCACCTCTCTGCGACCCCTCCGCGGAGACGATTTCGGGGTTGCAGATCACCATCTTCTTCCCCTCGTCCTCCCCTGCGGACAGGTCGATGGTCGCCAGCCGGACGTTGAGCCCCACCTGCGCGGCGGCCAGGCCGATGCCGGGCTCGCTGTACATGGTCTCGAACATGTCGGCCACGATCTTCTGCAGTGCGCCGTCGAAGTTGGTGATCCGCTCGCTCTGCGCGCGCAGTTCCGGGGCGCCGTACTTGAGTATCTTCATGATCATAACATTTCAGTGTAATGGGAAACGGCGGGGCCTGTAAAGACCCTATTGCATCCGGCGATCAGACGGAACCGAGGTGGCGCCCGTACTCGGCCCAGCGGGCGTCGATTTCAGCAACCGCGTCCCCCCCGAACTTTTCGAGAAAGGCGCGCGCGAGGACGAGCCCCAGCATGGCCTCGGCCACCACCCCCGCCGCCGGGACCGCGCACACGTCGCTCCGTTCCAGTGCCCCTTCGCTCGCCTCCCGCGACCGGATGTCCACGCTCGCGAGCGGCCGCCCCAGGGTGGGGATCGGCTTGAAAAAGACCCGGACCCGGATCTCCTCGCCGTTGCTCATTCCCCCCTCGATCCCCCCGGCACGGTTGGTCCTGCGGAAAAACGCCTTGTCCGCGCCGGAGTAGATCGCGTCATGGACACCCGACCCGGGCGTCCGGGCCGACTCCAGGCCGCAGCCGATTTCGCACGCCTTGGCCGACGGGATCGACAGCATCGCCTGCGCGATCCACCCGTCCAGGCGCAGGTCCCACTGGATGTGGGTGCCCAGCCCGGGGGGAACGCCCCCGGCGACGACCTCGACCGTCCCCCCCAGGGTGTCCCCCCCCCCGCGCGCCCGGTCGATGGCGGCCTTCATCCGCCCTTCGGCCTCGCCGTCGGCCGCTCGCAACGGGGAAGCCGGGTCGAGGCGGAGGATCCGCTCGAGGGGCAGCTGCTCGAACTCCGGCCCCACCCGCTCCGGCCCGACGGCCAGGACGTGGCTGCCGATGCGGATGCCGTAACGGTCGAGCAGCAGGCGGGCGAAAGCGCCCCCGGCCACCCTCGCGGCCGTTTCCCGCGCGCTGGCGCGTTCGAGCACGTCCCGGACGTCCCCCCTCCGGTATTTGAGCACACCGGCCAGGTCCGCGTGCCCCGGCCTCGGCCGGGTGACCTCCCGCCGGTCGGCCCCCTCCGCAATGGGCGCCGCCCCCATCGCCGAGGTCCAGTTCTCCCAGTCGCGGTTGGCGATCAGGAAGGACAGGGGGCTGCCGAGGGTTTCTGCGTGCCGGACCCCCGAGAGGATCTCGATCCGGTCCCGCTCGATCTTCATCCGCCCCCCCCGGCCGTAACCCAGCTGCCGGCGCCCGAGTTCGCGGTCGATGAAGTCCTCGTCCACCCCGAGGCCGGCGGGGAGCCCCTCCAGGATCCCGATCAGCCCCTTGCCATGAGATTCGCCCGCCGTCATAAAACGAAGCATGGATTGTCCTTTCGTGCCGAGAAGGTGCGATTGTACCGCAGGCGCCCCGGCGAGGGAAAGAATTCCGGGAACCCCGCCGCAAGGCCAAATGCACCTTGACTTCGCGCGCCGCCGGCCCATAAACTTCCGCCAGGTTGATAGTTACTATGGTAAACCTATTGGTGCGCGCATTTCAGGCCCTTTTACGGGCCGCCGTCGGTTCGATCCTGACGATCCAGTCCTACACCCTCCTGTCGGTCCGGGCGGTGGCCAACCTCTTCTCCCGGCCGGTGTACTGGCGCGAAATCGTGCTGCAGATGGACCGGGTCGGGGTCGGGTCGCTGACGATCGTGGTGCTGACCGGGTTTTTCACCGGCGCCGTGATGGCGATCCAGTCCGAGGGGGCCCTGCGCCGCTACGG
>JAFGSS010000161.1 GCA_016934555.1 Acidobacteriota bacterium | reverse complement strand
TCCTTCACGGCGAGTGCTAACAGTATAAGAGGGATTTTCGGCTTGTCAATCAGGAGGCCGAATTATGTGCCCGTTCCGTAAAAAATTTTGCGCGGGAAACCGCCGCGGGGGGGAGGGGGAGGCGCAATCTTAACCGAATCTTAACACTCTCCTTATAAAGGCTTAACGAAGGTAATGTAAACATCTACCAGAATTGAGTTTAGGAGGGCAAATGAAGATATCGGGATGGTTGGGGGTGCTTTCGGCGGCCGTCGCCCTGGCGGGTTGCGGCGGGGGCGGGTCGGCCGCCAGGACGGTCACCATCAAGGGGTCGGACACGATGGTGATCCTGGGGCAGCGGTGGGCCGAGACCTACATGAAGGAGCACCCCGAGGAGCGGATCCAGGTTACGGGAGGCGGGTCGGGGACGGGGATCGCCGCCCTGATCAACGGCGGGACCGACATCTGCGAGGCCTCCCGCCCCATGAAGGAGAAGGAAAAGGAGATGGTGCGCAAGCGCCACGGTCGGGAGGTGGTCGAGATCCCGGTGGCGCTCGACGGCATCGCGATCTATGTTCCCGAGTCCTCGCCGGTCGAGGCGCTGACTCTGGGGCAGCTGAAGGCGATCTACACCGGCAGGGTCGGCAACTGGAGCGAGGTGGGCGGCCCCGACCGCAGGATCGTCGTCTACAGCCGCGAGAACAACTCCGGCACCTACGTCTTTTTCAAGGAGCACGTGCTCGATAACGAGGACTTCGGGCGCGAGATCCAGACGCTCCCCGGCACCGCGGCCGTGGTCAACGCCGTCAGCAAGGATCCCGCCTCGATCGGCTACGGCGGGATCGCCTACGCCTCGGGGATCCGGCCCGTCGCCGTTCAGGCGGACGATGCGGCCGAGGGGGTGCTTCCCTCGATCGAAACGGTGGAGCGGGGGACCTATCCCCTGTCGCGCCAGCTCTTCTTCTACACGGTCGGAGCCCCCCAGGGGACCACGAGACAGTTCATCGACTGGGTGCTGACGCCGGAGGGGCAGGAAATCTGCGAAAAGGTGGGGTATTACCCCCTGGTCTGGAAATAGGCCGATGCGCGACCGAAAGAGCAGCTACCGGCCGATGCATGCGGCGGGACGATCGGGGGCGTGGGGCGACCGTGTGGCCAGGGTTCTGATCACCGGGAGCGCGATGCTGGCGATCGTGTCGCTGATCCTGATCTTTATCTTCATCGGCAAGGAGGCGCTCCCGATCTTCACCTCGGCCGAAATCCAGGAGGAGGCCAACATCCGTAACCTCTTCCTGCCCCAGTCGGCCGGCGGTGGGGCCGCGGCGGAGTACACCTGGCAGCCGGTTTCGGAACTCCCCAAATACTCGATCCTGCCGCTGCTGGTCGGGACGCTGAAGGTAACCATCATCGCCTCGCTGATCGCCATCCCGCTCGCGGTCCTGGCGGCGCTCTACACCGCGGAGTTCGCCCCGACCTGGGCGCGCGAGACGGTCAAGCCCGCCATCGAGCTCCTGGCCGGGATCCCGAGCGTGGTGGTCGGGTTCTTCTGCCTGATGGTGCTGGCCGACTGGCTGCAGGGGGCGTTCGGATGGACCTTCCGCCTGAACGCCATGACGGCGGGGATCGGCCTGAGCCTCGCGGTGATCCCCATCGTGTACACCGTCTGCGAGGACGCCTTCTCCTCGGTGCCCCAGGCCTACCGGGACGGGTCGGTGGCCATGGGCGCCTCCTCCTGGCAGACGGCGTCGCGCGTCGTCCTCCCGGCGGCCATGCCCGGGGTCCTGGCCGCCTGCGTGCTCGGTTTCGGCCGGGCCATCGGCGAAACCATGATCGTGCTGATGGCGTCGGGCAACGCCGCCATCCTCTCGTGGCTCCCCACCGATTCGATCCGCACCTTTTCCGCGACGATCGCGGCCGAACTCGGGGAGGTGGTCGTGGGGAGCCCGCATTACCACGTCCTCTTTTTCATCGGCGCTTTCCTCTTCGTGATCACCTTCGCCATCAACCTGTTCGGGCACTGGTGGGTGGGGCGGTTGCAGAAAAAGCTCCAGGGGGCATCCTGAGCCATGGCCGACCGAACGAGACTTGTCGGGGGCGCCTTTCAATCCCTGTGCATCCTCGCCTGCGTCCTGATCATCCTGATGCTGGCCGTCATCCTCGGCGACATCGTGGTCCACGGCCTCGGCACCGTCACCTTCTCCTTCCTCACGAAGGCGCCCGAGACCGGTATGACGGGCGGGGGGATCTTCCCCGCCATCTTCGGGACCTTCGCCCTGGTCGTGCTCATGACGATCGCGGTGATCCCGCTCGGGGTGGCCACGGCCATCTACATGCACGAATATGCGCCGAAGCGCTCGCGCGTCGTCCAGATGGTGCGGCTGGCGATCCAGAACCTGGCCGGGGTCCCCGCCATCGTATTCGGCCTCTTCGGGCTCGGTTTCTTCATCGAGTTCATCGGCCGGGGGATGGACCGGGTCTTCTACGGCGGGGAACTGGTCTACGGCCAGCCGGCCATAGTCTGGGCGGCCCTGACGATGGCGCTCCTGACGATGCCCACGGTGGTGGTGGCGACGGAAGAGGCGCTCCGGGCGATCCCCCAGAGCTACCGCGAGGTGGCCTATTCCCTTGGGGCGACCCGGTGGCAGATGATCCGCTGCGTGGTGCTCCCCCAGGCGATCGGCGGCATCCTCACGGGCGGCATCCTGGCCGTCAGCCGGGGTTCGGGGGAAGTGGCCCCGGTGATGTTCACCGGGGCGGCCTACTTCCTTCCCGAGCTGCCGGCCCGGCTCAACAGCCAGTTCATGGAGCTGGGCTATCACGTCTACGTGATGACGACGCAGTCCCCCGACGTGGAGGCGACCAAGCCGATCCTGTACGCCACGGTGCTGGTGCTGCTGGCCCTGACCTTCCTGCTCAACTTCAGCGCGATCATGATCCGCGCCCAGATCCGCAAGAGGCTGCGCCATGGCCGATAAGCCGAACCCCCGGGAGGCGGAAACCCCCGCGCCCTGCGAAATCGGGACCGAACAGCTGCGGGTGCGGGCGGGGAAGGAGGAGATCCTCAAGGGGATCACCCTCTCCGCCCGGCGGGGGGAGATCGTCTCCATCATCGGGCCCGCGGGAGCGGGGAAGACGACGTTTCTGCGCTGCCTCAACCGGATGGCGGAACTCGACCTCGACCTGGCCGTCTCCGGCCGGGTCCTGCTCGACGGGCGGCCGGTCGGCGACCTCAACGTGGCCGCCCTGCGCCGGCAGGTGGGGATGGTCTTCTCGGTCCCGACGCCGCTTCCGATGACGGTGTACGAAAACCTGGTTTTCGGCATCCGCCTCGTCGCCCGGGGACGCAACGGTTTCGACGAGCACGTGGAAAACTCCCTGCGCGCGGCCTACCTCTGGGACGAGATGAAGGACCGGCTGAACGAGCCGGCGCGCAACCTGTCGGGGGGGCAGCAGCAGCGGCTGTGCCTGGCGCGTTCGCTCGCCCTCGAGCCCCGGGTCCTGCTGCTCGACGAGCCCTGCTCCGGCCTCGACCCGATCTCCACCGCGAAGATCGAGGAGGCGCTCCAGGAACTGAAGGAGAGGCTGGCCGTGATCCTGGTGACCAACAACGTCAAGCAGGCGGCACGGGCTTCGGACCGCACCGCCTTCTTCCTGTTCGGGGAACTCGTCGAACTCGGGCCGACCCACCGCCTCTTCACCACCCCGACCCATCCCAGGACCGCCGATTACATCACGGGGAGGTTCGGATAGCCGCCCCCATGGAACCCCGCACGCCTATGGAAACCATCATCGAGACCCGGTCCCTGAACCTCTGGTACGGCCGCTTTCACGCCCTCATCGACGTCAGCCTCCGGATCCCCCCCCGGGCCATCACGGCCATCATCGGCCCCTCCGGCTGCGGCAAATCGACGCTCCTGCGCGTCATCAACCGCATGAACGAGCGGATCCCCGGTGTGCGGGTCGAAGGGGACGTGCTGCTCGAAGGGCGGTCGATCTACACCGGCCCGATCGACCTGAGGCAGCTGCGCAAACGGGTGGGGATGGTGTTCCAGCGTCCCAACCCCTTCCCCCTTTCGGTGTTCGAAAACGTCGCCTACGGGCCGAAGATCCACGGCCTCGCCGGCGGGCAGGAACTGGAGCGCCGGGTGGAGCGGAGCCTGCGGGCCACGGGACTGTGGGACGCGCTGAAGGACCGCCTGGGAGTCTCGGCGCTGTCGCTGGCGCCGGAGCAGCAGCAGCGCATCTGCATCTCGCGCCTGCTGGCGGTGGAACCCGACGTCCTGCTGATGGACGAGCCGGCCAGCGCCCTCGACCCGATCGCCACGGCGCGGATCGAGGAGCTGATGCTGGAGCTCAAGGAGCGCTACACCATCGTCATCGTCACCCACAACATGCAGCAGGCGGCCCGGATCTCGACCCGGACCGCGTTCATGCTTCTCGGGGAGCTGGTCGAAGTGGGGGAAACCCAGACGGTATTCACGAAACCCTCCGACCCGAAGACGGAGCAGTACATTTCCGGGAGGTTCGGCTGATGCGTCAACTCGAAGGGAAGATCCAAAACCTTCAGGAGAGACTCCTGCTGATGGGGCGCCTGGCGGAATCGATGGTGCAGACGGCGCTGCGGGTCCTGGTCGAACGCAACGGGGCCCTGGGCGCGGAGATCGTGCGCAAGGAGCAGGAGGTCAACGACCTGCAGATCGAAATCGACGACACAGCGGTCAAACTGACGGCGCTGCAGCAGCCGGTCGGGGGGGACGTGCGCTTCCTCTTCATGGCCTCCCGCATCGCCACGGAGCTCGAGCGGATCGCGGACCAGGCGGTCAACATCATCGAGAACGCCCGGCACCTGCTCGCGGCGCCCGCGCTCCGGCCGCTGGTGGATCTCCCCGTCATGGGTGAAATCGCCGAGGGGATGGTGAAGGACAGCCTCGAGTCGCTGGTGGCGAGGGACTGCACCCTGGCCAGCCGCGTCTTCGAGGAGGAAAAGAAGGTGGACGCCTACCGCGACCAGATCTTCCGGGTGCTGCTGACCTACATGATGGCGGACCCGGGGACGATCGAGCGGGCGCTCGCCCTGATTCTGATCTCGCGCAACCTGGAGCGGGTGGGGGACCACGCCACCAACATCGCCGAGGAGGTCATCTACCTGGTCGAGGGGCGGGAGGTGCGCCACAGCCACGAGAGCGACTCCCGCAAGCCGGAGGCCGAGGCGTAGCCATGGCGAAGAAAACCCTCCTGGTGATCGACGACGAGCGGGACCTGGTCGAGCTCGTCCGGTACAACCTGGAAAAAGAGGGGTACCGCGTCTTGGGGGCCACCGACGGGGAATCGGGCGTTTCCACGGCTCTCCGGGAGAAGCCCGATCTGGTGATCGTGGACCTGATGCTTCCGGGGATCGACGGGTTCGAGGTCTGCCGCGAGCTGCGCCGCAGGCCGCAGACGGCCCACCTGCCGATCCTGATGCTGACGGCGAAAACGGCGGAGTCGGACCGGGTCGTGGGGCTCGAACTAGGGGCCGACGACTACGTGACCAAGCCCTTCAGCCCCCGCGAGCTGACGGCCCGGGTGAAGGCCCTCCTGCGGCGCTCCGCGGGGTTCCTGCAGCCGGCCGTCCTGGTCAGGAGGGGGGAGCTGTCGATCGACAGCTCGAGCCACGAGGTGTCCTGCGGGCAACGGAGAGTCGAGCTGACGGCGACCGAGTTCCGGCTGCTCGAGTTCCTGGCCGCCCACCCGGGATTCGTCCACTCGCGCGGCTCGCTGATCGAGGGGGCGCTCGGCTCGGACATCACCGTGCTCGAGCGGACCATCGACGTGCACATCATGTCCCTGCGCCGCAAGCTGGGCAAATGCGGCGAGTGGATCGAGACCGTGCGCGGCTTCGGCTACAAATTCCGGGAGGACCATTAGACGCCGCGGCTTCGGGCCCCGTCGCCGCCGCGAAATTTACCGCAACTTCATACTCCCTTCATATGCCGGCAATAGCCCCCTGGTACGCTTCCCTCCGCCTGGAGAGGGATCAGCGCCATGAAAGCAAACGGTCCACAGCTTGAAGAAGAACTGCGGTACGGGGCGCAATTCACGGCGCGGCACCTGACGACGGCGCCCGGTGCCGTTCCTGTGATTCCGGATATCGATATTTACGGCCGGACGATCCCCCTCAACGGCATGGTCGGGGGGGACCTGATCACCTATGTCAACTTCCAGGAACGTTTCTGCCTCGAGGCGCGCATCCAGGAAGCAGCGGGCCGGGGCCAGGGGGAGATGGTCCAGGCGCTCTGCAGGCTCGGGCGCTCCGGCGGCATCCTGGTGGCGGACGTGGCCGGGCACGAGTTCGTGGACGCGATGCGGGCCCTGATGCTCCACCAGGCTTTTCATACCGGCGCCCTGTATGAAATGGACCTGAACGGTGAGATCACCGTTCGGCTGTTCGAGCAGATCAATACGCGATTCCTGAAATCGACCACCCTGCGCAACCTCGAGGCCGACCGCGATTCGTCTGCCTTCATCACCCTCATCTACGGGGAGATCGCGAGCACGGGGCGGTTTCATTTCATCAACGCCGGGCATCCCCTCCCGCTGGTTTTTGCCCGCGAATACGACTGCTTCGTGGATATCAGCCCGGACCGTTTTATCAGTTATCCCCCCATCGGGCTGCAGCCGGGCGAGGACCATGCCGATGCCGTCCGGTACGAGCGCGCGCTCGGCTACAAGAAGAGATATACCGTCAACGAGCTGAATCTGATGGGGCGCGGCGATATTCTCCTGCTGTATACCGACGGGCTGCTGGATCCCTTTTCCGAATTCACGCAGCGCGACCTGGAGAGGGTCGTATCAAGGGTGCGGGGCGCGTCCGCCCGCGGAATCTGCGAGGGCGTCATCGCGCGGCGGCTGGAGGCCGCAGGGCAGTCGGACGATCTCAGCCTGGTCGTGATCAAGAGAGGGTAAGCCCCCAGCGTTTTTGCCCAATCTTCACTCTCCTTTTACCGGAACTCCACAATCGTCTGCCACAATTCCAGCCATGAACGGGGAGCCCTATGACGTGGTGATCATCTCCGACCTGCATCTGGGGTCGGAGATCTCCAGGGCGAGCGAGGCGCTCGAACTGCTGCAGTCGGTCCAATTCCGGCGCCTCATCCTGCTCGGCGACATCTTCTGCGACCTCAATTTCCGGCGGCTGAAACGGGAACACTGGGAATTTCTATCCCACATCCGGAAGCTGTCGAACCCGAAGCGGAAGGTGGATGTCGTCTGGGTCGAGGGGAACCACGATTACGGACTGGTCGATGTCCTGTCTCACCTGGTGGGAGTTCCGGCCCACCGGGAATACGCCTGGGAATCCGACGGGGTCCGGCACCTGGCGATCCACGGGCACCAGTTCGACAATTTCATCATCCGGAATCACCTCCTGCTCAACGGCCTGGCCAGCCAGGTCTATCTCTCCATTCAGAAGCTGAACGCCAAGGGGAGACTGGCGGCCCGGATGCTGGACAAGCTCAATACGCGCTGGCAGCGGCTGACGCCCAAGGTGGCTGCTGGAGCCATGGCGTATGCCCGGGTGCGCGGCGCCGATTGCGTGTACTGCGGCCATACGCACGAAGCCGTGATGCGGAGGGAGGGGGGCGTTTTATACGCCAACGCGGGCGCCTGGACGCACCGGGTGCCCGCCTATATCACCATCAGGAAACGGGAGGTGGAAATCCATGAGTATGTCGGACGAACTGGCCGTGGTCATTCCGGCCCGGAACGAAGAGAAATTGCTGCCGCGCCTGCTCCTGTCCCTGATCCGGCAGGACTACCGCTACATGCGGGATACGAATGTATACCTGGCTGACGCGGACAGCACGGACCGGACGGTCGGGGTGGCGCGGAATTTCAGCCGGGAACTGAACATCAGCGTCATCAAGGGGGGGCTGCCTTCGGTCGGGCGCAACAACGGCGCGCGGCGGGCCGACAGCCGGTACCTGCTCTTTGTGGATGCGGACGTCGAACTCGGCGACCGGGCGCTCATCCGCCGGGCGCTGGAGGCGATGAAGAGGGAATCGCTCCATCTGGTCACCACCGATATCCTGTGTCCGGACGGTGGCGTGCTGGACGGCCTGATGTACGGCTGCAACAACGCCGTCCAGCGCCTGTCCCGTCGCCACCGCCCCTTCGCCACCGGGATGTTCATGCTCTTCGACCGGGAGCGGTTCGACGATCTCGGTGGTTTCGACGAACGGGCGCTCTATGCCGAGGATTACCAGCTTTCGCGGCTGGTCGACCGGCGGCGGTTCCGGGTCGTGCGGGGAGGGGTCTACAGCACGAACCGGCGCTTCAAAAAAATGGGCTACTGGACGATCGCCCGGTTTTTTCTGAGGACGGCGTTTCGGGGCGGACAGGCCGGATACTATCGGGATCCGATGCACCGGGCGTATTGGGAAGTGTCGTAAACCGGAAAGAGGGGCAATCATGGCATATGGTGAAATGCAGTCCGGGCGTTGCGGCATCGTTCTGGCGGGAGGGGACGGCAGGCGGCTGCGGCCCTTTATCCGCCGGCTGGCGGGTTATGATCTTCCCAAGCAGTACATGAGCTTCATCGGAACGCGCTCGATGCTCGAACATACGTGGGGCCGGGCGGAGCGGCTGATTCCCGCAGAACGTCTGTTCACGATCGTCGCCCGGGACCATCTGAATCACGCCGAGGTGCAGAGGCAGGTCGGGATGCGGGCGGCCGTAACCGTGGTTGTCCAGCCGGCCAACCGGGAGACCGGGCCCGGTATCCTGCTGCCGCTCATGCATCTCCATAAACGATATCCCGATGCCACGGTCGCGGTTTTCCCTTCGGACCACTTCATCCTGGAGGAAGGACTGTTTGCGGCGCATGTCCGGGCGGCATTCGAACTCGTGGAAAGGGCGCCCGAAAAAATCGTTTTCCTGGCGGCGGAACCGGCCGGCCCGGAGCCCGAATACGGGTATATCCTCCCCGATCATGCCGATGTCGCCTGGCATCCGGCGCGCAGCATCAAGGCCTTCATCGAGAAGCCGGAGACCCGCATGGCGGCGCGATTCCTCAAGCTGGGCGCCCTTTGGAACACGATGGTGATGGTGTTCAGGCCCGAAACGCTGATCCATCTGGTGCGCCTGTCCAATCCCGCGCTCCACCGTTCGTTTCAAAGGATTTTCAACGCCCTGGGGACTGCGCGCGAAACGCCGGTGGTGGAGAGGATATACCGGGACATCCCGAGCGTGAATTTCTCCCGGGACCTTCTTGGCGCCATAGACGTATACACCCGGGGCCAGCTGTCGGTGGTCCCGATGAAAGGGGTCTTCTGGAGCGATTGGGGATCGGAACAACGCATCCAGTCGGTTCTCCGTCATTACGGCCTTCACGACCGGATGCACGGCGTGCGCCAGGCTGCCCACGGCTCGGTTGTTTCGGCTCCTGACGCCGCTTCGATGCTTGCGGCCGGCCTGTAGGGTCATGGCCGCGCCGGAAGCAGCCGCTCCGCGGCGGAATTCACGTTTTGACCATGAAGCCTTCATCACAGCTTAGTATTCCCAAGCCAGTATTCCATCAACCCCACCACTCAACAACTCCCGGGAGGCGGCAGACCCTCAATACCCTCCAAGCCGTCTCCCGCGGAATTGCTCTTTCACGCGTCTTCCGCCGATTGAGGGAAAGGCGGTCGCCCTCAGGGCGTCGGAGCGCAATATGAGAAAAACCTTCATCCTGGACACCAACGTCATTCTCCACGACCCCTCCTGCCTGCATCAATTTCAGGAGAACGATGTCGTCATCCCATTGCCGGTGATCGAGGAGATCGACCATTTCAAGCGCGGGAGCCAGGTCATCAATCTGAATGCCCGCGAGTTCGCGCGCACGCTCGATTCGCTTACGGGAAAACGGCTCTTCAACGGCGGGGTTTCGCTGGGCGCGGGCAAAGGAGCGGTGCAGGTCGCCATTGCCCGGGGGCTGAGCCCGGAAATCCATGAAGTCTTCCGCGAAGACAATGCCGACCACCGGATCCTGAGCGCGGCGCATGATTTGCAGAAGGATCGGGGTTCCCGCAGGAGGGTGATCCTGGTTTCCAAGGATGTCAATATGCGGATGAAGGCCAAGGCGCTGGGGATCCATGCGGAAGATTACACCAGCGACCGCGTGCACAGCCTCGACGCCCTCTACAGCGGCAAGGAGGTGCTGGAAAACGTCGAGGACGCCCTCATGCTCGCATTGTATCAGGCGCCGTACGAAATCCCGGCAACGGCCTTTTCCGCCCGCTGCGGGGCCGAGATGGTTCCCAACAAGTACTTCGTTCTGCGCAATTCCAGGCGCTCGGTGCTGGCCTGCTACGATGCGGCCGCCGAAATGGTACGCAGGGTGGAAAAGACTCAGGTCTCTGGCATCCGGCCCCGGAACGCCGAACAGATCTTCGCCATCGACGTGCTCTGCCGGCCGTCGATACCGCTGGTCACGCTGACCGGGAAGGCGGGTACCGGGAAAACGCTGCTCGCACTCGCGAGCGCCGTCGCCGCCAGAAGGGAATACCGCCAGATTTATATCGCGCGTCCCCTCGTACCCCTGAGCAACAAGGATATGGGATATCTGCCGGGAGACGTGGAAAGTAAACTGGCGCCTTACATGCAGCCCCTCTGGGACAATCTCAGAATCATTCAGGGGCAGGTCTCCGATGAGGAGCGGCAGTCCCAGCAGATCGATCAGATGATCAAAAACGACAAGCTGGTGATCGAACCGTTGAGTTACATCCGGGGCCGCAGCCTGCAGAAGATCTTCTTCATCGTCGACGAGGCGCAGAACCTGACGCCGCATGAGGTGAAAACCATCATCACCCGGGCGGGGGACGGCGTGAAAATAGTGCTTACGGGTGATATCTGCCAGATCGATCATCCCTACCTGGATGCGCAGTCCAACGGGCTCTCCTACCTGATCGAACATTTCAAGGGCCAGCGGCTCTACGGACATGTCCACCTGGAAAAGGGGGAGCGGTCGGAGCTGGCCGAGCTGGCCAGCAACCTGCTGTGAACGCCCCCGATCTTGTTCGATTCTTCACCGGCGTCTCATGGATTCTTAGTTGACGCCTGCTACCGTTACCCCGGCTCCACTTCCGGTGGCGGCCAAACCATCAACTGCGTGTATCCGAGGAGGACATCAGCATGAGGATGAGAAAAATTGCGGCGATGTGTTTACTGACGCTCTGCGCGACCTTCGGGGGAACGAATGCCGGGCTGGCGGAACAGGCCGGGAACGACGGGCTTCATCGATTGCCCAAGTATGTGTTTTTCTTCCTGGGCGACGGCATGGCCAGCGCCCATATTCAGGCCACGGAGGCGTACCTGACGGTTTTAAACGGCGGCAGCGACAAGAAGGCGGAAGACCTGCTCAAACCGGAAAACCGGCTGAACATGAGCAGGATGTTCTACAGCGGGATGCAAACGACGTTCGATGCGTCTGCCCTCATGACCGATTCGGCGTCCGCGGCCACCGCTTTCGCCTCCGGGATCAAGACCCGAAGCGGCACCATCGGCATGGACAACAAGGCGACCCGGAGCTACAAGAGCGTCGCGCAGCTGGCCAGGGAAATGGGGCTGAAGGTAGGGGTGATCTCCAGCGTTTCCCTGGATCACGCCACGCCCGCGGCCTATTACGCCAGCGTGCCCAATCGCGGCTATATGAACAGCATCGCCGCGCAACTGGCGACGAGCGGCTACGACTTCTTCGGCGGAGGCGGCCTCGTGTGTCCCACGGGAGCCTGCAGAGGGGGGGACAGCTCCGTGGACGTCTGGAAACTGCTCAAGGACAACGGCTACACCGTCCTCAATTCGGGGGAGCAGATCCGCGCGCTCAAGAGCACGCCGAAGAACCGGGTGGTCTGCATCAACCCGGTGCTGCAGGATTCGCAGGCTATGCCCTACGCCATCGACATGGATGAAGAAAGATATGCGGACAACCTCTCGCTCAAGGAAATGACCGAAGTGGCCATCGCCAGCCTTTATGAAGGGAAAAAAGGGCAGGGGCGGGGCAACGGTATGGGAGTGGAGCGCGGCTTCTTCCTCATGGTGGAGGGAGGCAAGATCGACTGGGCCAGCCACGCCAACGACGCCATGGCCACCATCGGAGACATGATCGACTTCGACAACGCCGTCGGCGCCGCCCTCGACTTCTACCGGCAGCATCCCAACGAGACGCTGATCGTGGTTACGGGGGACCATGAGACAGGGGGCATGAGCATCGGTCACGCGACCACGGGCTATACGGCCTACTACGACCGGCTGCTCGACCAGACGGTCAGTTTCACCCATTTCGGCCAGGATCAGTGGGCAAAACACAAAGCTGTTTACACTCCCGGCTATGATTGGACCAAAACGGACAACCTGGCGCAGAACCCGGATATGAAAAACCTGATGCTCGATCTGTTCGGGCTCAACTACGACGGGCTCAACGCCTATCAGAAAGAAAAACTCGAAGACGCCTACGACCAGTCGATGGCGGGCCGGAACGACAACAGCAGGGATGAAAACACCTACCTCTACGGCGGGTACGAGCCCATCATCGTGACGATCACGCATGTTCTCAACGAGAGGGCCAGCATCGGCTGGACGTCCTATTCCCACACCGGAGTCCCCGTGCCCGTGTTCGCCGAGGGGCAGCAGGGCTGGAGGTTCTCTGGGTTTTACGACAACACCGATATCGCCAGGCAGTTGGCCCGGGCGATCGGGTTCCGGGGCGAGCTTCCGGTGGCGCGGTAGCCGGCGAACCCGGAACCTCCGTCAATATAACTTCAAAGGCGGCGCGTCCCGCGGGCGCGCCGCCCGCATTTTCCCGAAGGAGACCACATGTCGGGCGTCCATCGTGAGTGGCTGTTCTCGGCCGTAATCGGCCTTGTGTGTATCGGGCTGGGATTCCTGGACCTGGCGGGGATTCCCGAATCTCCCCATGGTCTGCATGCCCGGGGCCGGATCACCTCGGTAGACAACAGCCACGTGAAAGTGAACCTGATCGTAAAGACCGAAGCGCAGTTTCTGACCGTCCGGTTGCTCGACGGCCCGCACCGGGGACAGGAGTTGTCCGTGACCAACATGCTTTCGGGAAAAATGGAGATGGACGAATTCTACGAGGGGGGGAAAGAGATCCTGGTGGAATACGACCTTGTCGACGGCCGGCCGGGCAACGGCATGGCGCGCGGCTATTACCGGCTGCGGCTGCAGCTGGTGCTCATCGGGCTTTTTGCGGCGCTGCTCCTTCTGGTCGCCGGGGTGACGGGTCTCAAGGCCGCCCTTTCCTTCGTGTTCGTGGCCCTGGTGCTCTGGAAGCTCTTCTTCCCCTTGCTGCTGCAGGGGTATCCGCCCATTCCCGCCGGTCTGGCCGTGGTGACGCTGATGGCTGCCGTGATCACGTTTGCGGTGGGAGGGCTGAACCGCCGGGGTATCGCCACCTTTGTCGGCTCCATGCTGGGAATCCTGCTCACGTGCGGACTGGCTGTCCGGTTCGCCGGCGCCTTCGGCCTGCACGGGGCCGTTCGCCCCTTCGCTGAAACCCTGCTGTATTCCGGATACTATAACCTGGACCTGACCGGTATCTTCATCGCCAGCGTTTTCATCGCCTGTTCGGGTGCCGTGATGGATCTCGCCATGGACATCGCCGCCACGATGGACGAGCTCAAGCGCAAACGCCCCGAAATCGGGTTTGTGGAGCACGTCCGTTCCGGTTTGCGCGTCGGTCGGGCCGTCATCGGGACCATGGCCACCACGCTGCTCCTGGCCTACTCGAGCAGCCACATCTGCATGTTTCTGCTCTTCATGGCCAAAGGGCTGCCGATGGCGAATGTTTTGAACGCTTCCTTCGTGACCGCCGAGGTGCTGAACATCCTGGTCGGAAGCTTCGGCCTGGTCACTGTGGCCCCCTTGACGGCCCTGATAGCCGGGCTGCTCTACTCTGGGCGCCGCTCCCTGAAGAAGGAACCGCTCTCCAACAACCTGAAGATGGAGGTGTTGTCGATGTATTTCCCCGACCACCCCTCGTCGAGGTCGTAGAGAGTCCGCAGGTTGGGCTCCACCCCGATGACGTACTGCTCGAAACGGTCGCTCCCGGCTCCGCGGGCGTAAAAGGGGACGAGGGTGTTGCTGTGATTGCCCGAGTGATACCAGACCTCCGGCAGGCGGCCGGCGCCGTTATCCTTGACGTGGGCGTAATCGATACCGTGGTCGAAAGTCCCGTTGCCGTCGACGTCGAAGAAGGTGGACCCCTCGATCCGCCCGTCTCCCCAGAGGTAGCCGCATTCGTGGTCGGCCGTGACCACGAGCAAGGTGTTGCTCCAGTTGTTCCCCCCGGTGTTGCGGTCGAGATACTCGACGACGGCCTCCACGGCGCGGTTGAAATCGATCTGCTCCTCGATCATCCTGCCGGCGTGGTTGTCGTGGTTGGCCCAGTCGACGGCCCCCCCCTCGATCATGAGGGCGAAGCCCGCCGGGTTGTTGTCCAGCACGTTGAGGGCCCCGCGCGTCATGGTCGCCAGGTCGGGGACGCCCGCGTTGGCGGGGACCGCATGGGGGGGGGTCTTGTCGTTGCGGGGAGCGCGGCCGCCCCGCCGCTGCTGGAGCGTCTCATATACGTGCGGGAGGCCGAAGACCCTGTCCGGCGTAGGCCCGCGGCCGAGGGCCTCGAATTCCGTCAGGGTCGAAATGAGGGTCCAGCCGTTCGTGCCCGCCGACAGGTCGTGCCAGTGCGATTCGTCGCCGATGAGACCGTAGGAGGGGAGGGAACGCCGGCCGGCGTCGTTGTCGTATTCCGGGTTTCCCGGGGCCAGGACCACCTTCAGCATGCCATGGTGGTTCTGCGCGTCGTAGCCCTCGTTGTGCGTGCCCGGGTCGCGGCCGTAGATCGCCTCCTTTGCGAGGGCGGGATAGTTCATGCGGCTCCGGCTGTGCCCGTAGACGGCGGCCGGGGTGGCGTGGACGAAGGGGACGCTCGAAACCGCTCCGATGCTCCTTCCACCGCGCGCCGCCTTCTCGAACAGGGTTTCGAGGGGGGTGTTGCCGGGAGTGATGTTGATTTCGTTGTCGTACGCCTTGACGCCCGTGTACAGGGCGGTGGCGGCCGCCGCCGAATCGGTCGCGCCCTGCTTGGCGTAGTTGAAATCGGCCGCCATCGCGGCCGGGTCGTAGGGCCTTCCGGTGTACCCGTTGCGGTGGCCGGCCGACTGGGTCTGCATCGCCCAGCGGTGTTGGAACCGTTCGTACACGGCCTTGCGGCCGGCGTAGTACTCCGTCGCGCGCACGGTGTTGAACCCCTGGCCGTCGCTGATCATGAGAATGAGGTTCTTGATTACCGGATCGCCCGCCCGCACTGTCGGCGTGAGGATGAGAAGGGCGATGATCGCGGCGTATCTGATTTTCACGGTATTCCTCCCTGGCTGGTTGCCGCCCCGTCTGAAATAACACGAAGCGGCCCTGAATGCCACGATTTTCGCCGATTCCGGTACCGGCGCGATCCGGAATTGTTTAAATATTCATGGCGCATTCATCAAGACTTAACGGAGTCCGGGTACATTTCCCGCTGTCTGAAGAAGGAGTCCCGGCGGTCCGGGTGTCGGGCGCACGGGACGGGAACAGAACCTGTCAAGGAGAAGATCGATGAGAAGAACAGTCGGGGTGATCAGCCTGGGGATGCTGTTGTTGCCGGCCGCGGCGGCCGCTGCCGATTCCTGGACGGACAAGGTGAAACTCAAGGGGGATTTCCGCTATCGGCATGAAACCATAAAGGTCGAGGACCGCGACGCCCGTAACCGGCACCGCATGCGGGCCCGCTTCGGCATCGAAGCCAAACCGAACGACAACGTCACGCTGGGGCTCCAGCTCGCCAGCGGTTCGGACGATCCGGTGTCCACCAACGAAAGCCTGGACGGCGGTTTTTCCACCAAGGACATCCGCCTCGACCTGGCTTACTTCGACCTCGGGTTCAAGCAGGCTCCGGGATTGCGCCTCACGGGGGGGAAGATCAAGAACCCCTATTACGTGCCGGGCGGAACCGAGCTGATCTGGGACGGCGACCTGAACCCCGAGGGGGGCGCCCTCAAATATTCCGGGAAAAGCGGGAGCGTGAAGCTTTTCACCAATATCGGCGGTTTCTGGGTGGAGGAGCGGAGTTCCGACGTCGATACCTGGCTGTTCGGCGCCCAGGGGGGGATCGAGCTCGCCTTCCCGGATAAGAAGGGGTCCTTTACCGCCGGCGCCACTTATTACAATTATGAAAACGCCCGCGGCAAGAGCCCGATTTTCGATTCCGGCGATCCCTTCGGGAACAGCGTCGATGAGGCCGGGCGCTACCTGTACGATTACGACCTTGTGGAACTTTTCGGCGAGATGAAGATCAACGCCGGCAGCCTCCCCGTCGCGGTCTTCGTCGATTACGTGAAGAACGTGGCCGAAGGGGAGATCGCCGGCAACGAGGGGTGGCTCGTCGGCGGCAAGGTGGGCAAGCTCAAGGATCCCGGTTCCGTGGAGTTCCGCTACAACTACCGCAACATCGAGAAGGACGCCGTGCTCGGCATCTTCACCGACAGCGATTTCATCGGCGGCGGGACCGACGGCAAGGGGAGCGAATTCGGACTGGACGTCCAGCTGGCCAAAAACTTCAGCGCGGGCGCCAGCTACTTCCTCAACAAGCTGGGGACGGCCTCGGGGGCCGACGATTTCCATCGGCTGCAGCTCGACCTGGTGTTCAAATTTTAAGCCGCCGTCGCGAGGCGGGCTTCGCCGGGGGAATCGCCATGAAACCGCTGCCCGAAGGCTCGGAGGCCGTTGCCGGAGATCTCAGGGAAATGGCGCAACTGGTCGAGCGCTCTGTTTCGCAGAGCGTGGATGCAGTCCTCAAGCGCTCGAGTATCGCCGCGCTGGCCGTCTTTGACAGGCAACGCCGCGTCAATCAGCTGCAAGCCCTGGTTGACGCGGGCGCCGGCGGGCTGTTCGTGCGGCAGCCCGCCGGCGTGTATCCGGCTTTCGGTGCCGCGGCCGCAAAGATGGGCCGGTCCCTTGTACGCATGAGCGATCTGGCCGTAGGGATAGGCGTGAGCGCGCTCACGCTCCTGGCCCTGCCCGCAGGCGACCCCGGAGTCGATTTTCGCGGTATGGGGGAGACGGTGTGCCGACGTCTCCGCGGCGGCATCGAGGCCTTCGTTGGAAGCGAGGCGGGGCCGACGCGGGCGACTCCGGAAACCGGATGCGTTGCCGAACCAGGCGAGGACGCCTATGTCAAGCTCACGAAGTTCATGGACCGGGATCCCGTACGCATCCATCCAGGGCTCGAGTACGTGTTCATCGTTCGGGACCTGGAGAGGCTCGCGGACCATGCGGCCGGCATAGCCGAGGACGCCCTGCTCTTCGCCCATGTCTCCGGCCGGCGGGGACCGGACGTCAGCTGCGCGGAGTCTTTCTCGGGATCTTCCCCAGGCTGACCTTCTTGGAGAGGGTGTTGCGGTGGATGCCCAGGGCGGCCGACGTCTTCTGGAGGTGCCCGTTGTTGCGCCGCATCACCTCGGCGATGAAGCAGCGTTCGAACTGCTCCGTGGCTTCGGTGAAGAGGATCCCCTTTTCGACCATCTCCGCGCAGAGCGCTTCCAGGCGCTCCTTGAGCCTCGGGGGGCGGGGGGCGTCGCTCACAGCTCCCCCCTCTGGCGGTTCCAGGCCTCGAGGACCTTCCTGTAGTGCGCGTGGAACCTGTCCTTGAGGCTTCGGGGCGTCAGCCGGACCGCGGCGCTCGCCCCCCCGAGCAGGTAGGGGGCCAGGACCGACCGGGCCATGATGTCTTCCCTCACCGGGAAGGCGATGAGGGCGAGGACGAGGATGGAGCAGATGGCCCAGCCGCGCACGAAGCCGAAAATGGAGCCCAGGAAACGGTCGGCCCACTGGAGCGCGGCCGCCTTCAGGAACCGGTTTACGGCGAAGGACACGAGCGCCCCCGCCAGGAGGGTGCCCAGGAAGATGAGGAGGAAGCCGGCCAGGTTGGCGATCGCCTCGGTCCGGCATAATTCGATCAGGCGGGCGGCCGGGACCGGGTAGAAGAAGACGGCGAGGATGAAACCGGCGATCAGGGCGGCCAGGCTGATGAGTTCGCGCACCAGGCCCTTGAGCAGGGCCAGGAGCGTGGACACCGCCACGATTCCGGCGAACAGGACGTCGAAATAGGTCCACTGGGCTGAAAGCATGCCCTAAAGGTTACACAGGTTTCACAAATAAAAAAACCCATTTGTGAAACCTGTGTTCCCGAATTCTCCCCTCCCTAAATCAGAGGGGAACCGGTCAGGATCCGGTAGGCTTCGAGATACTTCGCGGTGGTCCCCTCCACCACCCGGGGGGGGAGTTCGGGGGCCGGCGGCTGTTTGTTGAAGCGGATCTCCTCCAGGTAATCCCGTACGTACTGCTTGTCGAACGAAGGCTGGTTTTTGCCCGGTTCGTACCGGTCGCGGGGCCAGAACCTGGACGAATCGGGGGTCAGGACCTCGTCGCACAGGATGATTTCGCCGTTGTAGACGCCGAACTCGAATTTGACGTCGGCGATGATGATGCCGCGCGAGAGGGCGTACTGCGCCGCCCGCGCGTAGATCTGGAGCGTGAGGTCCCGGAGCCTGGAAGCCTGGCCCTCCCCGATCATCCGGGCGGCCTCCGCGTAGGAAATGTTCAGGTCATGCCCCGACTCCGCCTTGGTGGCCGGGGTGAAGACGGGTTCGGGGAGCCGGTCGCACTCCCGCAGGGCCGGGGGGAGGCTAATGCCGCAGATCGTGCCGCTTTCCCGGTATTCGGCCCACCCCGACCCGGCCAGGTAGCCGCGCGCCACGCACTCGATCGGGAACAT
>JAFGSS010000160.1 GCA_016934555.1 Acidobacteriota bacterium | reverse complement strand
TAGCGGCCGTCGTACACCCCCGTCCCCGGGGAGAGGACCAGTTCCAGTTCCTCCCCGCCGTCCGGGAGAGACCGTTCCGCCGCGGCCGCGGCTCTCCGGATCTCCCCCGCATCCGCCGCGGGCGGGTCGAAAGGTTCCCGCTTCTTCCCGACCCCCCCTTCGCCGAGCGCCGCATTCCAGAAGGATTCGAAAGACGCCGGGCTTCCCATGGGAAACTCCTCGAGGAGCCAGCGCGATCTCAGCCGCTCGTGCCAGCTCTCCGCAACCGGCAGCCTCATCCGGCGCATGCACTCCATGAGGATCTCCTCCCCCTGCAGCGTGCCGTACAGCGGGGAGATCGCGGGTTGCCGCAGGCCGACGAACCCGGGGACGGGATTGAAATCGCCCCACGATTCCAGCCAGTGACTCTCCGGGAGGCGCCAGGTGCAGTCCAGCGCGGTTTCGTCCTCGTACAGGCCGATCCGGAAGGTAGCCGGAACGCGGGCGGCCGCCCGCTTCCAGAGTTCGGTGTCGGGAAAGGCGTAGGCGGGGTTGGCGCCCCAGAAAACGGCCGCCGCGAACTTCCCCGCCGCCGCCGCCTCGAGCAGTTCCCGGAGCTGCCCTAGCCCGATCAGCCCCTCGGAAGCGGGACAGATCTCCACCGTGCGCCCCG
Source organism: Acidobacteriota bacterium (assembly GCA_016934555.1). Lineage (GTDB taxonomy): Bacteria > Acidobacteriota > UBA6911 > UBA6911 > UBA6911 > UBA6911. Next base: position 5,203 of record JAFGSS010000160.1, on the reverse strand, counting down.
CCCCCCCCAACATGAGGTTCAGGAGATGACAGGCCACGTGCGCCTCCCGGGGGAGGGCGGGGCCCGCGACCACGAGCGCCGACGCCCCGGACCGGGCCAGGTCCGCAGCCAGGCGCCCCAGGTCCGACGCCGCGAGGCCGAGGCGCGGGGGGGCCGTCTCCGGGCCGAACGGGACCAGGTCCCCCGGCTCGAGCCCCCCGGGGAGCGGAAGGGAGTGCGCCTCGTGGAGCAGGCGGATCAGGGTAAAGACCAGGCGCGCCATCCGGGTCGGGCGCATCCGCCGGCGCTCGTCGGCATTGGCCCCCGTGAGCGTCATCGCCCCCTCGAAGGCCCAGAGGCGGTTCATCCCCTCCCCGTTCGGGGCGGGGGCGCGGCGCCGGGCGAAGGCGCGGACACCATCGGCCGCGCCGGAGTCCGCCCCCAGGAAATCGGCCTCGAGCGCCAGGATGACGTCCGCCCGCTCCACGCGGATGCGGGGGGCCAGCGGCCTGCCGTAAAGGGCCCTGAAGGCGCCCGCCTCCGCCTGTGCCTGGCACGGTTCCCACGCCGCGTGCCGGAGCCCGGGAACGGCGAAGCTGAGATCGTCGAGGAGTCCCCTCAGGGTGGGGGAGAGGACGGCCCCGGTCAGCAGGAGGACCGGCCTGTCATAAAGGCGCGCGTCCTCGAGGGCGGAGCCGAGCGCCCCGAGCGCCTCTTCCCAGGTTACCGAAATCCCCAGGCGGGAGGGGGCCCGCAGCCGGTCGGGGTCGTAGAGCCCCAGCAGGTCCCCCATCGCCCGCAAACCCGCCCGCCACCCCGGCGCGGGGGAGAGGGGGTGCGGTTCGACGTGGATCGGCCTCCCTTCCCGGGTGCGGATGGTGAGCGCCTGCGCCGTGGTCCCTTCCTGGAAGGTGCTCGAATAGAAGACGGGAACCCCCGGGACCATCTCCCCGGGGGACCGGGTATACGGAACGACGCTCCCCCGGTCCGCCCTCGAACAGGAGACGCCCGGCAGGAGGGCGGCCGACGCGGCCAAAAGCGCCAGGAAACGCCGGCGCGAAATGGCGTCGAGCCCCTCCAGCGGGTCCCAGGCTGCCGGCGCCTCCGTCCGATCGTGCGTGTATGCCTCTTTCACCCCACCCCCAGATGAAACCCCGACGCCCGCGCTAGCGGTGGCAGGCGGCGCAATGCTCCGGACCTTGTGCGAAACCGGTCTCGGCGACGATGGAGCCCCGCGGATCCCGCGCCCCCTCCGGGTCGCGATGGCACGCCAGGCAGTTCGACATCCGCATCGACATGACCTGCCGCACGACCTGCATCGACTCCACCTCCCCGTGGCACGTCTGGCACGCGACCCCTCCGTTCACGTGCGGCCGGTGGTCGAAAAAAACATGATCGGGGAGCGCGTGGACCCTCGCCCAGCGGAGGGGCTCCCCCGAGCCGTAGACGGCGTGGATCCTGCGGATGTCGGGTGCTTCGGTGCGCGTCACCCGGTGGCAGTTCATGCACTTCTCGACCGGCGGAATCCCGGCCACCCTCGATTTGGCGGCCCCCGTGTGGCAATAGCGGCAGGGGACCCGGAGACTCCCCGCATGCAGCCGGTGGGAATAGGCCACGGGCTGCTCCGGCTGATACCCCCGCACCAGCCGGTCCGGCTGCGTGATCCAGCCGACCCCCAGGGTGACCGCAAGCACCGACACCAGCCCCACGGGCAGAAGGAATCTGGATAAGTTGAAAAGCTCCTTGCCCGACCCGCGCAGGAAGTTCATCCGGTGAATTTTCCAGGTTCAAGACAGAACAAACACGATGCCGGGATCCGCATTCCCGGCGCTGCCTCCCCATTGTTCCATCGGGCCTCGGGCCCTGTCAAGGCGGAGATGGCGGGAGGCGGCGCCCTGCCGCCAGCTGCCGGCGGCAGAGGGCGCGGATCTCCCGCAGGTCCCTGTCGTAGCGCCCGTCGCTGAAATCGGGGAAGGTCCATTCGAAGGGGTGGTAGCGGCCGGCGCGGTAGCGGGCCGCCAGGTCCGCCCAGACGCCGTCGCCGAGATAGATCTTCTGCCCCGCCCCCTTGAAGCTGGCCAAGACGATCTTGTGGGGATCGAGGTAGCCCACGTCCAGGTTCACCCGCCTCCCCTTCCCCCCGGCCAGTGCCTCCTCGACGGCGCTGGACTCGTGCTTGGCCCGGACCAGGCGGCCGGGGGGGACGAGCGGCTCGAACGACACCAGGCGGCGGCGGAGGCCCGGTCCCATCTCCGGTTCGTAGTAGTCGGTCAAATCGAAAGGCCGGTCCGCCCCGACGAAGTCGGTGTTCCCCCAGATGGAGCGCAAACGATCGAGCGCCGCGCCGAGCGCCTCCTCCCCGGCCCAAAGGACGGCGACGAACAGCTTGACCGGATCAACGTCCTGCGGCCGTGCCATGGTCCGCCTCCCGTTCCGCGAGAATCGAAAGGGCGCGGGCAAGCAGCGCCGGAGCCATCCGGAACTCCGCGGCGACGCGCTCCACCCACTCCCTCTCCGGCACCCGCGTGCGCTCGGTCGCTTCCCCGCGGGTGATCTGCAGCATCGACCCGCGCACGTAGACATGCCCGGACTCCGCGGCGCGCACGAGCAGGGGGTAGCGCATCATCTCCCATCCGAAGGAGGCGTCCCAGGCCCGGTGAAATTGCGCGCGGTCCACGGGCGCGGTCTTGTACGTCAGCCGATGGGTCCGCGTGCCGCCCCGAATCGTAGCGAGCCCGATCCGCCCCCCCGCGCCGTCGGGAGAGAGATCCAGGCGCCCCCTCCCCCTTGTGAATTCGCGATCCCCGCCCGGCTCGAGCGGGAGGGGATCGAAGATCAGGTACCCCGGGTCGACCAGGTGCGGCACGCCGTCGATCCACACCACAAGCGCGCAGTGGGTATCGGGCCCGTAGGGGCGGTCCGCCAGGATCGGCGCTGCCCGCCAGCCGAGGGCACGCACCAGGCAGAGAAGGGTCGCAGTCAGGGAAAAGCAGGTGCCCCCGGTCCCCCAGGCCTTGTGGTCGGCCAGCACCTCTTCGGGCGCCCGGCGCGCCTTTTCCGGAGTTCCGCACGCGGCGTGCTTGAGGATCTTGGTGACGTTTTCATAGGGGAGCCGGGCGAAGGCGGCGGTCGTCTCCCCCAGGACCCGCCGCGGCGGCCCGTCCCCCGCTAAGCCGAAATGCCGCAGAAACTCCTCCAGAACATCCATGCCGCTATTGTAGCAGCCGGATCCCCCGCCGGTCAGCGATTCTCCGCCCGCCGGGGCACGGCCCCCGAGGGCGGAATGTGTCCCCGGTCGCACTCCCCCAGCCGGCTGTTGTGGTATCATGCCCGATTCCGGGAGCTGCGGCGCCGGTCGCGCCGGACGGGAAAATTGAATGTGGGAGTCCCTGATGAGCAATGACCGCATTGTGATTATCGGAGCCGGCATGGCGGGCGCCGCGACCGCCTACTTCCTGGCGCAGAGGGGCCGGCGCCACATCCACCTGCTCGAGAAGGAGAAGATCGCCGGGACCCAGTCGACCGGCCGCAACGCCGCCATCCTGCGCACGATGATCCCCGAACCGCTGCTGAACCGGCTCGCCTGCACCTCCGCGCGCTTTTACCTCGACCCGCCGGAAGGCTTTTCCTCCGAGCCGCTGGTCGAAAAGGTGGGGGTCTACCTGGCCGCCGGCCCGAACCACGCGGCGACGCTCCGGTCGTGGTGCGAAACGAATCCCGAAAACGGGCAGGTGCCGGTCGACCCCTCGGTCATGTACGGCCGGATCCCCATCCTGGCGCCGGGGCTCACGCACGTGACCCACAAGGCCGACGACGGGGTGCTCGACGTGCACGCCATCCTGCAGGGCTTCCTCCGCGGCGCCTGCCGCGAGGGAACGGAACTCCTCCTGGGGCGTGAATTCCTGGGCCTGCGGGTGGAGGACGGCCGGCTCGCGGGAGTGGAAACCAGCGAGGGATTCCTCGAAGCGGACAAGGTCGTGGTGGCCAACGGGGGATGGGCGGCGGCCTCGGGCACCTTCGGCCCCTATGCGCTTCCGTTCGCCCCCTACCGCCGTCACCTGATGGTGACCTCGCCTCTCCCGGAGGTCGACCCCCACTGGCCCGTCGTCTGGATCGTGGGGGAGGAGTTCTATTTCCGGCCGGAGAGCGGCGGGCTCCTTCTGTGCGGGTGCGACGCGGTGAAGGTGGCGCCCGAACAGGGGGAGGTGAGCGATCCCGCCGAACTGGAAAAGACGGCGATTAAGGCCGCCCGCTGGCTCCCGGGACTGGCGGACGCCCGGATCGCCCGCTCCTGGGCGGGAATGCGTACCTTCGTGCCCGATGACCTCTTCGTCATCGGCGCCGACCCGCGCCTCGAGGGGCTCTTCTGGGTCGCCGGGCTCGGCGGGCACGGCATCACCTGCGCCCCCGTCATCGGCCGCCTCGCCGCGGAATGGATCGCCGAGGGGGGAAGCGCCCACCCGGCCGCGCCGGCGCTGGCTCCCGCGAGGCTGCTCGGCTGACGATTTGCGATTGACGAATGCGCCGGACAAGTTAGGATAGGTGGAAGAACACCATCCCTAAGGGAAAAAGGAGCGCGGCGACACGCCACACCGCGGAGAGCGGATGCCCGACATCAGGGGGAAGGTTCTCATCATAGGCGCCGCGGGCGCCGCCTCGACCATCTGCCGCAGGGCGCTCGAGGCCGCCGGCTACCGGGCCGTGGCCGCCGAAGACCCGGCCCGCGCCCTGGACCGCCTGCGCCGGGAATCGTTCGACGCCGCCCTGCTCGGGCTGAGACTCCCGGGCCCCGCGCGACTGGAAGAAGTCGCGCCCCTGCTCCGGGAATCCCCCCGTCTCCCCGTCATCGTCCTCGCCGGGCAGCCGTCCTTCCCGGCGGCGGTCGCCGCCATCAAGGCGGGGGCTTTCGATTACGTCCCGGAACCGCTTGACCCCGAGACGGTGACGGCGGCCGTGGACCGGGCGGTCCGCTCCTCCCGCCGGGCCCTGGAAGACGCCTGCATCGGCCGGGAACTCGGGCGCGAACCGCCCCCACCCGCCCTGATCGCGCGTTCCCCGGCCATGGCCCCCGTCATCCGCCTCATCCAGAAGGCGGCGGCGGGAGACGCCGCGGTGCTGATCACGGGGGAGCCGGGGGTCGGCAAGGAGGTGGTCGCCCGGACCATCCACCGCATGAGCCGCCGCTCCAGCCGCCGCTTCGTCAAGGTCGATTGCGCCGCACCCG
>JAFGSS010000031.1 GCA_016934555.1 Acidobacteriota bacterium | reverse complement strand
GGATGAAAAGCGTCCCGTCATGGTCTGGATCTACGGCGGCGGCTTCGGCATCGGCATGACCAGCTCCCCCGCCTACGACGGCACGAACCTGGCGAAAAAGGGGGTGGTCCTCGTCAGCGTGGCCTACCGCGTCGGCCCCATGGGGTTTCTGGCCCACCCCGAGCTGAGTGCGGAAAGCGGCGGGGGCTCAGGCGTCTACGGGATCCAGGACCAGATCGCGGGCCTCCGATGGGTGAAGGAGAACATCGCCCGGTTCGGAGGCGACCCGGCCAACGTGACCATCTTCGGGGAATCCGCCGGCGGCATTTCGGTCGCCATGCTGGCGGGGTCGCCCGGGGCGGCCGGGCTGTTCCAGCGCGCCATATCCCAGAGCGGCGGATCGATGACGCCGCCGCGCATGACGCGGGCCGCGGCCGAGGCGCAGGGGAAGGAGTACCTGGCCGCCCTGGGGGCCGGGGATATCAAGGCCGCCCGCGCCCTCGGAGCGGAGGAGATCCAGCGCAACACCAAGGGGATGGGGAGCTTCTGGCCCGTACCGGACGGGGAGACGCTCGTGGCGGACCAGTACGAGCGCTACCTGGCGGGCCGGTTCAACGACACTCCCATCCTCGTCGGCACGAACTCGAACGAGGGCGGCCTGTTTGTCACGCAGCCGGTGACGCGGGAGGGGTTCGAGAAGATGATCCGCGGGCAGTACGCGGAGGGGGCCGACATTCTGCTGGCCGCCTACCCGCACGCTACGGACGCCGAAGCCTCGCGGTCCGCCAGGGACATCATGCGCGATTCCACCTTTGCCTGGCCGACCTGGGCCTGGGCCACCCTGCAGGCCCGAAACGGGAGGCACAAGGCCTTCGTGTACTACTTCGACCACCGGACACCGGCGTCCCCCGACGGCGCCAACCACGCCGACGAGATCCGCTACGTGTTCGGCACGCTCGATACGCCCGGCATGACCGGGGGGGCCGTCGGTCCCGGGGACGAGGCCCTGGCCGAGAGGCTCCAGTCGTACTGGGTCCACTTCGCCCGGAACGGGGACCCCAACGGGCCCGGACTGCCGCACTGGCCCGCTTTCGATGAAAAGGACCCGCAGGTCCTGTACATCGACGGCGAGTCGGGAGCGAGGAAACATCCCGATCTCGAAAAGATCCTGGCGTTCGACGCCCACTTCGCCCGGGTCAGGGCGGCGCGGGCGGAACCGTGAGACGGCCTCGCGCCCCGCGGCGGCACGGACGGGCCCCGGCGGCGGCCGGCTACTGCGAGGGGGCGCGCCGGAGCCTCTCGACCAGCATCTCCCCGGCCGCGGCGGCGTTTTCGGGGGAGATGTCGTGGAACAGCACCACGATCGGATCCTTCGGTATGCCGGTGATCCTGCTGAGTTCCTCCGTAAACACCCTGGCGATCTCGGCCTTCTTCGCGTACTCCTGGGGTGTGATTTCGACGATGACGACGGGCATGGCGTTCCTCCTCTGCGATAAGGTTGTCGTCCCTGATCATGGCACATCCGCCGCCGCGGGGAAACGTCCTTTGCCGCCCCGGGAGGAGGCTGCTGCCCGGGGGCGCCGGGGTTTTTCCGGGGACGGGCCCGGCGGACTGCTGCCGGCCGCTCTCGGCGTCGAAAGGCGTGGTTGACATTGCGGGCTGCGCTTATACAATAGGTTAAGTTTAACTATCACAAGGAATAACCTGAAAGCGGAGAGAGGGGACATGACGCGCGAAGAATTCGATGTTTACCTGGGAAAATTCAACGGCAGGGATTACGACGGATTTCTCGATTATTTCGCCGACGATTTCGAAATGATCCACGTTGCGGGTTCCCTCAAATCCCGGGAAGCGGTGAAGAAGTTCTATGATTTTCTTCACGCCTACATCAAGGAGAGTGTGATCGTGGACCGTTTTGTTTCGGATGCGTCCACCATCGCGCTCGAGGCCAAGGTGCGGATCCAGGGTGTGAAGGAATTGTCCCCGGAAACGGTCGCCGCCTCCGACTATCCGAAGCTGAAACCGCTTGCCGTTGGACAGACCGCCGTGATTCCGCAGTTCATCCATTACCACCTCGAGAACGGCAAATTCGTAAAAGTCGTTTGTGCGGAACTCTAAAGGAGCCCCCCGGCGACGGCGCCTGCGCCCTCCTGACGCGGCCGGGAGGGTGCCCGGCGGCCCGGGAGTCCCATCCAGACCGCTGCCGAAGGCTCCGACGGCATCGGACGGTTCCACTGAAGAATACATTCCAATAACGGGCTTGTTCGATTTCGCCCGATTTTTTCAAAACGGGGTCGGGGACCAGATCCCGAAGGAGAAGCGATCATGAGCGAGAAGGCGCCATTTGAAAAGCTGCTGTTCCCCTGCAACATCGGGAAGCTGCGGATCAAGAACCGGATCATAAAGACCGCCGCGGAAATGAACACCCATGACCCGCACGATTTCCACATGAACTAGAAAACCATCGACTACATCGAGGCGGTGGCCAGGGGTGGTGCGGGCATGATCATCCTGTGGAACGCCTACCTCGACTACCCCCTGGGCGCAAGGATAGCCGACGGGTTGCGCATTGACGCCGACGAGTACATCGAGGGTTTCCGCAGGCTGGCCGATGCCGTCCACAAACATGGTTGCCGATTGTCCGTTCAGATGATGCATGCCGGGCCCTGGTGCCCGGCGTCGCTTTCCGGGCGCCCGCCCATAGCCGCATCGGTGATGAGAGAGGAAGTGTACGGGAACTGGAGCGATGAAACCGTCGAGGCGAGCATCACCGAGATCGAGGACATTCAGGAAAAGTTCGTCAGGGCGGCGGAGCGTTACCAGAAGGCGGGGATCGACCACCTGGAGGTCCACTGCGGCACGCAGCACCTGGGCAATGCCTTCATGTCCCGCCACTGGAACAGGCGCGGGGACCAATACGGCCCGCAGAGCCTGGAAAACCGCTCCCGGTTCACGGTGGAGATCCTGAAGGAAATGAAACGGCGCCTGGGCAAGGACTTCCCGATCGGCGTCCTTTACAACGCCGCCGAATACGGGATAGAGGACGGCATCACCCCCGAGGAGGGTCGGGAGTTCGGCCGGATATTCGAAGCCGCCGGTGCGGACAACCTCCATCCCAAGGCCGACGGCTTCGGCCCGGTCTACTGCCTGATCAACTGGCCCGAAACGGTCTGCTACCCGGAGGTCCCGGACCCCCTGCCGGAAGGGCTTGACGGAAGCGGGAACGGGGCGGGGTTCTGGGTGCCCCTGTCCGCAATGGTCAAGAAGGCGGTGTCCATTCCGGTGATCGCCACCGCCGGCATCGACGCCGAAATGGGAGAGAAGATCCTGCTGCAGGGCCAGGCGGACTTCATCGGCATGACGCGGCAACTGCTGGCCGACCCCGAATTCCCCAAGAAGATCGCCGCCGGAAGACTGGACGATATCGCCCCATGCACGCGCCGTCTTTCCTGCATCGAAGCCATCCATGCGCACCCGGTCGAGGGGAAGTCCTGCTGCCGCATCAACGCCGCCCTGACCAGGGAGCGCGAATTCGAGATCCGGCCGGCGCCCAGGAAGAAGAGGGTCATGGTTGTCGGTGGCGGACCGGCGGGAATGGAGGCGGCACGGGTGGCCGCCCTGAGGGGGCATGAAGTCGCGCTCTACGAGAAGGAGCATCGGCTGGGAGGGTCCGTACGCGTCGCCGCCACGATCAAGGGGCTCGAAATCGAAGACCTCCCGGCCCTGGTGCGCTACCTCGAGACCCAGATCGCCCGGCTGGGCGTCGAGATCCACCTGGGCAAGGAGGTGGATAGGGCGCTTGTGGAGCGGGTCGGGCCGGACGTGCTCATCCTGGCCACGGGAGGGGACTATGCCGTTCCGGAGATTCCGGGCATCGATTCGGGCAAAGTGGTCAGGGCCGCCGCCCTGAACCGCCGGCTGAAGAAGTATCTGAGGTTTTTCGGCCCCGGGCTGCTCAACCGGGCCACGAAATTATGGATGCCGGTCGGCAAGAGGGTCGTCATCATCGGCGGCGGTATCCATGGCCTCCAGCTGGCCGTGTTCCTGGTCAAGCGGGGCAGGAAGGTGACGGTCGTGGACACGGCCGAGGAAATGGGGGAAGGGGTGATCGAGAATTACAAGTTCCGCCTCTTCTGGTGGCTGCAGCGGAAGGGAGTGCCCCTGTTGTCCGGCGTCAGGTATGAAAAGATAACGGATCAGGGGCTGACGGTGATCACCAGGGAAGGGGAGAGGAAGACCCTGCCGGCGGACACCCTGTTGCCGGCTTTGGCCATGGCGCCGGACACCGTGATCATCAAACGCCTGGAGGGGACGGCGCCCGAGATCTACCAGATCGGCGACTGCGGAAACCCCGCCCTGATCATCGACGCGGTCGGGGACGGTTCCCGCATCGGGCGCGCCGTCTAAGGGATGCCGCATGAGACCGCAGCAGGATGCCGCTGCGCTCGGAGACCCGTGTCTGAGGCTACGGTCTTCGGGCAAAATCATGCCGGATTCGAGATGATGGGGTATCCGGCATGGACCGCACGCTACGATGAGGGGCCCGGTCCATAGCCGCTCACGGAGACGCCGGGTGATGAAACTCACACGATTCCGCCGGGGTCCCCGGGCGACGATGAAGTCAGGAGATTCTCGCCGGGGGTCCAGGACCTGCGCGCCTGTTCTTTGATCTCCTCGGCTTCGCTTTGCAGGCCGGATTCCCCCTTGGTCGCGACCGTTTCGGGCTCGGCCGCCCGCTTCGTCCTGGCCGGGGCGGCCGGTTCCTCCGCCCCTTCCCCGTCCATCATGCGTACGGGCACTCCGTGAGGGAATGTGACTTCGCGGGCCTCGTCCGGCAGTGAGATTCCCGAATCCTGGAAGGCGTGTTTGACGAGCCGAATGACGGACGATTTCACTTTCAGCCAACTGTGGCGACCGCCATCGAGCCAGAAATAAACACGTAGGTTCACAGTGGACGGTCCAAGGCTTTCCACGAGCACCAGGGGTTCGGGCTCATTCAAAACGGCCGGATGTTCGGCGAGCACCTTCAAGGCGACTTCCTGGGCAAAAGGGATGGAATCGTCGTAGCCGATACCCACGGTGAAATCATCGCGGCGATTGGGATTGCTCGTGAAGTTGCGGATCGTGCTCTTGAAGACTGTCGAATTGGGGACTTGCGCCTGATTGCCGTCGAGTGTCATCAGGACAGTCGTGCGAGAGGTCAGCCGCTGGACGTACCCCGTGAGGTTTGCCACTTCCACCAGATCGCCCTCACGAAACGGCTGCTGCAGGCTCAGAAAGAGACTGGCGAGAAAATTCTCGGTGATGTCGCGGAATGCGATGCCCAGCACCAGGCCAATCAGGCCCGTGCCGCCCACCACCGTAAGCGCGAGTTGCGTGAGCCCGGCGATACGGAGCACAAGGTAGAGGCCGACGAGCAATACAAGCATTCCGCCGGCCCGGGCCGTTACTTCACGCAAAAGCCGGCTGAGGGATCGAGCCAGGAGCCCGCGACGCAGCACGTTCACCGTCAACCTGGCGAAGATCCACGAAATGGCGATCACGACCGCCGCCACCACGAGCAGGGGGAGTAATCGAAGGAATCTTCGAGCCAAATCATTCAGTACCTGAAAGGTTGGATCGAAATCCCAAACAGTCGTGGGGGTCACTTCGATTTGATTGACGACGGCAACCACGCCCTCCGTATTCTTCGCCAGATCTCCGGCCCATTGCCTGGATTCATCGTTTTCCGCCTTCCCTTGCAGGAAAACGATTCCTTCCTGGACGGTGACATGGGGTGCGCGGAACCAGCTTGTCGCCTTTAGGATATCCGCGATGCGTTGCCGGATCTCGTCATCCCCGGCGACGGGTTGGATTTCGACTTTGCCCGGGGAATCGGGTTTGCCTTCAGGCGCAATCGCCGGCACCGGCTGATCCTCGCCGCCGTCCGGCAGTTGGGCGGAAACCGAGGGGGTGAATGCAAAGATGGTGCAGCACAGGATCGTGGCGCAGAGGAGTCGGGAGGTTCGAACCATTCGACCAGACGTGTCGCTCATGGCCGCCGGCGCATCCATCCCGGGGTATGATGACGAAACGGCGGTGATCCCACATCTTCGGCCCTGCCTGTACAAGAACCCGCCCGCTGAGAAAAAGAGCATTTCGATACCCCCCCGAAGCCGGCTTTGGCGATGCCCCCGCGAGGCCGAACGTTTGAACGGAGTGGCGCCGCCCTTTGCGGACGCACCAGTGAATGGCGTGCGCCCGGCATGGGCGCGACCTTGCGGGGTCCAGGTCCCCTGTGTGTATACCCCGATACCGTTGTGATAAAAGGACCATAAATGCGAACCGAAGGCAAGGGCGATGTGGCGGGGGCCTGTCCGGAGCAAAGCCGGAGCATGGCGTGACGGGCCGATGAACAGAAACGGCACACAAGGCCCGGTTTCCGGGTAAGTCGGTACAACAGTACAAAGCCCTGCAACAGGATGCCGCCATGCTCGGAAACCCGTGTCCAACGCCACCATCTTCGGGTAAAATGATGTCATAGTCGAGATCAGGCGGTCTCAGGCGACATCATGCCCATTATGCCGATCCGGGGGAAGGATGGACCGGAGAGGCCGGGACCGAAACGGCAGCCAGAGTTTCCTATTCTCAAAACGGCAACAGTGAATCCCGAACATGGGATTCGGTGCCGGGAAATGAAAGATTCGGAGAACCAAGGGAGATCGGATGCAACGGATGGGGCGTGAAGGGCAATGACGAACAAAACCGGTCCTCCGAATCTTGGCGAGGTATTTTCGGTGCGCGGCAGCGTCGTGGATATTCGCTTCGATGCACGATTGCCGCCTATCTACTCGTTACTATACGCGAAGGAGGGCGGGATCGCCATCGAGGTTCTGGCTCAACTCGACGCGCATCTCGTGCGGGGAATTGCGCTGACTCCCACCCAGGGCCTTGCCCGCGGCATGGCGGTCGAAGACACGGGGGGACCGTTGCGGACGCCGGTCGGCAAGGGGATTCTCGGCCGTATGTTCGACGTATTCGGCCAGGCGCTCGACCGCGAAGGAGGCGTCGAGGATGTGGAGTGGCGCAGCGTCCACCGCGCCCCGCCGACGTTGGCAAGGCGATCCACCCGGTCCGAAGTCTTCGAGACGGGCATCAAGGTGATCGATGTGCTCGTGCCGCTCGAACGCGGCGGCAAGGCGGGCCTGTTCGGCGGCGCGGGCGTCGGCAAAACCGTC
>JAFGSS010000159.1 GCA_016934555.1 Acidobacteriota bacterium | reverse complement strand
CGGAGAAGCTCTCCCGGAAGCTCCTGGGGCCGGTCCGGTTTTTCATCACCATCCTCAATCCCTTCGCGCGGATGGCCGCGTGGATGTCCAACGGCCTCGTCCGCCTTTTCGGGCTGAACCCGAAGGGCAGCCCCTTCGCCCAGAGCCTGAGCGAAGAGGAGATCAAGGCGATGATCGCCGGCTCCAGCGAGGCGAGCGTACCGGACGAAAAGAAGGTGATGCTCTACAACATCTTCGAGATCGGGGCGACCCAGATCCGCGAGATCATGATCCCCCGGGGCGAGGTCACGGCCATCGACATCAGCGAGGAGCCGGCGAAGATCCTGGACATCGTCATCCAGACCCACTACTCCCGGCTCCCCGTGTACCGCGGCAATTTCGACAACCCGATCGGCATTCTCAACGTCAAGGACCTGCTCCCCTACGTCCGGAAATCGAACCTGGAAATCGGCATCCGGACGCTGCTGCGCCCGGTGCATTTCGTCCCCGACAGCGCCCGGCTCGACATCGTCCTGCGCCGGCTGCAGTCGATGCACCTGCATATGGCCATCGTGGTGGACGAATACGGGGGGGTGGAGGGGATCGTCACGCTCGAGGACCTGCTCGAGGAGATCGTGGGCGAAATCCGGGACGAGCACGACACGGAAACCGAGGCCGTCAGGCAGCTGGGCCCGCACCTCTACAGCGTGGCGGGAAACCTCCCCATCCGCGACTTCAACCGCTATTTCGACGAGAAGATTCCGGAAACGCCCAGGTATGCCACCCTGGCGGGTTTTCTCGAATCGCTGACCGGGCGGTTGCTGCTCGAGGGGGAAACCATGCGCTACGAAAACCTGGTCCTCACCATCGAGAAGGCGGAAGGGTTCCGCATCGTCTCGGTGCGGGTGCGGACATCGGCGTGATCCCCGGTCCCGGGGGCGGCCCTCAGCCGGCCACTTCCCTGAAAGCCGCCCGCGCCAGCTCTATCGTGGCATTGATGTCGCTCTTCGTGTGGGCCAGCGACAGGAAACCGGTCTCGAACTGCGACGGCGGGAAATAGACCCCCCGCTCGAGCATGGCGTGGAAGAACCGGGCGTACCGTTCGGTGTCGGAGGTCTTGGCCGTCTGGAAATCCCGGACCTCCGTTTCGGTGAAAAAGACCGTGAACATCGACCCGATGGAGTTGATCCGGACCGGGACGCCGGCCTCCCCGGCCGCCTTCTTCAGGCCGACCACCAGCGAGGCGGTCATGGCCGCCAGTTTCGCGTAAACCCCCTCCTTCTTCAGGGCCTCCAGCGCCGCGATTCCGGCCGAAACCGCCAGCGGGTTGCCCGAAAGGGTTCCCGCCTGGTAGACGGGCCCTTCCGGGGCCACCCATTTCATGATGGAGCGGTGGCCGCCGTAGGCGCCCACAGGGAGCCCGCCGCCGATGACCTTTCCCAGGCAGGTAAGGTCGGGCTTGACCTTGAGCAGCGCCTGGGCGCCCCCATACAGGAGCCGAAACCCGGTGATCACCTCGTCGAAAATCAGCAGCGCGCCATGCTCGCGCGTGAGCTTGCGCAGACGCTGGAGAAATCCTTGCGCGGGGAGGACGATCCCCATGTTGCCGGCCACGGGCTCGACGATGACGGCGGCGACCTCCGACCGGTTCAGGTCGAGGACCTGGTGCACCGCGTCGATGTCGTTGTAGGGAATGGAGATGGTGGAGCTGCAGTCCTGCGGCTGCACGCCGAGGCTGTCCGGAAGCCCGAGGGTGGCCACCCCCGACCCCGCTTTGACCAGCAGGCTGTCCACGTGCCCGTGGTAGCAGCCGTCGAACTTGATGATCTTGTTTCTACCCGTGAAGGCGCGCGCGAGCCGGATGGCGCTCATGGTCGCCTCGGTGCCGGAATTCACCAGGCGGACCTTGTCTATGGAGGGGACGGCCTCGGTGATCATCTCCGCCAGGACGACCTCGTTCTCGGTGGGTGCGCCGTAGCTGGTGCCCAGCCCGATCTGCCTCCGCAGGGCGCCGATCACGGGCGCCGGGGCGTGCCCCAGGATGAGGGGGCCCCAGGAGCCCAGGTAGTCGATGTAGGTGTTCCCGTCCACGTCGGTCACGCGGCTCCCTTTTCCCGACCGGATGAACCGGGGGTCTCCGCCGACGCTGCGGAAGGCGCGCACGGGGCTGTTCACCCCCCCTGGGATTCGTTTCTGCGCACGGGAAAACAACTCCTTGGATCGATCGTTCACGAGCCTGGCTCCAATCTGACAAAAGTCGGGTTATGACAGTATTTCGGCGGCCTCTTTGGCGAAGTAGGTCAGGAGGATATCGGCGCCCGCGCGCCGGATGCCGATCAGGGATTCCATCATGGTGCGCGGCAGGTCGAGCCACCCCATCCGCCCCGCCGCCACCAGGGCGGAGTATTCGCCGCTGACCTGGTAGGCCGCCAGGGGGATGGAGTAGCGGTCCCGGGCCATCCGGAGGATGTCCAGGTAGGGGCCCGCGGGCTTCACCATGATGATGTCGGCCCCCTCCTCGATGTCGAGATCGATCTCGCGCAGGGCTTCGCGCGCGTTGGCCGGGTCCATCTGGTGGCTGCGCCGGTCCCCGAACGCCGGGGCCGAGCCGGCCGCCTCGCGGAACGGGCCGTAGTAACCGGACGCGTACTTCACCGCGTAGGACAGGATCGGGGTGTTCTGGAAGCCATGGGCGTCCAGCAGCGACCGGATGGCGCCCACCCGCCCGTCCATCATGTCCGAGGGCGCGATCATGTCCGAACCCGCCCCGGCCTGTGACAGGGCGGTCCGGGCCAGCAACTCGAGGGTCTCGTCATTGAGGATCTCCCCGCCGGAGACGACGCCGCAGTGGCCGTGGGAGGTGTATTCGCAGAGGCAGACGTCGGAAATCAGGACGATGCCCGGGACCTCGCGCTTGAGGGCCCGCAGCGCCTGCTGCACGATCCCCTCGTCGTCCCAGGCCCCGCTCCCGTGGTCGTCCTTCTTGTCGGGGACGCCGAAGAGCATGACGCCGCCGATGCCGAGCCCTTTCACGGCCCGGACCTCCTCCACGAGGGTGTCCACGGACCAGTGGTAGTTCCCCGGCATCGCGGAGATCTCCTTCTTCACCCCCTCGCCGGGACAGACGAAGAGGGGATATACCAGCTGTTCGGGGGACAACCGGGTTTCCGCCACCATCCCCCGGATCAGGCTGCTGCGGAGCCTGCGCGGACGGGTCGCCGGAAAGGACATAACGCCACTCCCTTTCAAAAAGAGGGTCCACCGGAAAAGACCGGGTCAACCCGCAAAAAAGTAGAAGTATATCACGGCGACGGGCGGGGGGAGCGCCCCATTTGGCCGGTTCTCATCGGCCCGGATTTGTGGTAGAAGTGGGGCGATGGGGACACCTACGCTACCCGGGGGGGTTCACGCCCTGCTGCGCCGGGCCCGAAAGACCATTCAGGCCCACGAGATGCTGGTCAGGGGGGAGCACGTGCTGGTCGCCGTCAGCGGGGGGGCCGACAGCGTGGCCCTCCTCTACTGCCTCTGGGATCTCTCGTCCGAATACGCCCTCAGGCTGACGGTGGCCCACCTCAACCACAGGATCCGGGGGGAGGAGGCCGACGCCGACGCGGACTTCGTCCGCCGGCTGAGCCTCGAACTGGGGCTTCCGTTTATCGCTGAAACCGTCGAGGTCCAGCGGCAGGCGGAACTCGCCGGACGGAACCTGGAGGAGTATGCGCGCCGGGTGCGTTACGGCTTTCTGCGCGACGCGGCGCGCCGCGTGGGGGCCGGAAAGATCGCCGTCGGCCACAACCGGAACGATCAGGCGGAAACCGCGCTCTTCCGCTTCCTCCGGGGAAGCGGAATCGAAGGGCTCGCGGCCATGGCTCCCGTGACGGACGGCCTCGTGATCCGCCCCCTGCTGGACTGCGGTCGCGGCCTGATCGTCGACTACCTCGGGCGGCGTGGGATCGGCCACAGGGAAGATGCCTCCAACGGCGACCTCCGCTACGCGCGCAACCGGCTCCGTCATGAAACCCTCCCCTGCCTCGAACGCCGCTACAACCCCCGCCTCGTCCCCGCCCTGGCGCGCCAGGCGCGGATGGCGCGGGAGGTGTGGGATTACGTCCGGTCGCAGGCCTTGAAAGCGTCGGGCGACATCCTCCGTGCCTCCGGGGGCGAGGTCGTGCTCGCGATCCCCCCCCTGGCCCGGCTCCACCCCGCGCTGAGGAAAGAGGTGGTGCGGCGCGCGCTGCGCGAGTGCCTGGGGTCCCTGCGCGGAATCGGATCGGTTCATATCGAGGGGATCCTGGCCCTGTGCACCGACCGGGGGGAAAGCCGCCAGGTCCAGCTTCCGCGCGGAGGCCGGGCGATCCGCCAGTTCGACACCCTGACGCTTTTCGGTCGGCCCCCTTCGGAAACGCCCGGGTACGCCTACCCGCTCACGGTGCCCGGCGAATGCGTCATCCGGGAAACGGGCGTGACCTTGCGGGCCTCGGCCTGCCTTGCCCCGGACCCGGCATCGGGGAAGTTACCCCCCCATCCACAAGCGTTTATCGACGGATCGACCCTCCCCGGCCCCCTAACGGTCCGGTCCCGGGCACCGGGGGACCGCTACGGGGGGGAGGGGCACAGGAAGGTCAAGCGGATGCTGATCGACGCCAGGGTCCCGCGCCTCGAGCGCTCCCGCCTGGCGATGGTGGCCTCCGGCGACGCCGTCGTCTGGATCCCGGGCTTCCGGCCCGCACGCCGGCACGAGGCCGGCCCGGGCACTCCCTGCATCCTCCTCGAGATGATCCCCGCCCCGGCGGAGCCTGGACCTGCCTAATGTATCCTCAATCTTATATTTGTCGCAGGGGCTCTGGTATACTGTCATGGAGGGGACTATGTCCCGCTGCGCAGCGGGGTACCCCGGCGGAGCCGGGGTGTAGCTTCGGCCGGGCACCGGCCGAAGGTCCCGATTGGAGGTTTTTCTATTGAACAGCAACATGAAGAACATTCTGGTGTGGTTGGCGGTGGCCGTTTCGCTGATCGTGCTGTGGCAGATCCTGGTCAATGTCCGCGACGTGAATATCGAGGACAAGGATTTCACGACCTTCTACCGTGACATGACGGCCAAGAAGGTGAAGTCGGTCCGGATCATGGGCGAGGATCTCCAGGGGGAAGAGGTCGGCGGGAAGAAGTTCAAGACCACCATCCCGGCCGAAGGCGCCTGGGACCTGGTCCAGGATCTCAACCAGAACGGGGTTGCCGTAAAAGTGGAGAGAACCTCCCACGGGTCGCTGATGTCGATCTTCCTCACCTCCTGGCTCCCCCTCATCCTGCTGCTGGGCTTCTGGATATTCCTGATGCGCCAGATGCAGAGCGGGGGGAACAAGGCGCTCTCGTTCGGCAAGAGCCGGGCCCGGCTCATGTCCAGCCAGCAGAAGAAGGTGACGTTCAAGGATGTCGCCGGGGTGGAGGAAGCCAAGGAAGAACTGACCGAGATCATCGAATTCCTCAAGGAGCCGCAGAAATTCCAGAAGCTGGGAGGCCGCATCCCCAAGGGCGTCCTCCTGATGGGCCCCCCGGGAACGGGGAAGACCCTGCTGGCCCGGGCCATCGCCGGGGAAGCCAACGTCCCTTTCTTCTCCATCAGCGGGTCCGATTTCGTGGAGATGTTCGTGGGGGTGGGCGCCAGCCGGGTGCGCGACCTCTTTGAACAGGGGAAGAAGAACGCCCCCTGCATCATCTTCAT
>JAFGSS010000030.1 GCA_016934555.1 Acidobacteriota bacterium | reverse complement strand
GGCCGGCCGGTGCGCTGCGTCAACAACCGTTACGAGATGTACGACCTCAACCTGAGCCAGCGCTACGTGCACCTGAAGGTCGGCTTCAAAAGCGACGGACGGATCACGGCCGTCGACGATTTCTCCATCGCCGACGGCGGCGTCCGGGGCAGCTCCATTTTCGGCAACACGATGGACCAGACGTACGGCCCCTATTTCACCACCCGCTGCCAGCATGTCCGGCAGAGGATGGAGGTCGTCGACAGCAACCGCGGCAAGATGTACGTCAGCGGCCAGCACAACCCGATGTCGTGGGACTCCCTGATGGTGGGGCTCTACCTGATCGCGCTGAAGCTGGGGAAGGATCCGATCGAGGTCGCGACGCTGAACCTCCACGGACCCCGGTCCCAGGACGACCCCGACCCCGTCCCCAGCTACGAGGCGTGCGTGGCGGCCCTCAAGAAGAGGATGCAGTGGCAGTGGCACCCCACGGGGGCCAAAAAGCTGCCCGACGGGCGCCTGCACGGGGCGAGCTTCCGCTACAACCAGTGCCCGCGCCATTCCGGCATGACCTACAACGCCAAGCTCGAGCTCCGCAGGGGCAAGGTCATCCTGGCGTCGCAGGGCCCCACCATCGGTCATTACGGCCTGGAATGCAACGCGATGGTCGTGGCCGAGGAGCTGGGGCTCGAATACGGGGATATCCGCATCGAGCTCGATTCCCAGGAAATCTACCGCCCGTACGGGGGCGGCAGCGACGGGTCGACGGCCTCCTCCTGGGCCATGAAGGAATGCGCCCATCTCCTCAAGGAGCGGATCCTGGAAGCCGCCGTCACCGAGGCCAACGCCCCGGCGGCCGCCGGAGGCATCAGCATGGGGCGCGGACCGGCCTCGCAGGCCCCCAACCCCTTCAAGGGGCTGAAACCGGAGGACCTGGACATGCGGGACGGCAGGGTGGTCGTCAAGGCCGATCCGGGCAAGGGGCTGCCGCTCGTCCAGGCCGTCCGGTCCAACCTGTTCGCGACCTATTCCGGCCGGCCGCCGCTGGCCCTCTGGAACCAGCGCGGCAAGGCGCTCGACACGATGAACGTGGCCGCGTGCGAAGTCGCCGTGGACACGGAAACCGGGGAGGTGGACATCCTCCGGTTCGGGGTCGCGGCGGACCCCGGGAAGATCCTGCGCCTGACGTCGCTCGAGAGCCAGATCGACCAGGTGATGAATTTCAGCACCGGGTGCCAGCTGCAGGAGGAATATGTCTACGACCCGGCGACCGGGGTGAAACTCAGCACGAACATGTTCGAGTACCGGAAGGTCTCCATGCTCGACATGCCCCGGGTGGACCTGGACCTGCTGGAGACCCGGGCGGGGAACGCGTGCTACGGCTCCAACGGCATCAGCCATTCCCTGGCGAACACGCACCTGGTCATCATGGCCATCCACAACGCCACCGGCAAATGGGTCGAATCGCCGGCCACGCCGGAGAAGGTGCTCAAGGCCCTGGGCAAGGGGTAACGATCCGAACGGCTCTTCCCCCTCCGGCGGGGGTGACGATCCGGACTGGGCGCCTTGAACTGCAGCCGGTGCGACACTCCCTGCCGTCAGGATGCGGGTTCGAATGGATGGCTTGGGGAGGATGAGATGAAACGACGGGTGCTCTGCCGGGAATTCCATTCGCGCGCGGAAGCGGGGATCGTCCGGCAGCTGCTGCTGGCGAACGGCATCGAAACCTACCTGAATTCGGACGACTGCGGGTCGGTGGACCCCGCGCTCGCCTTCGCGCGCGGGGTGCAGCTCTTCATCGGGGAAGAGGACGCCGCCCTGGCGGAACAGGTCCTGGCGGCCGCGACGGACGATGGAGCAGAGGACGGGTTTCCCGACCCGGAGTAGCCCCGCCGACCGCCTGGGCAGGCTCTTCGAGTACCTTGTCCGCAACCTCATTTCGCGAAGGAAGTGGATGCCATGAAAAGGATGCTGCTTGTCGGCCTGTGCGGGCTGCTGGCGGCCCAGGGGACGCCGGTGCGGAATGACTGGGAGAACCCGTCGGTCGTCCAGATCGACCGGGAGCCGGTGCGGGCGACCTACACCCCCTACATGAATGCGGAGCGGGCGCTGGAGATGGGCCCGTCGTCGCGGCAACGGAGCCTGAACGGCAGGTGGAAGTTCCACTGGGCGCCGCGGCCGGAGGAGCGCCCGGCGGACTTCTACCGGCCGGACTTCGATGCAGGGGGCTGGGACGAGATCACGGTGCCGGGCAGCTGGCAGACGCAGGGGTTCGGCGTGCCGATCTACTCGAACATCCGGTACCCGCTGCGCGCGGAACCGCCCCGCGTCATGCTCGACCCCCCCGCCGATTTCACGCAGTTCAGGTTGCGCAACCCGGTCGGGAGTTACCGGAGGACGTTCGAGCTGCCCGAGGGGTGGCGGGGGCAGCGGGTGTTCATCGAATTCGGCGGCGTGGATTCGGCCTTCTACGTCTGGGTCAACGGCGCGCGCGCGGGTTACAGCCAGGACAGCATGACGCCGGCGGAGTTCGACATCACCGGTCTCGTGAAGGCGGGCGACAATACGCTCGCCGTGGAGGTGTATCGCTGGTCGGACGGGAGCTACCTCGAGGATCAGGACATGTGGCGGCTGAGCGGGATCTTCCGCGACGTGACCCTGATCGCTCGCCCGGCGGTGCACATCCATGATTTTCACCTGGTGACCGACCTGGACGAAGAGTGCGGGGACGCGCAGATCCGCGTCGACGTCGACGTGCGCAACCTCTCGGGCTCCAGCGCGGCGGGCCTGACGCTGAAGGCCGCCTTCCACGGCCCGGACGGGAGGGCGCTGGGGGAGGAGGTCGCGGCGGGGCTGGGGGTGGAGAGCGGGGGCGTGGCACGCCGTACGCTCCGCACCAGGATGCGGCGCCCGGAACTGTGGAGCGCGGAGACGCCGGCCCTTTACAAGGTCGTGCTGAGCCTCGAGACGGCCGGCGGCCGGGTGCTGGAGGCGATCCCGTGGCGGTTCGGGGTGCGCGAGTACGCATTGCGGGACGGGCGGTTCCTCGTCAACGGCAGGAGCGTCAAGCTCAAGGGCGTCAACCGCCACGAGCACCATCCCCGGCTCGGGAGGCACGTGGACCGGGAGACGATGCTTCTGGACATCCGGCTGATCAAGCAGGCGAACATCAATTACGTGCGGACGAGCCACTACCCGGACGACCCGGCCTGGTACCGGCTCTGCGACGAATACGGCATCTACCTGATGGACGAGGCGAACCAGGAGTCGCACGGTTTCGGGACCGGGAACCGGAAACTGGGGGACGACCCGGAGTGGAAACTGGCGCACGTGGACCGGGGCGTGTCGATGGTGGAGCGGGACAAGAACCACGCGAGCGTGGCGATCTGGTCCCTGGGGAACGAAGGGGGGAGCGGGCGCAACCTGGCGGCGATGCGCTCGGCGATGGAAGAGGTCGACGCCACGCGCCCCTTCTTCTATCACGCCGACGAGTCGGTGTCGGACTGGGTGGACATCGACTACCCGACGGTGGCGGAACTCGAAGCCTTCGTGGCGCGGCGGCCCGCAAAATGGGCCAACGTCCGCGAGTACAGCCACATGATGGGCAATTCGGGCGGCAACCTCCAGGAACACTGGGACTTCATCTACGCGCATCCGGAGATCGTGGGGGCGGCGATCTGGGACTGGGTGGACCAGGGGCTGGCCAGGCCGATCGACGGCCGGCCGCTGCGCCACGGGGAG
>JAFGSS010000029.1 GCA_016934555.1 Acidobacteriota bacterium | reverse complement strand
ATCAGCTTGAAGAGGGGCAGGTACATGGCGATGACGATGCCGCCGACGACGACCCCGAGGAAGACCATCAGGATCGGCTCGAGGATCGTCATCAGGTTGGCCATGACCGTGTCGACTTCTTCTTCGTAGTAGTCGGCCACCTTGGTGAGCATCGAGTCGATTTCGCCCGTCGATTCCCCCACGCTCACCATCTGGGTCACCATCGGGGGGAAGAAACCGGACTGGCGCATCGGGTCGGCCATGTTCCCGCCCGCCTCGATCCGCTGGCGCACCTCGAGGATGACGTCCTCGAGGATGGCGTTCCCGGCGGTCTTGGCCGTAACTTCGAGGCCCTCGAGGATCGGGACGCCGCTCGAGAGCAGGGTGGCCAGGGTGCGGGTGAAGCGGGCGATCCCGATCTTGCGGATCACCTCGCCGATCACCGGGATCTTCAGGATGGCCTTGTCCACCAAGTGCCGCCCCTTGTCGGTCTTGTAGTAGCTCTTGAAGCCGAAGGCCGCCAGGATCATGAGGATGACGATGGGGATCATGAACCGTTCCACGATCTCCGACAGGGCGATCACGACGCGCGTCAACAGCGGCAGGTCGACGTTGAACCCCTCGTAGAGGGTGCGGAACACCGGCACCACCTTCCAGAGGATGACGGCGACCACCCCGACGGCGATGGTCAGGATCGTGGCCGGGTAGATGAGGGCCGATTTCAGCGCCCCCTTCAGCTTGACGATCTTTTCGATGAAAACGCTCAGGCGCTGGAGGATCGTTTCCAGGATGCCGCCCGACTCGCCCGCCGCGACCATGTTGGTGTAAAGGGTGTCGAACACCTTGGGGTGGCGCGCCATGGCGGCCGAAAGGGTGGTCCCCGACTCCACGTCCCCCTTGATCTGCTCGAGGACGGCCTTGAACTCCTTGTTCGGGTGCTGGCTCCCGATCGCGTCCACGGCCTGGATCAGGGGGAGGCCGGCCCCCAGCATGACCGAGAACTGGCGCGTGAAGATCGCCACCTCCTTCTGCGACACTTTTTTCTTGAAGGAAAAATTCAGTCCCGAGTCCTTCTTCTCGCGGATGGAGGCCGGTGCGATCTGCTCGCGCCGCAGCAGCCCGGCCAGGGCCTGGGGGCTGGTGGCGAAGCGTTCGCCCAGGACGCTTTCGTTGGTCCGGAGGTTTCGTCCGCGGTAGGCATAGGTTGGCATGGCTTATCCTTTCAGAATCATTGACGCATTCCGGCCGCGGCCTGCTGCGGGCGGTGGGCCGTGGCCTGCAGGTTGAGCCCGACCCCGCGCTGGATGAGGTCCTGGAGTTCTTCGGCGTTGGACGATTTGTTGAGGGCGTCTTCCCTGCTGATCTGCTTGGTCAGGACCAGGTGCGACAGCGACTGGTTGAACGTCTGCATGCCGTACTTGTCCTGCCCCGTCTGCATCGAGCTGTAGACCTGGTGGATCTTGTCCTCGCGGATCAGGTTCCGGATGCCCGTGGTCGGCACCAGGATCTCCATGGCCATGGCGCGCCCGGAGCCGCTCGCCCGCGGGATCAGCGCCTGGCAGAGGATCCCCTCCAGGACCAGGCTCAGCTGCGCCCGGATCTGCGGCTGCTGCCCGGAGGGGAAGATGTCCACGATCCGGTTGATGGTGCTGGCGGCGCTGTTGGTGTGGAGCGTGGCCAGGGTCAGGTGGCCGGTTTCGGCGATGCGCAGGGCGGCCTCCACCGTTTCCAGGTCGCGCATTTCGCCGATCAGCACCACGTCGGGGTCCTCGCGCAGCGCCACCCGGAGCGCGTCGGAGAAGGAGTGGGTGTCGGCGCTGACTTCGCGCTGGTTGACGATGCAGCTCTTGTGGGAGTGGAGGAACTCGATCGGGTCCTCGATCGTCAGGATGTGCTCGTGCCGCTCGCAGTTGATCTTGTCGATCATGGCCGCGAGCGTGGTCGATTTGCCGCTCCCCGTCGGCCCCGTGACCAGGATCAGGCCGCGCGGCTTGTCGCACAGCTTCTCCACCACGGGGGGGAGATTGAGGCTCTGGAACCCCTTGACCTCGAACGGGATGATGCGGAACACCGCGGCGACCGCCCCCCGCTGGTTGAAGACGTTGGCGCGGAACCGGCACAGGTCCTTGATGCCGAAGGAGAAGTCGATCTCCCACTTTTCCTCGAACTGGTGCTTCTGCCCGTCGGTCATGACGCTGTAGGCCAGCCGCTTGGTGTCGGCGGCGGCCAGGATCTCGTCGTTGACCGGCCGCAGCCGGCCGTCCACGCGGATCTGGGGGGGCACCCCCGTGGTCAGGTGAAGGTCCGAAGCCCCGGACTGGAGCGTTTTCTGCAGCAATTCGGGCAAGGTGGCCATCGTCTCACTCCTCGAAATGTCGTTGTGCGCCCTCTAGATCTCGACGGTTTCCCGCAGCACTTCGTCCAGCGTCGTCATCCCGGCGCGGATCTTCTCCAGCCCGCTCTGGCGCAGGGTGAGCATCCCCTCCTCCACCGCCTTCTGGCGGATCTCCCGGGCCGAGGCCCCGATGAGGATCAGCTCCTGGATCGCTTCGCTGATTTCCATCACTTCGTACATGCCGACCCGGCCCTTGTAGCCGGTGTCGTTGCAGGTCTTGCACCCCTCCCCCTTGAAGGTGCGGAGCGTTTCGGCCTCTTCGGCCGAAAACCCGGCCTTGACGAGGGCCGGAACGGGGGTCTTGACCTCCGTCCTGCACTCCGGGCAGATCTTGCGGATCAGGCGCTGGGCGCAGATCAGGTGCACCGATGTCGCCACCAGGAAGGGCTCGATCCCCATGTTCAGCAGCCGGGAGATGGTCGACGGGGCGTCGTTGGTGTGGATGCTCGACAGCACCAGGTGGCCCGTGAGCGCCGCCTTGATGGCGATTTCGGTGGTCTCGAAATCGCGGATCTCCCCGACCAGGATGATGTTCGGGTCCTGCCGGAGGAAGGAGCGGAGCGCGGCGGCGAAGGTCAGTCCGATCTGTTCCTTGATCTGGACCTGGTTGATCCCCCGGAAGTTGTACTCGACCGGGTCCTCGGCCGTCATGATGTTGGTCTCGGGGGTGTTCAGCCGGTTGAGCGACGCGTACAGGGTGGAGGTCTTGCCGCTTCCCGTGGGGCCGGTGACCAGCACCATCCCGTAAGGCTTGGCGATGGCGGCCTCGATCTTCCGGAGCGAACTCTGCTCGAACCCCAGCATGCTCATGTCGAGCGGCAGCACGTCCTTGTCGAGGATCCTCAGCACGATCTTTTCGCCGAACAGGGTCGGGAGGGAGGAGACGCGGTAATCGATCTCCTTTTTCCTGCCCCCCGACGAAGTCCGGATCTTGATCCGGCCGTCCTGGGGGAGCCGCTTTTCGGAAATGTCCATCTTCGCCATGATCTTCACGCGCGAGGTGATGGCGTCCCTCAGCTTCAGCGGCGGGCTCATCATGTTGTAGAGGATGCCGTCGATCCGGAAGCGCACCCGGAAATCCCTTTCGTAGGGCTCGATGTGGATGTCGCTGGCCCCCCGCTTGAGCGATTCCGACAGGATCAGGTTCACCAGCTTGATGATGGGGGCGTCTTCGCTCGAGCGCTGCAGCTGGTCGATGGAGACCTCTTCCTCGTCCCCGCTCGCTTCCAGGTTCAACTCCAGGCTGTCCTTGTCCCCCTGCGCGATCGCCTCGTAGACCTTTTTCAGCTCGATGGAATGGGCCGTCCCGTAGTACTTTTCGAGCGCCTCCAGGACGGAGGCCTCCGTGGCGACCACCGGCTCGACGTTGAAGCCGGTCATGAACTTGATGTCGTCCAGGGCGAAGACGTTGGTCGGGTCGGTGCTGGCGACCGTGAGGGTGCTCCCCACCCGGCTCAGCGGGATGACCATGTACTTCTGGGCCACCTCCATCGGGATCAGCTTGATGATGCCGGGGTCGATCTCGAAATAGGCCAGGTTGATGGAAGGGACCCCGTATTTACGGCTCAGCAGGGAGGTGATGTCGTCATCCTCGACGAACCCGAGCTGGATGAGGATCGATCCCAGCCGCCCGCCGTTCTCCCGCTGGTGCTTGAGCGCGAGGTGGAGCTGCTCCTGGGTCAGAAGGCTTTCCTTGATCAGCAATTCTCCTATTTGAGTGGCCATCGCCCTGTCCGATCCCCTCCCGTAGGAATCCCCGGCCCGCGGCACTTCCGCCGGCACACCTCCCCGCAAACAGGGGATGCCCGCGCGGACGCATCCGCTCGTCGGGTATAGTTATCGGCACCGGGGAGGGTTTTATGTATCGATTTTCCGGTCCCGGTCCGGGGGATGCCCTTATCTAACCGGGGCGGGGGGAAATGAGCGAAAAATTCCCGCTCGAGCCGGCCCTTGCGGCCACGGTACGACGGCCCTATAATCCGCAAATGGACCGGATGATAGGGATCCTTGGGGGGATGGGGCCGGAGGCGACGCTGGACCTGTATCGTCGCATCATCCGCCTCGTCCCGGCGCGGAAAGACCAGGACCACCCCCGGGTCCTCATCTATTCCAACCCGAAGATCCCGGACCGGACCCTGGCGATCCTGGGCGAGGGGCCGAGCCCGCTCGAGGCGCTGGTCGAGTCGGCGCGAGTGCTCGAGCGCGCGGGCGCCGGCATCATTGCCATCCCCTGCAACGCCTCCCACCATTTTCTTCCCGAAATCGCCCCCCGCATCGGCATCCCGCTCCTCGACATGATCGGAGAAACCTGCCGCAGGATCGTGAGCGGGCGCCCGTCGATCGAAAGGGTGGGGCTGCTGGCGGCCTCGGGAACGGTGCGGGGCGGGGTCTATCACCGTACCCTGGAGAAGGCCGGGCTCCGGGTACTGGTCCCCGATGCACCGGGCCAGGAGCGGCTGCACCGCGCCATCATGCAGGTCAAAGCGGGCGCCCACGATGAGGGCACGCGGGAGCTTTTTCACGCGGCGGGGAGGAGCCTCGTGCGCCGGGGGGCGCAGGCCGTGATTCTGGGCTGCACCGAAATCCCCCTGGCGTTCGATCCCGAAGCCGCGGGCTACCCCACCCTCGATGCGACGGAAATCCTTGCGGAAGCGGCGGTCGACTGGGCACTGGGAAAAGAAGGGCGCGGGGCCTGACCTAACCGCCGGCCACGGCGAACACGATCGACAGGACGTCCGAGTCCCCCACCGGGGTTTCGAGGTTGCCGAGGGAGCGGACATCCTGCTCGTTCAGGTAGAGGTTCATGTAGCGCAGGGTGCGCTCCGAGAAGAAGCGCTCCCCTGCCAGGGGGAACCGGGCCTTGAAGTTCTCCAGGACCTCGCCCACCGTCTTCCCTTCCAGCCGGACCTCCGATTCCTGCCCGGCGAACTGGCGGATGATTGCAGGGATGCGGACCGTAACGCTCATCGTTTTCCTCCCCCTCAAAAAATAGCATAAACCGGTCCCGGGCCGGAATGGCCTAATCGACGCCGAAATCGCGCCCGGAGCCGATGTCGTCCGTCACCAGGAGATATTCGCCGGGGGGGAGAGGGTCCTCGGGGACGGCCAGGAAGGAACCGTCGTCGTGGGCCGACGTCCGGAGCCGGACGAGGTCCCCCTGGGGAAATCCCGGCTTGTTCGTCATCGAGGCCGCCCCAGGGGAGGTCCGGCTGAGCCGCCCCCCCCCCTGGGGCGTGAGGCGGACGATCAGGATGTCGGCGGGGGAAAAGGGGCCGCGGCAGAAAAAACGGGGGAGGCGATCGGTCGTGCGCCGCGCGGCCTTCGCCCCCTCAAGCGCGGTATCCACGAAAAAGCGGGTGTACCCGCCGCTTTCGATGAAGGTCTCGAGGCCCCGGATCCGCGTCCCGGCGACCGGGGCGGGCTCGAGCTTCACCCATTCCGCGTCCCCGCGGAGCAGGTAGACCCCCTCCTCCGCGGGCGCCTTTTCGAGCCCCGCGGCCAGCGCGGACCCGAGCAACAGCAGCAGCGCAAACCATCTCATCCCCGTATGGTAGCACACGGGGGAAGGGGCTAGAGATCGTAGCCGGAAGCCTTGAGCGCGGCCGCATGCCGCTTCCGGCGCGCCTCGCGCCGCCGCGCGGCCCGTTCATCCTCCCGGTACACGCCGCTTTCGGGCCTCCACCGGTCGATGGACACCGACCCGGTGTGCCACATGTCGGTGGTCAGCCACAGGGCCTGGGTTTCCCCGCCCGCCACCACGACGTGGATCCTGTCGGGGGAGGTGTAGGGGGCGACGGGCGCGTCGCCGGGGAGGTCGAGCCAGGAGGCGTAGGGCTGCACCCCGGCACGCGCGGAGGGCTCCACCAGGGAATAGACGACGTCGGACCCCCAGAACTGCCCGGCCGGCATCCGGAAGTTTTCCGACAGGTAGCGCGCGAGGCTCTCCGGACCGTCAAACCCCCGCTCCTCGAGATGCCGGGCCACCAAAGGGTCCATGACCAGGGTGAGGGCCCCGTGTATCGCGGGGAAGGCGTTCATGAGGATCAGGGTCTCCTCCTCGGCCGGGCGGCGGCACCCGGCCGCCCCCATGCTGTTGACGACGCTCCACCCCTGGAAGAGGCTGAGGACGCTTTCGTCCCGCCCGAACCCCTGCCGCACGTGGAAGGGGTCCCAGATGCTGCGTTCCTCGTTTTCGGCGAAGAGCATGTCCTGGTAATTCAGGTTGTTGCCCGTCGACCCCATGAAGGTCTCCCCCAGCCGGGCGTCCCCCAGGTTCAGGGTCAGGAGGGTCCACGCCCTCCCGATCACCGTGTTGGCATGGTTGAAGGGGCTGAGGGCGCCCAGGCCCGAATTCATGCCGATCTCCTCCCGGATCGGCCCGTTCACCACCGCCATCCTGCCGAAGGAGGTTGTGGAACTGGGCATGGAGCATTCGCCGCTGGCCGCGAGCGCCAGGATCACGGGGAGGTGTTCGGGGCCGGCCCCCGCCATCACCGCGTTCACGGCCACCTTCTCCACCGTGTATTCGAGCTTCTCCTGGTGGATGGTGACCGACAGGCGCCCCACCACCTCACCGGGATCGGCCGCGGTCCCGGTGAGGGCGTGCGCCACCCTTTCCTCCGTGGGCAGGACGATGGGGGCCCCGTCGGTCCAGCCGTTTTCGAGGAAGAGCCGGTGGAGGTTCTCCTCCGTGTCCGGCTGGAGCAGCCTCGGGCGGGGGGCCCGGCGGGCCGCCCGCGGGTGCCGCTCCTCCTCGGTCAGGGGGGCCGTCAGCGCCTCGACAACCTGGGGCATCAGCGGGCGCCCGGTGACGGCGTCGTTCCCCTCGACGTAGCGGCGGAGCACCTCCCGTGGCCTGCCCACGAGGGGATAGGGGGGGAAGCTGAAGCGCAGCTTCATCCCGTGGTTGAGGGCGTCGCGCTCCGCGTAGTCGGCGAAGCGGGCGCTGGCCAGCGGCGCGGTGGGGAGGCCGTATTTCGATTCCAGTTCCCTGCAATGGGCGGCGACACTCGCCGTGCACCCGTCTCAACCCCCCACGCCGAAGACCACGGCGTCCCCGTTCTGTTGGATTTCGGCCCACGTCTCCGGCTCGTCGGCGAACATGATCCCCTTTTTGCGCTCGAGCACCGTTTTCACCTCGGGGTGATGGCGCCGGAACCAGTCCACCGCCTCCTCGAGGAACTCCCAGCCCCCTCCGAACCCGACGTCGATGAAATAGACCGTCCGGCCCCGCAGGGTGTCCAGGCGGGGGGCCAGGGGGCGGGGCCCCACCTCGGCCGTGGGCTGCCCGCGCGGGTCCAGGACCGTAACCAGCGATGTCGTCGGTTTTCCTCCCTGTCGTGCCATGGGGCGCCTCCTTTGATGAAAACCCCCGCGTCCGGTCAGTTTCCCGGGCGCACGATCTCCCTCTCCCCGCCCAGGCGCAGCACCGCCCCCTCGGGTGTGATGCTTTCGAGCAGGTACCTCCTGTCGACCAGCTCCCCTTCGACGTAGCGTCTCCCGTTGATGAAGACCATGCGGTCCTCCGGTTGCTCGCTGTACATATGAACGCTCAGGGTCATCCCCGCCACCGCGTCGCGAAGAGGAATGTCGGGGACGGGCGAGGCGGGCGTGGCCGGCGTGGCGGCGGAGACCGGCGCCGGTGGATTCCGGGTCGCGGGCGGCCCGGGCGCCGGGGCCGGGGGTGCGGCCTGCCGGGGTACGGAAGCGGCGACCGGCGCGGCGGGCGGCGTTGCCTGCCGCCGCGCCCCTTCCTCCCCGCGCCCGGCGGCTGGAGGCTCCCCGGCGGGCGCCGGCGCCGCAACCGGTCCGGCGGCGACCGCCCCCCCCTCGGGCGGTTCCGCCGCAAGCCGCATGTCGCGGTCGGCCCTGGGGTAGAAAGCCCAAAGGAGGGCGATCAGGACGGCCAGGGCGACCGCACTCACGATCCACCTGCCGCGGCGCGGTGCCTGGGGCTCCGTGTGAACGGAGCCGAGGTCCGGCACCCGCGCCAGCCCCCGCTCCCGTTCCGCCTTTTTCAATGCATCCAGTATGTACGACATGCTATCGCCTCAGCGCAGGCCCCCGGTCGAGATCCAGCAGGAGGCGGGCCAGGGTCTCCGAGCCGGCCATCCCGTCTGGAATCAACCCTTTTCTCTTTTGAAAAGCCATGATGCGTTGCTCGAGGTCCCCGTCAAACAGGAGCGGGTCCCCCGGGGAGGGAGTGCCTCCCTCCAGCCGGTCGAGGGTGTTGCGGATCCACCCCACGTCCTCCCCCCGCATCCCGGCCGAAAGGATGCGCACGGGGAACGGGGGCTTCCAGGGGAGGATAAAGGCCCCGTCCCACAACCGGTCGATCTCATCGAGCGGAACCTCCCGCCGGCGCCCCCCGATATCGAGCAGGGCCGATCCTTCCGCCAGTTCCACCAGCGTCACCCGGTGGCGCCCCCCTCCGGGCATCACCAGTTCCAGGATCACCGGGAGGTTGTATCGGCGCAGTTTCGACCAGTTGCCGTTCAGAAAGAGGCATGCGAACCCCTCGCGCCCTCCCTCCCGGCAGCCCGAATCGGGGGAAGCGACCGGGATCTCCGCGCCCCAGAGCCGGTACAGGGCGGTGAAGCTCGCGGCATCGGTATTGCCGGCGCCGGCAAGCGCGGCCTCGAGCGACATCGCCGTCCCCCCTCCGGCCGGGACGGGGGACGAAGCGTCCGCCGGCGGTGGGACGGTCGGGCCCGGAGTCCTCCGGGCCGCGGCGGGGGCCTGGCCCCCATTGCGGGAACGGGCCGCGGGGCTGAACAGCCAGGCCCCGGCGGCGACCAGGAGGAGGGCGAGCACGATCCCGGCCGCCAGGGCGGGCCTGAACCTGGCGCGGAGCGGGACCTGTCCCCGGGTTTCCCTGCTGGCCCGGCGCACGATGCCGGCGCCGATCTTCTTCCGGTCCTGGGCATAGGCCCCGAGCAGGGCCCGGTCGCAGATGATGTTGATGACGCGCGGCACCCCCCGGCTGCGGGCGTATACGCTCCGGAGCGCCCACCGGGTGAAGAGCGGCTCCCTCCTCCCGGCGACCAGGAGCCGGTGCCGGACGTAGGCATAAGTCTCCCTGCGCGACAGGGGCTCGAGGTGATAGCGGGCCGTGATGCGCTGCGACAGCTGCCGCAGCCGGCGGCTCCCGAGGATGCGGAGCAGCTCCGGCTGCCCGATCAGGATGATCTGCAGGAGCTTCTCCCGGGCGGTCTCCAGGTTGGTCAGCAGCCGGACCTGTTCGAGCACGTCACCGTCGAGGTTCTGCGCCTCGTCGATGATGAGGACCGTCCGGCGCCTGAGGGCGTGCGACTCCAGCAACCGCCCGTTCAAGGCGTCGACCAGAACCTTGACGCTCGCCGTCTTCTCCGGGTAGGGGATCCGGAGCTCGTCGCAGACCGCGGCGAGCAGTTCCGTCACCGTAAGGCGGGGGTTGAGGATCAGCGCGATATCGGTGTCAGGGGGCAGCTGCCGGATCAGGCAGCGGCAGAGGGTGGTCTTCCCCGACCCGATTTCCCCCGTCAGCTGCACGAAGCCGCCCGGTTGCTGCACCCCGTAAAGGAGGTGGGCGAGCCCTTCCCTGTGCCGCCCGCTCATGAAGAGATACTGCGGGTCCGGGGTCAGGGAAAACGGGGGTTCCTCCAGATCAAAGTATTTGAGATACATGCCGCTGCACCGTTCTCCGTAGCTGCGAAATGGCCGGAAGCGCCTCCATCATATACCGAAAACCGGGAAACTCCCAAACGGCGTTTGCACGCCCGCGTCCCGGGGGACTGTCGGGGCATTTGCGCCCGCCCCGATTGGTGATAAGATGGCGTTCCCCGGCCGGCGGACGTGTCCGTAAGAACGGGGCACAGGAGATCACCTTGAGCCCGAAAACCTGGATTTCTTTCGATGAGCTGGAAGCCTTCATGGTCGATGTCTTCAGGGGGGTCGGGGTCCCCGACGCCGACGCCCGGGTCTGCGCGGAAGTCCTGATCACGGCCGACAAGCGCGGGATCGACTCCCACGGGGTCGGCCGGCTGAAGCCCATCTACTACGACCGCATCGTCAAGACCGGAGTCCAGCGCCCGGTGACGCAGCTGGAGGTCGTGCGCGACTGCAAGGCCACGGCCGTCGTGGACGGGCACCACGGGAT
Organism: Acidobacteriota bacterium; assembly: GCA_016934555.1. Taxonomy (GTDB): domain Bacteria; phylum Acidobacteriota; class UBA6911; order UBA6911; family UBA6911; genus UBA6911. The sequence goes on along the minus strand of JAFGSS010000029.1, from coordinate 29,336 downwards.
GGGCATGGTCATCGCCCGCCGCTCGATGGAAATGGCGATCGAAAAGGCCCGCGTCCACGGCCTGGGGATGGTGGCCGTCCGTAATTCCACCCACTACGGCTACGCGGCCCATTACCCGCTGATGGCGGTCGCCGCGGGCATGATCGGGGTGACCGGGACCAACGCGCGCCCGTCGATCGCGCCCACCCACGGGGTGGAAAACCTGCTGGGCACCAACCCGCTGGTGTTCGGCTTCCCGACCGACGATCCCTTCCCCTTCACCAACGACTATGCCACCAGCGTCATCCAGCGGGGGAAGGTCGAACAGTACGCACGCGAGGGGAAGCAGTGCCCGGAGGGGCTGGTCGTCGACCTGGAGGGGAACACCGAAACCGACCCCGTGAAAATCCTCGAGGACCTGCTCCAGGGAAAATGCGCCTTCACCCCCATAGGGGGCCTGGGCGAAGAAACCGGCGGCTACAAGGGGTACGGGTTCGCCACCGCCGTCGAGATCCTCTCGGCCGCCCTGCAGCAGGGGGCCTTCCTCCGGCAGCTCGGCGGGGTGGACGCCCAGGGGCGCCCCGCCCCCCACGCGCTGGGCCATTTCTTCATCGCCATCGACATCGAGTGCTTCACCGACCTCGCGTCCTTCAAGAAGACGGCGGGCGACATCCTGCGCACGCTCCGCGGTTCGCGCAGGAGCCCCGGCCGGGACCGCATCTACACCTGCGGGGAAAAGGAGTACCTCGCCTGGCTCGAGCGGGAGAAAAGAGGGGTCCCGCTCGACCCCGTTGTCCAGCGCGAGCTGTGCGCCATGCGCGACGAGCTGGGCCTCCCCTACCGCTTCCCCTTCGAGGCGGACTGAGACCGCTGGGCGGCGTAGAGACGGTCCTCTTCAACCCCGCGGACATAATCCCCGTGCGCCGTCATCAGGATGAACCGCAGGGTGGGGGAATAGGTGCGGCGGACGAAAGCCCGCTGGAACTGCCCCGCCACCGCTTCCAGGTATTCCTCCGCCCGCTCCCGGGGACCGTGGCGGCCCGCATTGTAATGACCGATCGCTTCGAGCACGTCCCCGCCGGCCCCTTCGAGGAAAATGGAAAAGAAGCTGTAAGCCCCCGCGCGGATCGAAACCCACGGCTTCAGGAAGTCGCTGTCGCTGCAGTCTCTGAACTCCGAAAGCCCGCGCAGCCTCCGCCGCAACGGTTCCGATATCTGGAGAAAACCCAGGTCCGCCCTCCCGGTGGCAGGGTCCCGATGCACCATCTTGTCCAGGTCGAACAGGCTCTCGACCCTTCCGATGGAGGCAACGATCCGCGCGGCCTCTTCCCGGCGCATCCCCTCGGGCGCATAGATCCCGGCCCAGTACCGGACCATGCGGTAGGCCGCGATCTTGAGGACCGGATCGGGCACCGTGCGCCACTCCTGGACCCCGATCCCTGGCCACAGCGACGGCTGCAGGTATCTGCGGTACCGGTCGATCTGCAGTTGGAGGATCAGTTGGCCGAGCGGCCGCGGGAGCTGGTCGTATTGGACGGAGCGGAACATTTCCCACGGCAGGAATTCCCCCCGGGTCCCGAAAGACGATGAATCGCGAAGGTCCAGGTAATTGCGGCGGTAACGGTTGAAAAGGATCTCGTCGCTCAGGAACCGGTGCTCCACCCCGTCGATGACGATCCCGAGCTCCACCGGCATCAGTCCGTAACGCCACCGGGCGCGGTCGTAGGCGCGGTTTCCGTCCGACAGCGCCCTGGCCAGCAGATCCTGGTCCGCCTTGTCCATTCCCTGTACGAGACGATTCGAGTACGAGGTGAAGACCCTCCGATGCAACCGCGGATCGTGAACGGCCATGGCGCGCAACCCGGCGAACGCCCCGCTCAGGGCCTGGAGCCGGGTCGTCGGGCGCCCGATTCCCGACACGGAAAGAGCGAGAAGACCGACGGCGCAGGCGGCCGGAACAAGGAGGAGGCACCACTTCCCGGCCCATGATTTTCCAGAAGGAACGGGCCCTTTCCCGAACCGCAGCCGAAGGGGCATGAGCGCAGCTCCCCTTTGAATCGAAGGCGTCGCCCGCGCCTCCTAATCTCCGAAGCAGGTCCCGACGTTGCGGCCGGCGAGGATGAGGGGGTGGTCCACCGGCACCAGCCTCTGCTTCCCCTCCGCCTCCTCGAGCGGGATATGGGTCACGGTCCGCCCCTTCATCACGACCAGGCGCGACCGTTCCCCCGCGCAGAGAATCTCGATCGCCTTGTAGCCGAATTCGGTGGCCAGGACGCGGTCGGCGGGCACCGGGCTCCCCCCCCGCTGCACGTGGCCGAGCTTGACCGTCCGGGTCTCGATCCCGGTCGCCCCCTCGACCTGCTCGGCCAGGACCTGGCCGATGCCGCCGAGCCGGATCGGATCGGGGCTCGTGGGGTCCACCCGGTCGACCACCTGCTTCCCCCCGACGGGGATGGCGCCCTCGGAGACACAGAGGATGCTGAAGCGTTTCCCGTGCCGCGCCCGGTAGGTCACGTAATCGCAGATGATCTTGACGTCGAACGGGATCTCCGGGATCAGGATCACGTCCGACCCGCTGGCGATGCCGGAATGGAGCGCGATCCAGCCCGAGTTGCGCCCCATGACCTCCACGATCATGACGCGGTGGTGGCTGGCCGCCGTGGTGTGGACCCGGTCCAGGGCGTCGGTGGCGACGCTGACGGCGGTGGCGAAGCCGAAGGTGACGTCCGTCCCGTACAGGTCGTTGTCGATGGTTTTGGGGACGCCGATGCAGTTGACCCCGAGGCGGACGAAATCGGACGCGATCGCCATCGACCCGTCGCCGCCGATCACGACCAGCGCGTCCAGGTGGTTGTGCGCGATATGCTCGAGGCACCGGTCGGTGACGTCCCGGTTCTCGATCTGACCGTTGATCCTCACCGCGTAGTTGCGGGGCGATACCTTGTTGTTGGTCCCGAGGATGGTCCCCCCGAGCGTCAGGATGTTGCTGACCGACTCGTTGTCCAGCATCCGCATGCGGTTCTGGATCAGCCCCAGGAACCCGTCCTCTATTCCCATGACCTCCAGGTGGTGCGATCCGAGGGCGGCCTTGGCGACCGCCCGGATGACGGCGTTGAGCCCGGGGCAGTCCCCCCCCGAAGTCATGATCCCGATGCGATGGATTTTATTCATAGGAACCCTCTTTCCTCCACGGATCCTTCCCTGTCGGGCGATTCGGCGCCCGCGCCCGGGTCTCCGGAGATTATACACAAATTCCCGCCCGCGGCCGGAAGCGGATGCGTCGGCGCATCCGCCGGCCCCTACCTTCGGAGCGCGAGCGCCCTCCGGAGGTTGTTCTCCGCCGGGGCGAAACCGGGCCGGATTTCGAGCGCCCGCGAAAAATGGACGATGGCCGGGTTGACGTTCCCCTGCGCCAGCAGCGCCGTACCCAGGTGGTTGTGCGTATCGGCGTTCTCGGGATCGAGGTCCAGGGCCGCCCGGAAGTGGGCGATGGCCTCGTCGAGCCGCGACCGGCCCTGGGACGCCAGGGAGAGGCCGAAGTTGATGCGGGCCTGGACATAGCCGGGGTCGATCTCGAGGGCACGGAGGTACTGACCGGCCGCCTCCGCGTGCCGGCCCGCCGAAGCGTAGGCCGTCCCGAGGTTGTTGTGAGCCGCCTTGTCCCGGGGATGGAGCGCCGCTTCGCGCGAAAAATAGTCGATCGCCTTCTCCGGCCTCCGGTTCTCGAGGCTGATCGCCCCCAGGTGGGAGTAGAGCGGGGCCTTGTCCGTCACCCGCCCGAGCCGCGCCGTGACCGCCTCCTCCTGGGCCGCGTAGCACCGCTCCCGGATGGCGGGATCGGTCAGCGCCCGAAACTCCGTGACCGGGTTCAACCTGCAGAACCGTTCGACGTTCGCCGCGTGCCGCTCCCTCTCCGCCGGCGTCGCCGCGGCGAGGTTCACCCGGTACTGCAGGACCGAACTGTCGATTCCGCGGAAGTTCAGGAAGTATTCCGCGTAGGCCACCTGCCACCCGACGTCGCCCTGGTTCTCGTGGATGGCGGCCGCCAGTCCGGCGCTGACGCCGTACCCGGCGGCGGAGCCGATCCGCCGGATGATCGTGTCGTCCATGACGTGCATCGCGCGGGGGGCGTGGTACTCGAGCAGCGGGTGGTTGTCGGTGTGAATCGGCCCCTCGGCGAAGAGCGAGGGGAGGTTGTCGCTGACGATGAGGTTCTGGAAGATCCGGCCGTCCGCGAGGCGGATATTGCCCGATTTGGCCGCATGGGCAAGGTTCGCCTCCGCCGTCCGGGGGTCCAGCCCCCCCTCCCCCTGGATCCCCACGAAGAGGAAGCTCGAGGGACGGGCCGGGTTGGTCGACACCAGCAGGCTCCGGGGAAAAGCGGAGGCGAAGGTCCGCCCGATCATGGAGAAGGCCTCCCAGTCCATCTGGTAGGCCGGGATCCACTGCACGAACATCCCCCCCGGCTTCAGCCGGGCGGCCACCAGTTCGAAGAAGTCCCGGGTGTACAGGGCGGCGATCCCCGACATCCAGGGGTTGGACGGTTCGCTGGTGACGAGGTCGTACTCCCGGCTCGCCAGTTCCAGGTGCGCCCTCCCGTCCTGGACGATCAGCCGGGTGCGCGCATCCTCCAGCACCCGGTTGTTCCAGGGGGTGAAGAAGCCGCTCGCCTCCACCACCTGCTCGTTGATTTCGACGACGTCCAGCCGTTTGACCGGGTAGTGAAGGATTTCGCCCGCGGTGATCCCGCTCCCGAGGCCGATGACCAGGACGTCGTCGGGGGCGGGGTGATACAGCAGGGGGAAATGGGCCAGGAGCGTCTGCGTGTCCATGTCCCGCGTGGAGGAGGCGTCCGGCTTGCCGCTGTTGCACAGGTTGTAGTTGACGTCCCCCAGCAGTCCGGTCGATTCGAGCACGGTGGTGAACCCGCCGATGCCGTCGCCGTAAAAGAGGAGCTTTTCCGATTTCAGGCCGGGAAAATGCTTCTCCCAGGCGAAGAGCGACTGGAGCCACCCGATGTCGCGGAGCTCGGGCCGGTCGAAACGGTGGTATTTCCCCATCGAGAGCATGACGTGGTCCCAGCTGGGGAACGCCGTCATCAGCCCGAACCCGAGGAGCGCGGGGACGGCCAGGGCGAAGCGGCGGGGGAAGGCGCTCCGCCCCCTGGCGGCGATGACGAGCCACGCCCCGAGCGCGGCGGCGAGCTGCAGGCCGATGACCACGCGGAGGCCGTTTTCCTTCCCGAGGTAGGGAATCAGGATGAAGCCCGCCGTGGCGGAACCCAGGACCGCACCGATGGAATTGACGGCGTAGGCATAGCCGATGGAGCGGCCGGTGGCCGCGAGCGACCGCGTATAGATCTTCCCCACCAGGGGGAACGCGGCCCCGAGCGAGAAGGTGGTCAGGAACATGAACCCGAAGAGGACGGTCCCCTTCATGAGATAGAGCGAACCGAAGCTGTCCTGGTAGAGATGGATCAGCTTGGCGAAAAAGATCTGGCTGTTGCCGATGACCTGGCTCGACAGGAGGGCGGTGAGCGCCGCGGCCATCTGGGTCAGAACGAGCAGCACGGCCGGGCTTTTGACCCGGTCCCCCAGCCACCCGAAGAAAAAGCTCCCGAGCGCCAGCCCGGTGATGAAGGTAACCAGGACGACGGTGAAGGAGTAGGTGGTCGGGCCGACCAGCAGCCCCAGCAGCCTGGTCCAGATCACCTCGTAGGCCATGGCGCAGAACCCGGTGACGGCAAACACCGCGAGCACGACTCCGACCGGCACCACCTCCCGGGCGGGGAGGGCGGGACGGGGAGACTTCGATGCGCGCGGCTCGACCCGTTCTTCCGTCTCCCGCGGCGCGATCCAGCCCGTCCGGCGGCGGCTGACCAGGAGGCAGAGGACGCCGATGCCGGCGTTGAGCAGGACGGCGACGGCCAGAACCCCCCGCACCCCGACGAGGTTGATCAGCCAGAAACCGCACAGCAGCGACCCCGCGGCCGAACCGATGGTGTTCAGCCCGTACAGCCGCCCCACGTGCGTCCCGACCCGCGAGAGCGTGTTGACGAAGAACCGGCTGAGCACCGGGAGGGTGGCCCCCATGAAGGTGGCCGGGATGATCAGCAGCAGGGCGCACCCGGCGAAGGTCAGGAGGTTATACAGGAGGAAATGGTCGAACAGCCGGTTGTAGATCCAGGCGTACAGAGGCTTGAAGAGCAGGAGCAGCATGGGGAGGAGGAGGCAGTAGACCCCGATCCCCAGCTCGAGCAGGCCGTAGATCCGGATCAGCTTTTCCGGCCGGGCGACGCGGTCCACCGTCTTCCCCGCGACGGCGCTCCCCAGCCCGAGCCCCGCCATGAAGACGGCCAGCACGATGGTGACCGAAAAGGGGGAGCTCCCGATGATGCCGACGATCATACGGGTCCAGAGGACCTGGTAGATCAAGCCCGTAATCCCCGAGACCAGAAAGCAGGCGAGAATCAGTAGGTAAAGCATAGACAACCGTTTCCTCGAATCGACGTTGGCGGCGCCCCCTCTGCGGGCGGCGGCGCGTGGGCCTGGGCGTCAAGGCGAGTAGTATGATCAAACTCCCCCGGGATTGCAAATTGTCTCTGGCCGGCCGCCGCTGGCAATCCGGGGTCCGGGATCTTATGTTGTTCCGGGCCGGAGTCGGCCGGAAAAGGGGGGAGTTTTATGAGAGTGCGCGCCCGCGTTGCCGTCCTGACCATCGTCCTGGGCCTCATCGGATGCGGCCCGGGGTCCGGCACGCTCCCCGCCGCGCGGGGGAAAGGATCCGCGGATATGGAGAAAAAAGACGAGGCACGCTTCCGGTCGGCCACCTTCGCCGGCGGATGTTTCTGGTGCACCGAGGGGATTTTTGAAAGGCTTCGGGGGGTCGAGCGGGTGGTCTCCGGCTACAGCGGCGGGCACCTGGCCCACCCCACCTACGAACAGGTGAGCCGGGGGGATACCGGGCACGCCGAGGCCGTCGAGGTCACCTACGACCCGGCGGTGATTTCCTACGCCGAGCTGCTCGAGGTGTTCTGGCGGACCCACGACCCCACCACGCCGAACCGCCAGGGGTACGACGTCGGGCCTCAATACCGCTCGGTCGTCTTCTATCATGACGCGGAGCAGAAGGCCCTGGCGGAGGAGCTGAAATCGCGCCTCGAGGCGGACCGCATCTGGGACCGGCCCGTCGTCACCGAGATCGTCCCCCGTGGCGCATTCTGGCCGGCGGAGGACTATCACCAGGACTACTACGACCGGAACCCCGAAAAGGCCTACTGCAGAAGCGTCATCACCCCCAAGATCGAGAAGTTCCGGAAAATCTTCCGGGAGAGGATCAAGCCGCCCGGGTAGGCGGCCCCTAGCGCAACCACAGGAGGGCCAGGAGCGCCGCGACGAGAACCAGGGCCGAGACGCCGGCGATCTTCCAGGCGCTGTAGGGGCGCTCCCCCTGCACCTCCCCGGTCCGCGCGTTGATGACGATGGGGTACGCCCTGCCGCGGAAGCGGAAGACGCTCGTCCAGACCGGCAGCAGGATGTACTTGAAGGTGAGGTCCGTGTATTCGGTATCGGCGGAATGGATCCGCTGCTCGTCCCCCCCGATATGGCTCCGGACGGCCGATTCCACCGCCGGCGCCATCAGCCCCTTCGCCCGGGCGAACCCCTCTTCGAGCCCCACCTGGTAGGATTCCGCCCGGAAGCCGCTGAGGTAGGCGTCCGAGTAGGGGACCAGCTTCGCGAGATCCCACGGCTCGATCAGATCGGCGTAACGGTCGGGAAGCGACTTCCCCGCATGGACCAGGATGTCGTCGAAGGGGAGTTCCACCGTCCCGCCGGCCGGGCTCCAGCGCGTATGCCGCACCCGTTGGGGCCGGGTTACGACGCGCCCCCCCTCGCGGACCGTCCGGTTCTCGGTGGTGTAATAATGATCCCCCCGTTCCCCGGTGTACCGCGTGTGCGCGCGGGCGTCGTAGGTCCAGAAAGGGACGTAGAGTCCCGTGACCGCGTCGTCGATCCGCGCGTGATGTCCCAGTCCCGCCGGCGCGAACCAGAGGCGGGCGATCCAGCCGCGCAGGCATTCTACGGCCCGGCGGCGGGAGAGGCCGAACGGCAGGACGGCATCGGGCCGGATCCTGCGGGTCGCATGCCCGTAGACCATGGGTCGGCCGCAGAAGGGGCAGGGCCCGGCGGTCCTGTGCTCCGGGACGATGGTCCGGGCGCCGCACTGGCCGCACGACACCTCGAAGACCTCCCCCGTCTCCCGCTCCCCGGCCGACTGCTCGAGGGCCGCCGCGTAGTCCCGTTCCTCCACCCCCCCTCCGGGGGGGATCGGCCAGGCGGCCCCGCAGTGGGAACAGCGCAGTTCGGCCGTCCCCGGCTCGAACCGGAGTTCGGCCCCGCACTGACGGCACACGGTCCGGCCGGACTCGCCGCGACCCGTCGCTGGCTTGTCGGAATGCATAGGATCGTAAGTCCTGATGTAAAATCGTCATCCGGGGAGCGCCCGTACCCCCGGACTTGACATCTTCGGAGACTTGCGGCCGATTGGCAACAGGAATCGGCCTTCAAATCGGCCCCGGCCCCAAATTTACCATTTGGCGGTGGCTCTTTTTAGCATACAATGGTTAGCCATTTGCGGTAATCTTCGGGTGCGCCCGGAGTGCAATATCGGGCGGGAAGATCGGCCGACACGCCGGCCGCGCCTTTCCCGGGAGTTGCCGAACGCGCTGCATATCCCCGCAAATACATATGTGCGAACAGACTGCAATATTTCAAAGGATTGGGTTTAACGATAACTCGATGAGCAAGGGGGAGTTCGATGATTGAAACAGAAATGGCCGATGCTTCAAAATCCGGCGGATCCAAGGTCATCTCCGCTGAAGAGGCCGCGGCTCTCATACAGGATGGCGTGACCATCAGTGCGCCCATCATGGGCCTGGCGGGATGGCCCGAGGAGATCGGGAGGGCGATCGCCAAGCGTTACGAGGAAACGAAGCACCCGAAGGATCTTACCCTGGTCTGCGGGTCCGCCATGGGGAACCACAAGGACAAGGGGCCCCACGTGATCGGCATCGAGGGGTTGATCACCCGCTTCATCGGCGCGCACACGCACGGATCGCCCAACATCGGCGCCCTCATCCAGAACAACAAGATGCTGGCCTACTGCTTCCCCCAGGGGGTGGTGGTCCACATGTACCGCGAAATCGCCGCGAAGCGTTTCGGGGTGATGACCAAGATCGGGCTGGGTACCTTCGTCGACCCCCGCGTCGAGGGGGGGAAGATGAACGACCTGACCCGGCAGGCGCCCGACCTCAACGAGGTCGTGACCTTCAACGGGGAGGAGTACCTCTGGTACAAACCGTTCCCGATTCACGTCGGGCTGATCCGCGGGACCAAGGCGGACGAACACGGCAACATCTCCATGGAAAAGGAGGGGGCCTTCCTGGAAGCGCTCCCGGTGGCGCAGGCGGCGAAGAATTCGGGCGGCATCGTCATCGCCCAGGTGGAATACGTCACCAAGGCGGGGACGCTCCATCCCAAGTCGATCCAGGTACCGGGGGTGATGGTGGACTACGTCGTCATCGCCAAGAACCCCCAGGAATTCCACATGCAGAGCGAAGGGGTCTACTACCAGCCGGCCTTCAGCGGCGACGTCATCATGCCCCTGGGCGCCCTGCCGAAGCTCCCGTTCGATGAACGGCTGTTCATCCTGCGCCGCGCCGCCATGCAGCTCGAACCGAATTCGGTGGTCAACCTCGGCATCGGGATCCCCGACCGCATGGCGACCCTGACCGGGCACGAGGGGGTTTCGCACATGATGACGCTGACGACCGAGGCGGGCGCGGTGGGCGGGGTCCCCGCCGGCTGGCCCAACTTCGGCATGACCTACAACCCCGAGGCCTTCGTCATGCACCCGAACATGTTCGACTGGTACGACGGCGGCGGCATCGACCAGACCTTTCTGGGGATGGGCGAAATCGACAAATTCGGCAACGTGAACGTCAGCAAGTTCGGCGGCCGCCCGATCGGGTGCGGCGGCTTCATCAACATCACCACGACCGCGAAGAGGGTGGCCTTCTGCGGCACCTTCACCACCGGCGGGCTCAAGGTGACGGCCGAAAACGGGAAGGTGAAGATCCTCCAGGAGGGGAACCGCAGGAAGTTCATCGACGCGGTCGAGCAGATCACCTTCAGCGGCAAGTACGCCGCCAAGGGGAGGACCATCCTCTACATCACCGAGCGCGCCGTCTTCCAGCTCATCGACGGCAAGGTCACGCTCGTCGAGATCGCCCCGGGCATCGACCTGGAAAAGGACATCCTGGCCCACATGGATTTCAAGCCGGAAATTTCCCCCGACCTGCGCCCGATGCCGGAACACCTCTTCCACGAGGAATGGGGGGCGCTCAAGGGCATCATCGAATCCAGGAAGAAAGCTTAAGCGTGCCCGCGGCCGCCCGGCGAACGATCGCCGGACGGCCGCGGAACGCACCCGAGTCCGCATCCTCCCCCGCACAACCTGCCGCCCTACAGTTTCACCACGCTCTGAGCCTGTAATCCTTTGGGGCCCTGAGTCACCTCGAACTCGATGCTGTCCCCTTCGTTAAGAGATTTGAAGCCCTCAGCCTGAATGGCGCTGTGATGAACGAAAACGTCATCCCCTGATTCCCGGCTGATGAAACCGTACCCTTTTTCGTCATTGAACCACTTTACCGTCCCTTGTTCCTTCATTTGTCATCCTGTCGTGATGTCCCTCTTTCGAGGGGGGTTGAGCCCGGATCCGGAGACCGGGATTTTCACCGCGTGTCATCCCTGATCTCCGGAATCAGGGCTTCGGTACTCAGCGGCAGCGCGGCGCTGAACGCCCCATTCCGCAGACCCGATCGCGTCACCATCCACCGAACGAGGACGCCCGCCGCCACCAGCCCGCCGCAGGTCTCCGTCCCGGCATCGAACCCGGGGTTCGCCCGGCCGCCCGGGCGCACTTTCCCCGGCACTACGGCGCCTTCTTGCCCGGAATGGCCGGCGATCTGCCGCAACGGCTCCCCGAAGGCGCGGCACGGGATCCCGGACCCGACACGCTCATCCCGTGCTCCCTGTTTCTCAAGCGCGCCCCCGGCTTCTTCCCGTCACCCGGCGCACCGGGCGGCTTGTCCTTGATTGCGCGTCTCCGGGCCGGACCCTTTCCGCCCGGCGCCGCGGAGAAAGGTGCGGTACGCGGCCCGCGCAATAGATGAACAGCGATCTTTTCAGGTCGCGCGAAATCTGGCAAACCGCGTCGCGACAGATAGGGCATCGATTCAGATGCTCGTACAGGTCCAGCTGCCTGTCCGGATCCAACTCCTCGTTGACGAACTGCAGCAGGTATTCAAAATTGCATGCGCTCATATTCCCTCCGACAACGTCGTTTCGCTCCCTTCATCCCAACCCGGCGAGCCCATAGGACCGTGCCCCTCCATCGGTTCCGGTCCATGAAACCATCCTATCGCCGGAGTAATCCCGGGGCAGTTCAATATTGATCACTCCTCCCACCCGCGCAACGTCGTGGACCTGCCCGGCCGCAGGCACCCTTCAGGAACTTCATGAATTGTCCAGGCTGATGACTATGGCGGGTCAGGAAGAGCGCTCGGGCATGATGATGCCGTGCTCGATGGCATAGCGCGTGAAATCCGCCGCGCCCTGCAGATTCAGTTCGCGCATGAGCTTCGACTTGTGATACTCGACGGTTTTCACGGAAATATTCAGGATGGAGGCAATTTCCTTGCGGCTTCGCCCTTCGGCCACCAGTTGCAGAACCTCCCGCTGGCGCGGGCTCATGCGATCGGAGAATTTGCTCCCCGGTTTCGCTGATGAAATCAGCAATTCCAGCGCGTTTCGGGTCACGAGCGGGCTCACGTAATGGTCCCCCTTCAATACCGCCCGGATGGCGGCGAGCAATTCCGAGGCCGCCGATCTCTTCAACAGGTACCCCCTCGCCCCCGCCCGGAATGCTTCGGCGACATAATCCGCGCCCGCGTGCATGGTCAGAAAGATCAACCGCGCCGAGGGCACCATCTTACGCAGCCGATGCGCCGCGTCGATGCCGTTCAGGAGCGGCATGGAGATATCGAGAAGGATGATGTCGGGCTTCAGTTTCTTTGCCGCGGCCAGAAGCGCCTGCCCGTCCTCCACGCTTCCCACCAGATCGAACTCCGGTTCCAGCATCAACCGGATTCCCTCCAGCAACAGCGTGTGGTCGTCGGCCAGCAGCAATCGCGGTCTCATCTAGGCTTCCTGCAAATCCAGAGGTACCCGGACCGTAATGGTCGCGCCGCGTCCGGGCAGGGTCTCCAGTGAGAAGTCCCCCTGGACCAGGCGCGCCCGTTCCTGCATGCTGATCAGTCCCAGTCCCTCCTTGTCCTGCGCCGAATGCACGTCAAATCCGATTCCATCGTCCCGGATAACGAGGGATAACTGGTTCCCGCCCCCGGTCAGCGCCATCCTGACGGCCGTTTTGCCTGCATGCTTGGCGACATTGCGGAGCGCTTCCTGAGCGATGCGATACAGGGTGTTGGCGACTTCGGCGGGGATTTTGGCCGGAACCTTTCGAGTGGTGAAGCGGACCGTGATTCCCTCTCGTTCCATGAACTCCCGGATGTGAGAGCGCAGCGCAACGGAGAGGCCGAGGTGATCGAGTGCCGACGGATGCAGTTCATAGGCGATCCGCCGGATATCATTGGAGAGGCTCTCCACCCCGTCGCGCATATTCAGCAGCTTTTCCCTCATTTCCCCGGAGTCCGAAGGAAGGTGCTGCTCCATCGTCTCCACGTCAAACTGCAGCTTGGCCAGCTGTTGGCTCAAATCGTCGTGCAACTCCCTGGATACCCGCCGGCGCTCTTCCGCCTGCGCATACAGGAGCTTCGCCGTGAGCGCCCGCAGGTCATTGCGACTCCGTAACAGGGCGGCTTCGGTCTCATGAAGGGCCGCTTTCTCGAACTCCAGGTTGCGCTTCAACCGCTCCTGTTCGTCGATCAGAACGAGCTCCGCCCGTTTCTGGGAGGTGATATCCGCCATCGCGACCAGGATCTGGTTCTCGCCTTCAGGTTGGACGCTTTGCGCACTCACCAGGAGCTGTCTCCTGCCCAATCCGGGGAACGCGAGTTCGAGCTCGTATTTTTCGAGCCGTTCCTGTTTTGCGGGAAGCCGCCTCAAGGCGCTTTGGAGTCCGGACAGGTTCCACCGGCCGCCGTCGATCTCGTGAAAGAACCGGTTTTCGATTTCCGCAGCCTCCAATCCGTAGGACTCGCAAAAGGCGCGGTTCGCCTTCCTGATCCGCAGGTCGCCGCGCAGCACCACCAGGGGCGTTTGCACCGACTCGACCACCGACTCCGCGAAATCACGCGCGGCGTCGGCCCGGATCTGCGCTTGCCGGATCTGGTCGATGTCGATGAGTGTGAGCACCACGCCCTCGATCCGGTTGCCCGCGGTCCGGTACGGGCGGATGGCCAATTGATACCAGCGTTGGTCGAGATCCTGCACCTCCAGCTCTTCCGCGCTCAGCGTCTCCATCACGCGCCGCATCATCGGCTCCAGGCCATCGACCTTCAGCCGCCGCCGGATGCTCTCAAACGGCAGCCCGATGTCGCCGGCCCGAATATGGAAGCTCTTTTCGGCCGCGGCCGTCACCCTGCGCAGGTGCAATTCGTTGTCGAGCATCAAAATCGGTATGGTGGTGCTGCTCAGAAGATTGGACAGGTCGTCGCTGAGGCGGCTCAATTCCCTGTTCCGGTTATGCAGTTCTTCGTTAAGGGTGTTGAGTTCCTCGTTGCTTGCCTGCAGCTCCTCTTTCGAAGTTTCCAGCTCCTCGTTGATGCTCTGCAGTTCCTCGTTGCTGGACTGGATTTCCTCATTTGCGGAAGTGATATCCTGGTTGGCCGCGTCCCGTTCATCAATCAGGGACTGCATATGCTGGCTGGTCAGCAGGAGTTCCTGTCGGAGCCGCTCCACCTCGATGGCATCCGCCCCGGAGTCCGGGCGCGCCTGGCCGCTTCGGAACCCCCCGGGCTCCATTTCCTTGTCGGATCCCGGGGCAAAGAACAAAACCAGCCATCGGCCGTCCTGCCCCTCCGAACCGGCGATCCGACGCACCTCCAGCCGGATGCTGCGGATTTCGCCGCCGTCGCTCGCCTGAAAAACGGCCGACTGAATCCGGTGCTTTTCACTCCTTGCCCGGGCCATCAACTTCCGCAACTCGCCCCGAATGCATTCCCGGGTCATTTTCATCAAGTCATGCGTGGCCCGGCCGGGTGCCAGCCGTAAAAAGGAACTGGTATCCCCCTGCACGTGCAGAATTTCAAAACGATCGTTCACGATCACCCATGCCGGTCCGTACTCGGACAGGACGAGACGTTCGGCCGCCTTCTCCAGTTCCCCCTGCTCCGTTCTCTGCCGACGGCAGGAGGGCGCCGGGGTGAGGTTTCCGGGCGGTTCCCCCGCGGCGCTCCCGCGCACGATTTCCATGCCGCCATGCTCGCCGCCGGGCTTCCTGACGTAAACCTTGTGCTGGGCATCCATCGCCGCAAACAACTCCTCGAAGCGTTGCACTCCTTCCGAATGACCCAACAGAAGATAGCCTCCCGGCCTCAGGGCAAAGTGAAAGGTGGCCATCACCCTGCTCTGCAAATCCGCGCGGAGATAGATCAGGACATTCCGGCAGCTGATCAGATCCAGACGGGAGTACGGCGGGTCCGCCAGCAGATTGTGGCGCGCGAAGACGCACATTTCGCGAATCGGCTTGATGACCTGATAGCCGTTTTCCACGCGCCGGAAAAAGCGCGCCTTTCGTTCCGGTGAGAGCCTGGCGACCTGCCGCTCCGGGTAGATGGCGGCCCGGGCGGCCGAAATTCCATGCTCGCTGAGGTCGGTGGCGAAAATCTGAACGGGGGGCGATACTGACGATGCCTGCATGGTTTCGATCAGGCACATGGCGATCGAGTAGGCTTCCTCGCCCGTCGAACAGCCGGGCACCCACAGGCGCAGGGGTTTACCCGCTTCCCGTTCGCGCCACAAACGGGGCAGCAAACGGTCCTGGAGCGCCTGAAAAGTTTCGGGATCGCGGAAGAAGCCGGTGACCGGGATGAGCATGTCCTCGAACAGCATCTGCAGTTCCGAGCGATGGGACTCCAGGACCGAACCGTAGGTCTCCAAATCCTCGTGCCCTTGCAGAATCATTCGGCGATGGATGCGTCGCTGGACGGTTCCACGCTTGTAGCCTCGAAAATCGACGCCGGAGGCGCCCCTGACCAGCGCCAGGATCCGGTTCAGCGGATCTTCTTCGCCGCGCTCATTGGCGGGATCCCCCGATAATTCCTCTCCGGTCGGCGAAGGCTTCCTTCCGAACCTCCCCAGCGCGTCCCCTATTTCCTCCGGGGACAACACCAAATCCACGACCCCGGCTGCGAGGGCGGCTCTCGGCATTTCGGGATGCCTGGCCGAACTCTCGGATTGAACGATCGCGATGCCGCCCTCGTCACGTATGGCCTGAAGACCCAGGGCGCCATCCGAATCCGCGCCCGACATGATCACCCCGATCGCGTCCGCTTTCCGGTCCGCCGCCAGGGAGCGGAGGAAGTAGTCGATCGGCCTCGGCGCCCCGTGCTCCTCCGGACGAGGTTCCAGTTTCAGGACGCCGGAGGCAACGCTCATCAACGTGTTGGCGGGGATGATGTAAACGCGGTCGGGCTCCACCGGCATGCCGTGCCGGACCTCCAAAACAGGCATCTTCGTGGTCCGGGACAGGAGCGAAGGCAGCATGCTGGCATGCCCGGCAGCGAGATGCTGGACGAAGACGAAGGCCATACCGGCGTCGACCGGGAGGTGTTGCAGGAGTCCCTTAAAGGCCTCCAGCCCCCCGGCGGATGCACCGATTCCGACGATGGGGAATGCGGCCGGTATCCGCGCATCCTCATCCTCGCGGTCGCCCGCGCCCGGGGTGTCGCCTTCCGGCAGGGCTTCGGCTGATCCGGCCTTCCCGTCCGCTTTGTTCTCCGCCGCCCCCGGATCGGCGGCGGCGGTGCTCCGCGACATTTTTTTGGGGCTTCCCACGATTGCCTTCGTTTCTTGAGCCGCGTCAGTGTCTTCGAAACCCGAATGGACTTGTGGATTATGCATCCCCTGCGAGCGCCGCGTCAATCGCCGCATATGCGCAACGGGGATGCTCAGTCATGAAGAACCACTGTCAGGAGGCCGCTATGCACGGTCAAACCGCCGTCATCGTAGTCGATAAATCCGTGCTCCCGGAACCTGTTCATGAAATGGCTGACCCGGGACCGGGTCGTACCGACCATTTGCGCCAGGGTGTCCTGATTGATCTTGGGGATCACGGGTTCCGATTTGCTTTCCTTGCCGAAATTGGAAATCAGCAGGAGAATGCGGGCCAGGCGCTTCTCGCTGGAGTTGAACAGCTGGTCGATAAGGTCCGCCTCGTATCGGATGTTGCGCGACAGCAGGTGCCTGACGAACAACTCCGAAATATCGTGATGCTCGTGAAGGATGCGGGCCATCAACGGTTTGTCAATCTTGTCCAAGGTGCAATCGGCCATCGCCACCGCCGTTGCGATCCGCAAATGCTGTCCGGCGAGGCATCCGTCGCCGAAGAAATCGCCGGCGCCCAGAACGGCGACAATCGCCTCCTTGCCCTCGGGAGAAATGACCGTCAGCTTGACCTTGCCCTTCCGGATATAATAAAGGGAGTCCGCAGGTTGTCCCTGGCGGTAGACGTTTCGTCCCTCCCCGCATTCGATTACGGTTTTCCCGCGGAAAATGCCGTCGAGAACCGATTCCCAATTGACAGGCGCTTCCTGTTGTGTTGCCATGGTATTCTCCCTCCCAGGGAATGGGTGGGTGGAAAAGAGAACACTGCAGTCCACCCGCTCGGCACCGATCCTGCTTCCATGCCATAAACAGCGTAACAGGAAACGCCCGCGCGCAGAACTAGGCGGGCGCCTAGTTCTGCAAGGAAAAGAGCCTGGCCGACGGAAGGGCATGGGGCGCGCGGGACCGCTTTCAGGAACCGGGGCGGACGAGGATGGTCTTGATGGTCTCGAAGGCGATGATCAAATCGAGGGCTATCGACCTGTGCTTGACGTAGAACAGATCGTACTGCAATTTTTCCACCGAATCCTCGATGGAGTTGGCGTACGCGTAGTTGATCTGGGCCCACCCGGTCAGCCCCGGCATCACCGCGTGCCGGATCTTGTAATAGGGCGTCGTTGCACAAAGCTCCTTCACGAAGCCGGGGCGCTCCGGACGCGGTCCGATGAGACTCATGTCTCCATGAAGGACATTGTAGAGCTGCGGCACCTCATCCAGCCGGGACCGGCGCAGGAACCGGCCCAGGCGTGTGACCCGGGGATCGTTCCTTTTCGCCCACACGGGTCCCGTCTCGCGCTCCGCGTGCATGCACATGGAGCGGAATTTCCACAGGATGAACGGCTTCCCGTTTCTCCCCACCCTTTCCTGCCGGAAAAATACCGGGCCCGGCGAATCCAGCCTGATCAGAATCATGACCGGCAGGATGACGGGAGACAGGATCAGGAGCGCCGTCAGGGACAGCAGGACCGAAAGGATCCGCGCCGCCCTCGCGTGCCGCCTTGACAACTCGAAGCCCGGATTGAAAATCATCCAGCTCGGCTTCAGATTTTCCACCGCGATCTTCCCGGTGACGCGCTCGTAAAGCGAAGCCGCTTCCTCTACGCGGATGTTCTGGGTCTTGAGCTTCAGCAGCGCATCGATGGGGAGCTGCCCGCGGCGGTTTTCCAGCTCCACCACGACCCGATCCACCTTTTCAGTGGAAACGATCCGCTGAAGCTCTCCGTAGAGTCCGATCACCTTCGGGTTGACGATGGATACACCCACCAACGCCGGATCGTCGCCCAGGAAACCGCTCACCCCGATGCCCAGCTCCGGCCGGCGGAGAATTTCGCGTACCAGCTCGCGCGCCAGCCGGCCTGTTCCGAGCAGGACAATGTTGGACCGGGGGACCCGGCTATGGAAATAGCAGCGCACCAGCGCGTACCAGGCCACCAGGAAGACGGAGCTTGCCACCAGAATGCGCGCAAGGGTTTCATGCCCGACGAGCAGGTGCGGAAACAGGAGGCATGAGGCCCAGAGGGTCAGGGAGGCCAGCAGCAGCGCCTTCGCCACCCGCATCATGCTTGCAGACAGCCTCCGCGTCCTCCGGTAGTCGCGTGCGTCGCTCAAGTGCAGAAAGATCTGAAATATCATGGCGATGCACAGCGCCTTGAAGGCGATGAGACCCACATGGGGAGGCTGCGCCACGGAATCCTGAAGAGAAACGAGCCAGACATAAAGGATCAGTCCCGCCAGCATCGCGTATTCGAGAACAACCGTTCCGAACTTCCTTAAGCTCAAAAAACTCAGCATGATGACGTGCCTCGGGTGTGTTGCAGCCTCCCCCATTATTTCCGAAGCGCTTTTTAAATCTGCACCCGTTTGCACACGCCTATGTCCACATTTGCTCACTCCGGACGCAGGGTAACGGAGACTTCGATCCACCCCTTTGTGTGCAATAGTGAACTGACGCCCCCGTGCCCTCATGGTACAAGTCCTGTCAGTCGGTCCCATCCCCGATGGGTCCGGGGAAAATTCCGGCACAAAAGGGGGAGACCTGCATTGAAGCCCATCTTGTCATTTATCGGGAATCTGGGGCCATCGCGGAAAAGACCCCGCCGACATGGCCCGGCGCGGAAATATAAGAACAACGAGCCCCTGCTGCGATCCGAGCTCTTCAGCCGCGCACAGATGGAGCCGTATGGCAGGACCCTGGCGCGCCTGCACACATTGAGCGTGGGAGGCAAGGCAGGCCGCCTCCTTACCCGGCTGGCGGAGAACGAAAGAGTCCTCGTCGAGGTCCGGAACCTGCTCGAGGATGCCGTCCGGGACAGCCGCCGGATTACGCCGGCGGGCGAGTGGCTGCTCGACAACTTCTATCTGATCGAAGAGCAGATAAGCACCGCCAGACGACATCTGCCAAAGGGGTACAGCGCAGAACTTCCGCGCCTGCGCGATGGCCTCTCGGCGGGACTCCCGCGCGTTTATGACATTGCCCTGGAAACGATCGCCCATGGCGACGGCCGGGTGGACAGCGAGAGCCTCGGCGGTTTTGTAGCGGCCTACCAGACCGAAACTCCCCTGAAACTGGGCGAACTGTGGGCGATCCCGATCATGCTGCGTCTGGCGCTGATTGAAAACCTGCGCCGCATCGCGCTGCGGATCGCCATCGACCGGACAGACCGCAACTTCGCCGACTACTGGGCGGACCGGATGCTGG
The DNA here is from genome assembly GCA_016934555.1 of Acidobacteriota bacterium. Classification (GTDB taxonomy): domain Bacteria; phylum Acidobacteriota; class UBA6911; order UBA6911; family UBA6911; genus UBA6911. The sequence continues at coordinate 10,031 of JAFGSS010000029.1, read as the reverse complement.
AAGTCGCCGACCGGAATCCCAAGGACCTGATTCTGGCAATCGCCGACATGGCCCGTTCCCATCCCCCGATATGCAGTTCGTTTGTCGCGGAGTTTGCGCGCCGGTTGCAGGGACAGAGCGCGGCCCTGGCACTCCCCCTTACCTGGATCGAACAGCAGCTCTCCGAAACGAGCCTGACGATCGACAAGCTGGTGCAGTCCGAAAATCAGCAACAGGCCGCCGATCAGGTATCCATTGGCAACAGCATCGGCAGCCTCCGTTTCCTGGCAACGATGGACTGGCGGGAATTCGTCGAGACGATGAGTGTCGTCGAGCAGACCCTGCGCCGGGATCCGGGAGGAGCTTACGGCAGGATGGATTTCTTCACCCGCGATCGCTACCGTCATGCAGTCGAGAGGATGGCCAAAAACAGCCCCCGGTCCGAGCAGGAGGTTGCCGGCAGCGCCGTCCAACTGGCACTCGACGCCGCTGCACACAAAGGGATCGACCATCGAGAGGCTCACGTCGGCTTCTACCTGATCGACAAGGGATTGCAGGAGCTCGAACGCGCCTGCGAAGTGAGCCGATCCCTGTCCGGGATTATGGATCGCATGGCCAGCCGGTTCGCGCTCCCCCTCTACCTGGCCGCCATCCTCCTGCTCACCGCGGCTATCGCCGGGTGGCTGACGGCGCTGGCTCATGCGGGGGGATGGAACCACTGGCCGCTTGCCCTGATCGGCACCCTCTCGTTGTTGGGCGGGAGCCATCTGGCGGTCGCGCTCGTAAACCGCCTGGCGGCGCTTCTGGTACCGCCGCACCTGCTGCCGCGGATGGACTTTTCAAAAGGGATTCCTCCGGAATCACGCTCGCTGGTTGTGATCCCGACCATGCTTACGGATATTCAAGGCATCGAGGACCTGGTCGAAGCGCTCGAGGTACGATTCCTGGCGAACCGGGACCGGAACCTTCACTTCGGCCTCCTGACCGATTTCCTCGACGCTCCGGAAGAAACGGCTCCCGGGGATGAACCGCTTTTACGGAGCGCCCGAAATGGAATCGGAGAGCTGAACGCAAAATACGGGAGCGCTGAAGGCACGCCGTTCTTTCTGTTTCACCGCGGGCGCCGGTGGAATCCCCACGAGCGAGTTTGGATGGGCTATGAGCGCAAGCGCGGGAAGCTGACGGATTTGAACGCCCTTCTGCGCGGCGGCCCGGAAAACCCTTTCACCGCCGTGCTCGGCGACACTTCGGTCTTATCGAACGTGAAGTATGTGATTACGCTCGATACGGACACGCAACTGCCGCGAGCTTCCGCGTGGAAGCTGGTGGGCAGCATGGCGCATCCCCTGAATCGCGCCGTGTATGACGAGGAGGCACAGCGCATAAGGGACGGGTACGGCATCCTCCAGCCGCGCGTGGCGGCGAGTCTGCCCAGCGTGAACCGGTCTCGATATGCGCGTCTTTTCGGGAGTGAGCCCGGCATCGACCCCTATACCCGCGCGGTCTCGGACGTGTATCAGGACCTGTTCCGCGAGGGCTCCTTTATCGGCAAAGGCATTTACGACGTTGATGCATTCGAAAGAGCCATTCATGGACATTTCCCGGAGAACCGCATCCTGAGCCACGATCTCCTGGAAGGCTGCTACGCAAGGTCGGGCCTGTTGAGCGATGTGGAACTGTTCGATGAATATCCTTCGGGATACGGCATGGACGTGCGCCGCCGTCACCGCTGGATTCGAGGGGATTGGCAAATTGCAGGATGGCTGCTGCCCCGCGTTCCCGCGTTTGAAGGGCGGCGCCGGAGAAACCCGATCAGCGCCCTTTCGGCATGGAAAATCGCGGACAATCTTCGCCGCAGCCTGGTACCTCCGGCGCTGACGGCCCTGTTGCTGTTCGGTTGGGCGGGCTTGCGGTCACCCGGAGCCTGGCTCCTGTCGGTCATCGGGATCCTTCTGATTCCCTCACTGACGGCCTGCATTCTGGACCTGATTCAAAAGCCCGCCGATGTATTGCTGCGGCAGCACATCGCCACCGTGGCGCGCGGCGCCACCAGGCATTTGGCACAGTCTGCGTTCTCTCTGGTATGCCTTCCTTACGAAATGTACTTCAGCCTGGACGCGATCGTACGCACCGTCTGGCGGATGCTGCTGGCGCACAGGCGCCTTCTCGAATGGAGCCCCTCCGGCCAGCCGAATCCCCGGGACCACGGGGGCCTCGTCGCCTTTTGCCGGGCCCTGTGGATCGGCCCGGCCGTCGCGGCCGCCGCCGCCGCTCTTCTGGCGCTTTCGCGGCCGGCCGCGCTGGGATCGGCCGCCCCCCTGCTCGCGCTCTGGTTTGTCTCGCCCTTCTGCGCCTGGTGGTTCAGCCGGCCGCCGGCTCGCCGTACCGCACAACTGACCGCCGTCCAGATCCTCTTCCTGCGGAAGCTCGCGCGCAAAACCTGGGCCTACTTCGAAACATTCGTCGGCCCGGAGGATCATTGGCTGCCGCCGGACAACTATCAGGAGCATCCCGCCGCCACCCTGGCCCACCGCACCTCACCGACCAACATGGGACTTGCGTTGCTCTCAAACCTGTCCGCCTTCGATTTCGGTTACATTCCGGCGGGACAACTCATGGAACGCACCGAGAAGGCGCTTCATACCATGGGAGCGTTGGAACGCCATCGCGGCCATTTCTACAACTGGTATGACACGCAATCCCTGAAACCCCTGTTGCCCATGTATATTTCGACGGTCGACAGCGGCAACCTCGCGGGTCACCTGCTTACCCTGCGGCAGGGGCTGCTGGCACTTCCCGATAACGCGATCGTGGGCCCGCAACTGTTCGACGGGCTGAACGACACGCTGCGCATCCTAGCGGACGCGGCGGGGGGAGCCGCTCCCGGGGAGCTCGCAAGGATGCAGAAGGATCTCGCCTCCGGTTCCCGCCCGACGACCCTCATGGCGGCCTGCCGCCAGCTGGAACGGCTGACCGCCTCCGCCTCGGTTCTCGTCGACGCCTTCGGCACCGGGAGCACCGAAAGCCAGTCGCAATTGTGGGCCCTCGCCCTCCTCCGGCAATGCAGGCTGGCCTTCGAGGAATTGACCTATCTTGCCCCCTGGGTCCTGCCGCCGACGTCTCCCGAGAGCACGCCGGAGATCCCAGGCATCGACGGAATCCCGACACTCCGGCAACTGGCGGGCCTCGGCGCGCCCTTGCCGCCCCTGACTCCGGCCGGCCGGGACCCGGGAGCCGTCGCGGGAGCCCCGGAAGATCCGCCCGGCTTCAGGCAACTCGCGGCGGAGGCCGCCAGGCGGGCGAGCGCAAGAATGACCGCCATTGAACGGATGGTGAGGATATCGGGCGAACTTGCAGATATCGAATACGACTTTCTCTTCGACAAAGCCTCCCATCTGCTGACCATAGGGTACAACGTTACCGAACATCGGCGCGACTCGAGCTATTACGACCTGCTGGCCTCCGAGGCCCGGTTGTGCTGTTTTGTCGCCATAGCGCAGGGAAAACTTCCGCAGGAGAGCTGGTTCGCCCTGGGTCGCCTGCTCACCGCCGCCGACGGCAAGCCGGTTCTGCTTTCGTGGAGTGGTTCCATGTTCGAGTACCTCATGCCTCTCCTCGTCATGCCCTCCTACGACAATACGCTGCTGGACCGCTCCTGCATCGCGGCCGTGGACCGCCAGATAGCCTATGGCAAAAAACGTGAGGTCCCCTGGGGCATTTCCGAATCCGGCTACAACGCGATCGACGTCCATCTCAACTACCAGTACCGCGCGTTTGGAGTACCCGGCCTGGGACTCAAGCGCGGCCTGGCCGACGATATGGTGGTAGCCCCCTATGCTTCCGCGCTGGCGCTGATGGTGGCGCCCGAAGAGGCTTGCCTGAATCTCCAGACTCTTGCCGCGGAAGGGTTCGAGGGGAAATACGGGTTCTACGAAGCGATCGACTACACGCCTTCGCGCGTGCCCCGGGGACAACCGCATGGGCTGGTTCGATCCTTCATGGTCCACCACCAGGGCATGAGCCTGCTTTCCCTGGCCCACCTGCTTCTGGGCCGACCGATGCAGAAGCGATTCCAATCGGATGTGTCCTTCCAGGCAACGATGCTGTTGCTCCAGGAGCGCGTCCCCAGGGCAATGGCCTTCTACTCCCGGACCGCCGAGAGTCCCGATTTCGGCACTACGGCCGAAGGCATCGAAACACCGGTGCGGGTTTTCCACAACCCGGATACTCCCATACCGGAGGTGCAGCTGTTATCCAACGGCAGGTATCACGTGATGGTCACCAACGCGGGCGGCGGGTACAGCCGCTGGAAGGACCTGTCCGTCACGCGCTGGCGCGAAGACACGACCTGCGACAACTGGGGGACCTTCTGCTATATCCGCGACACGACCACCGGAAAATTCTGGGCCAATACCTGCCAGCCGGCGCCCAGGCGGTCCCAGACCTACGAAGCGGTATTCTCGGAGGGACGGGCCGAGTTCCGCACCAGCGGCCGCGATCTGGACACGCATACCGAGATCGCCGTATCCCCCGAAGACGACATAGAACTGCGCCGGATCCACATCACGAACCGGTCCAGGATACGAAGGGCGCTCGATGTGACGAGCTACGCCGAGATCGCCCTCGCTTCGCCCGCCGCCGACGCGCTGCATCCCGCATTCAGCAATCTTTTCGTGCAGACCGAAATCGTCCGCCCGCAACACGCGATTCTAGCCACACGCCGGCCCCGCTCCGTCGAGGAAAAGGCGCCATGGATGTTTCACCTGGTGGCGGTCCACGGAGTTGAGGGCGGGGCGGTCTCCTATGAAACCGATCGGATGGCGTTCCTGGGCCGGGGACATACGGTCGCCGATCCGCATGCGATGACGGGCGCATGGGAGCTCTCCGGCAGCGAGGGGTCCGTGCTGGATCCGATTGCGGCCATCCGCCGTCACATGGCGCTCGATCCGGAAGAAACGGCAACGGTCAACATAGTCACCGGCGTCGGAGAGACACGCGCAATCTGCCTGGCTCTGGTCGACAAATACCAGGATCAACGTATGGCCGATCGCGTCTTCGACCTGGCATGGACACACAGCCAGGTGCTGTTGCGGCAACTGAACGCGACCGAGGCCGATGCACAGATGTATGCGCGTCTTGCCGGCTCCATCACCTATGCCAATTCTTCACTCCGTGCCGACGCGAGCATCCTGGTCAGAAATGCCCGCGGGCAGTCGGGCCTGTGGGGCTACGCCATTTCCGGAGACCTGCCGATCGTGCTCGTGCGCATTGCGGACCGGGCCAACATCGATCTCGTTCGCCGGCTTGTACAGGCTCACGCGTACTGGCGCCTGAAAGGACTGGCGGTCGACATGGTGATCTGGAACGAAGACCACGCCGGCTACAGGCAAGGGCTGCAGGAACAGATCCTGGGGCTCGTAGCCGCGGGCACGGAAGCCAATGTGGCCGACCGGCCGGGGGGGGTCTTTGTAAGGACCGCGGAACAGATGTCGGAGGAGGACCGGATTCTGCTCCAGACGGTCGCGCGCGCCATCATCAGCGACGGCCGGGGATCGCTGGCCGACCAGATCGATGGTCACAGCCCCGTGGCCTCCATCCCTCCAAACCTCACACCCGCCCGCATGCGCCCGACGGAAATCGCGCCGTCCGCCCCCCAGCCTCGCCCCGATCTCCTATTCTTCAACGGCCTGGGGGGATTCACCCCCGATGGGCGCGAGTATGTCATCACCACCTCGCAAGGGCAGGCGGCGCCGGCGCCGTGGACCAATGTGCTGGCCAACCCGATGTTCGGCACCATTGTCTCAGAGAGCGGCGGAGCCTGCACCTGGGGTGACAACGCCCGTGAATTTCGCATCACCCCCTGGAACAACGACCCCGTAAGCGATTCGAGCGGAGAGGCCTTTTACCTCCGCGATGAGGAGCGGGGTCCGTTCTGGTCGCCCACGCCCCTGCCGTCCCCCGGGGCCACCCCCTACGCCAGCCGCCACGGGTTCGGATACAGCGTCTTCGAGCACGCGGAATTCGGCATCCGTACCGAAATGTGGGTCTACGTGGCTCTGGATGCGCCGGTCAAATTCACGGTATTGAAAGTGCGCAACGAATCCGGGCGCACCCGTCGCCTTTCCGCCACGGGATACCTGGAGTGGGTACTGGGAGATCTGCGCTCGAAATCGGCCATGCACATCGTCACGGAAGTCGATCCCGACGGCACCGCTCTTTTTGCGCGCAATCCCTTTAACGTGGAGTTTGCCGACCGGGTCGCCTTTTTTGACGTGGATCAGGCATCGCGATCCTTCAGCGGCGACCGCAGGGAGTTCCTCGGGCGCAACGGCACCCTGCGGAGTCCGGCCGCCATGAAGCGTTCCGGCCTCTCCGGGAGGGTGGGCGCCGCCCTGGACCCCTGCGCGGCGGTCCAGGTTCCGTTTGAACTCGCCGATGGCCAGGAGTGCGAGATCCTTTTCAGGCTCGGCGCCGGGCGTGATGCCCACGACGCCCGCGCCCTGGCGCACCGTTTCAGGGGACCTGCCGCGGCGCGCCGGGAGCTGGAGGCGGTGTGGCACTATTGGAACCACACCCTCGGCGCGGTCCAGGTGGAAACACCCGACCGGTCTCTCGACGTGCTGGCCAATGGCTGGCTCCTCTACCAGACCATCGCCTCCCGCCTTTGGGCCCGGACCGGATTCTACCAGCCGGGCGGCGCCTTCGGTTTCCGCGACCAACTGCAGGACGTGATGGCGCTGATCCACGCCGAGCCCCGCCTCGTGCGCGAACACCTGCTCCGCAGCGCCGCACGCCAGTTCCCGGAAGGGGATGTCCAGCATTGGTGGCACCCCCCTTCAGGCCGCGGCGTACGCACGCATTGTTCTGACGATTTCCTGTGGCTCCCTCTGGCCACCAGCCGTTATGTATCGAGCACAGGCGACACCGGGGTTCTGGAGGAGCCGGTTCCATTCATCGAGGGCCGTCCGGTAGGCGCCGAGGAGGACTCCTACTATGATCTGCCCGCCCCCTCGGAGGAAAGAGCGAGCCTTTATGACCACTGCGTCCGGTCCATCCTCAGGGGCCTGAGATTTGGCGAACACGGGCTGCCCCTCATCGGCTCGGGCGACTGGAACGACGGCATGAATCTTGTCGGCGAACACGGCAGGGGCGAAAGCGTCTGGCTGGGATTCTTCCTCCATGAAGTGCTCCGGCGCTTCGAGCCTGTCGCCCGGGGACACGGAGACGTCCCGTTCTCCGAACGCTGCCGCCTCGAAGCGGATGCCGTGCGGCGCAACCTGGAGCTGAACGGATGGGACGGCGCGTGGTACCGCCGCGCCTACTTCGACGACGGGTCGCCGCTCGGATCGGCGGGCAATCCCGAATGCCAGATAGATTCGATCGCGCAAAGCTGGGCCGTTTTGTCCGGAGCGGGAGAGGTCGAACGCTCACGCATGGCCATGGAGGCGGTCGATCGGCGGCTGGTCCGCCGCGATCATGGATTGGTCCAACTCCTGGACCCGCCGTTTGACACCTCGGGCATGAATCCCGGCTACATCAAGGGGTATGTCCCGGGCGTCAGGGAAAACGGCGGGCAGTACACCCATGCCGCGATCTGGGCCGCCATGGCCTTTGCCGCCTTGGGCGACAGCCGGCGCGCGTGGGAACTGCTGCCCATGATCAACCCCATAAACCACGCGATGACTTCCGACTCCGTCGCGGTGTACAAGGCGGAACCCTATTCCGTCGCCGCCGACATCTATGCCCTCTCACCCCACACGGGCCGCGGCGGATGGACCTGGTACACGGGTTCGGCCGGCTGGATGTACCGGCTTGTCCTGGAATCGCTTCTGGGCCTGAAGCTGGAAGCCGACACGTTGAGTTTTGCGCCCTGCCTGCCCGCGGACTGGAAAACGTACACCATACACTACCGCTACCGGGAAACCGTGTATCACATCACCGTCCTGCAGACGCACGGGGAAAAGGGCGCAATGACGGTGACGGTCGATGGCATCCGGCAGGAGGGCCCGTACGTATCCCTTGTCGATGACCGCAGAGAGCACACCGTCGAAGCGAAGGTATCCGTTGTCGGAGGCGGGCGGAAGGGATAACGCTGAAGCCGGGGACGGGCCGCACCCCGAATCGCTCCCCTCCGAGCGCCGGCATCCGCCATGTGAGCTCCTTTGACCGCGCGCCTGATCCATCCGGAACTGACGCCCGGGCCCCGGGCGGGTATAAAGAGAGTAGGCATCACCTGCGATCCATAATCCCGTGGAAGGCGGGTGCGTCAAAGGAGGGTTCAAATGCTCTGGACCATTTTAGCTGTACTGCTTGTTTTATGGGTATTGGGACTGGCCACTTCCTACACGATGGGCGGCTTCATTCACCTTCTGCTGGTGCTTGCCGTTGTCGTGATCCTGTTCCGGGTTCTTCGCGGCGGAAGAGGCATCGCCTAGCTGCGGAAAGGCACATCATGAAACCGATCACCTGGATTGGAATTGCGCTGATCATCCTGGGGGCATTGGCGCTCGGGTATCAGGGCATCCATTACACTCGCAAGGAAACACTGGTGGATATCGGACCGATCCATGCCACGACCGAAACGCAGGACCGGATCCCGCTCCCTCCGATCGTGGGCGGATTGGCGCTGGCGGGGGGGGTCGCCCTCGTGATCGCCGGTACGCGGAAAAAGGGCCGGGGATAACCCTCCGTCCGCGCGCACAGGCCCCGATCCCCTGGGCGCTTGCATCCCCTGGAACGGCATGGACCGGGGGCGATTTACGAATTCAACGGATTTGACGCCGCAACAAGGAGAGATTATGAGGCTGACAAAATTTGGAAAGATTGCCCTTTTATGCGCCGGCGCGGCAGTGCTGGCTGCGGGATTATTGTTCGCGGAAGAGGATGCCGCCGAACGCCTGAAGGAATCCGCCGCTGTCATGAACGAGATCATGGCGACGCCCGACAAAGCCATCCCCCAGGAACTGCTTCAGAGTGCACATTGCATCGTGATCGTTCCGGGAATGAAAAAGGCCGCGTTCATCATCGGAGCCAAATACGGCAAGGGTTACCTTCTTTGCCGCAAGGATTCGGGATCGGGATGGTCCGCGCCGGCCGCCATCATGGTGGAAGGCGGGAGCTTTGGTTTTCAAATCGGAGGCTCGGAGACCGACGTAATCATGCTCGTGATGAACAGCGGCGGCGTCGATAAACTCCTTTCGAGCAAGTTCACGCTCGGGGCCGACGCCTCGGTGGCCGCGGGACCGGTGGGCCGGTCGGCGACGGCGGGAACCGATCTCCAACTCGACGCCCAGATCCTGTCCTATTCCCGTTCGCGCGGATTGTTTGCGGGCGTCGCTTTGAACGGCGCCACCCTCAGGCCGGATGAAGATACGAATACGGCGCTATACGGGGACAAGGTAACCAACCGTGAGATCGTTACCGGGACGAAAACAAGGAAATCGACCGCAGGAACCGAGCTGATCGAGCTCATGAACAGATATTCCCTGCGGAATAAATAGCCCTGCCGGACGGCAGCGGCAAACGAAGAGTGCATTGAATCCTGTCAAAGAAAGTGTGGGAAAAATGAAAATGCCAAGTATGTTTCTGGCGCTGTGCGCCTTGTCCTGCGGGATGCTGTCTGGGCAACCGCCGCCTGCCGCGAACCCGACCCCTTCCGCTCCGTTCTATCGCGTAACCGTGACCGAACGCACAATGAAGGCCGTGAACTATCAGCACCGCAACGGTGCCACAAAAATTGATTTCAGTGGAACATCCCTCCTCCCCGATGCCAGCGGCGAGGCCAAGGTGGAGAGCAAACAGGGCTATATCGAGATCGAGGTGGAATTCGATGAAATGAAGCCGGCCAACATGCACGGCGCCGAATACCTTACCTACGTGCTGTGGGCGATCACCCCGGAGGGACGGACCTCCAACCTGGGCGAGATCCTCCTGAACGGAAACCGCGGGAAAGTCAACGTGACGACCGAACTGCAGGCATTCGGCCTTGCCGTGACCGCCGAGCCCTACTTCGCGGTGACCATGCCGAGCAACCTGGTCGTGCTGGAAAACGT
>JAFGSS010000158.1 GCA_016934555.1 Acidobacteriota bacterium | reverse complement strand
GCAGTTGTCGAGGGCCGCGCGCGAGAGGAGACCGGTGTCGCGGCTGAAACAAATGCCGATCGGGATCATGCGCATCGAGGCCGAGCAGCCGGGACTGAAAACCCCGCTCTTGTTCCAGGGGCGCCCCATCGCCAGATGCCGGCAGGCCTGGAGCAGGGAGGCTGAGGGAGCCCGGTGCGGGGTCATGTCCCGGTACCACGAAAGCAGGGCGTCGGCGTGGCGGGCGGGGTCCATGCCCCTCGCTTCGATCAGGCACTCGGCCGTGGCCAGCATCGTCCGGGTGTTTTCGGTATAGGAACCGGGCGGCAGGAAATCGTTGGCGTGACCCTGGTGGGCCTGGATGAAATCTGTAATGGGCCCGCCGTAAAAGCTCGCGATCTCGTCGCGGCTCAGAAATTCCGCAGGCATTCCCAGCGCGTCCCCCACCGCGAATCCCAACAAAGCGCCCACGCAGCGGTCTTTGAGAATTTTGGGGTTCATAAGATCCATCCTTTTGTGGAATTATAGCACGCACGGTCCGGGGCGTACGGGTGCAATGGAGGGACGGTGGAAAGCCCCGGCGCCCGGATGACTGTCGCGCGGAGGCTAAAATGCAGCTGGGGCTTGTGGACTGGTTGGCGGTGGCGGCCTATTTTCTGTTCAACATCCTGATCGGGCTCTGGTTCCGGAAGCGTGCGACTGCGTCCACGGAGGACTTCTTCGTGGGCGGCCGCAAGGTGAGCTGGTGGCTGGCCGGGACTTCCATGGTGGCGACCACTTTCGCCGCGGACACCCCCCTGGCGGTCACCGGGATGGTGGCCGCGCACGGGATCGCGGGGAACTGGCTCTGGTGGAACATGCTGATGAGCGGCATGCTGACGGTGTTCTTCTACGCGCGGCTCTGGCGCCGGGCGGGGGTGCTCACCGATGTCGAGTTTGCCGAAATCCGCTACGGCGGCCGGCCGGCGGCCTTCCTGAGGGGGTTCCGGGCCCTGTACCTGGGCCTTCCCATCAACTGCATCATCATGGGGTGGGTCAACCTGGCCATGGTCAAGATCCTGATGCTGGTCTTCGGCATCGGCAAGGTCGAGGCCCTCGCGATCGTGTTCGGCATCATGCTTTTCACGGCTCTGGTCTCCACCCTTTCGGGGATATGGGGCGTGCTGGTCACCGACCTGTTCCAGTTCGTGTTGAAGATGGGGATGATGATCCTGCTGGCGTTTTTCGCCGTCCGCTCCGTCGGGGGGATGGAGGCGCTGGTGGAAAAACTCCTCGAGCTCGACGCGGCCCGGGAGGGGGGCGGGTCGATCCTCTCCTTCGTGCCCGAGGTCGGATCGGTCTGGATGCCGATGCTGACCTTCATGGTCTACCTGGCCGTGAACTGGTGGGCGACCTGGTACCCGGGCGCCGAGCCGGGCGGGGGGGGCTACATCGCCCAGCGGATCCTGTGCGCCAGGGACGAAAAGCATTCGCTCCTGGCCACCCTCTGGTTCAACATCGCGCACTACGCCCTGCGCCCCTGGCCCTGGATCCTGACCGCCCTCTGCTCCCTCGTCCTCTACCCGTCGCTCGCGGACAAGGAGTCGGGCTTCATCATGACCGTCATCGATCCGGCCGTGGTCCCCGCGGCGCTGCGCGGCCTCATGATCGCCGCCTTCGCCGCCGCCTACATGTCGACGATCAGCACCCAGCTCAACTGGGGGGCCTCCTACCTGGTCAACGATTTCTACCGGAGGTTTCTCGTCCGCCGGCGCGCGGAGAGGCACTACGTCCTGGCATCCCAGGCGGCCACCCTCCTCATCATGGTCCTGTCCTGCGCCGTCACCTATTACCAGGATTCCATCGCCGGGGCCTGGAAATTCCTGATCGCCATCGGTGCCGGCACCGGGAGCGTCCTCATCCTGCGCTGGTTCTGGTGGCGCATCAACGCCTGGAGCGAGGTGGCCGCCATGGCGACCTCCTTCTGCGTCTCGCTTTTCCTGCAGCTGGTCGTGGGGATGGACAACGACGATCCCGTGGATTTCGCCTGGATCGTGCTCCTCACGGTGGCCGCCTCCACCGTCGTCTGGCTCGGGGCCACGCTGCTGACGAGGCCCGAAAAGATGGAGGTCCTGGCGGCGTTTTACCGGCGAGTGCGGCCGGGGGCCTCCCTCTGGGGCCCCGTGGCCGCCGCGGCTTCCGACGTGCCCCGTTCCGGCGGCCTGGCGTTCAACCTGCTCGACTGGTTCTCGGGCTGCGTCATGGTCTACATGACCCTTTTCGGCGTCGGCAAGCTGATCTTCGGAGAGACCCTGCCCGGTTTCGGTTTCCTGGCGATCGCGCTCGTCGCGGGAGCGGTGATCTACCGGGACCTCAACCGGCGGGGGTGGGAAAGCGTGATCCGATGAGGATCGGGAAAGGGGGGGAGATGCGGAGAGTCTGGATCGGCGCGGGGGTCCTCATCCTGCTGGGGGGGGCCCTGCCGTGGGTGTGCCGCCTCCCCGGGGAGGAGGGCGCCCGGGTGGTGCAGAACGGCATCGACGTGCTGCGGGAGGAGGGCTTCGCCCGGCTCGCGGGGAAAAGGGTGGGACTCGTCACCAATCACACCGGGCTCGCTTCCGACGGCGTCTCCACCATCGAGGTGCTGCACCGCGCCGGAAACCTCACCCTGGCGGCGCTCTTCAGCCCCGAACACGGGATCCGGGGAAACCTGGACGAAGAGAAGATCGGTTCCTCGGTGGACGCCCCCACCGGGCTCCCGGTCCACAGCCTCTACGGCGGCACGCGCCGGCCCACGGCGGCCATGCTCGAGGGGCTCGACGCCCTGGTGTTCGACCTCCAGGACGTGGGCGCGCGCTTTTACACCTATATCACGACGATGGGGTATTGCATGGAGGCGGCCGCCGGGGCGGGGATCCCCTTTTACGTCCTGGACCGTCCGAACCCGATCGGGGGGGTGCGCGTCGAGGGGCCGATGCTCGACCCGGACCGGACCTCGTTTGTCGGCTACATGCCGCTGCCGGTGCGGCACGGGATGACGGTGGGGGAACTGGCCCGCTATTTCAACGAGGTCAAAAAGATCGGCGTCCGGCTCGAGGTGGTCCCGATGCGGAACTGGCGCCGGGACGACTATTTCTGGGACACGGGGCAGCTGTGGGTGAACCCCTCGCCCAACATGCGGGCCGTCACCGCCGCTCTCCTCTACCCCGGGGTCTGCCTGCTCGAGCAGACCAACGTGTCGGTGGGGCGGGGGACCGACCGGCCCTTCGAACTCGTCGGGGCCCCCTGGGTGGAGCCGCGGCGGCTGGCCGCGCGCCTGCGCGCCGCCGGGATCGCGGGGGTGGAGTTCGTCCCGGTTCACTTCACGCCGGAGGCGGGCCCGAACCGGGGGCGGGAATGCGGCGGGGTGAGCCTGGTGCCCCTGGACGGGAAACGGCTCGAATCGGTAAAGCTGGGCTTGACTCTCATGGCGGTTCTGCAAGAATTGTATCCTAACAAATTGGAAATCGACAAGGCGATGACGTTGCTGGGGAATGCCGAGGTCCTGAAGATATTGAAACAGGGGGGATTCCCCCCGGAATCGGCCCTGGAGCGCCACCCCGATTTTCTGAAATTTCTTGACCGGCGCCGGGCCGCTTTGATTTATCATCTACCATCGGGGCAAGGCAGAGGGGGGGAGTGATGGCACCGGCGGTGCGCAGGAAGAAGCGAAAGGACGAAATCCAGGTTTCCGTCGGTCCCTTCCGCAGCCTGGCCGACTACAAGGAGTGCGAGGACATCCAGCGTGAAGTCTGGAGCATGCACGATATCGACGTCGTTCCCGCGCCCCTGCTGGTCGAGGCGGGACGGAGCGGCGGCATCCTGCTCGGCGCCACCAGCAGCCTGGGGGACCTGGTCGGCTTCGTCTTCAGCCTGGCCGGGTTCGTCGCAGGCCGACCGGTCCAGCACTCCTTCATGGTGGCCGTCCGGGCCGCCTACCGGAATTTCGACGTCGGATACAAGCTGAAGACGGCCGAGCGCCGGGAGGCGCTCAAGCGGGGGATGGAATGCATCACCTCCTCCTTCAACCCCATGCAGCCGGCCGAAGCCTATTTCGCGCTGGGAAAACTGGGCCAGCGCGCGGACGCCTACGAGGAGAACTTCCACGGCGAAACGACCCGCCTCCCCGACCGGGGCCTGCCGACCGACCGGGTGCTGACGCGGTGGGACCTCGAGGACGCGGCCACCGTCCGGCGCCTGGAGCAGGGGCCCCCGCGGCGCGACCTGCGCCGGGAACTGAAGGCCGCGACCGTCATCAACCAGCTGGTGGAGGCGGCGCCGGGGCTGCTCAACAGCACCCCGGTCAAGCTCAACTGCACCGCCGAGCGGTTCCTTTTCGAGGTTCCCTACAACCTGCAGGAGATCAAGAACCGCGACCTGGGGGTCGCGCTGGAGTGGCAGGGAAGGATGCGGCAGGTGTTCCGGCACTATTTCAGGAAGCACTACGCCGCGGTCGATTTCTGGGTATGCGAGACGGACGGGCAACTGCGCTCCTTTTACGTGCTGGAGCGGCGGAAGGACTGATACTTCTTGACTCCCCGGGCCCGTGCGCCTATAATGTATCCATTATCGCGGGGTGGAGCAGTCTGGTAGCTCGTTGGGCTCATAACCCAAAGGTCACAGGTTCAAATCCTGTCCCCGCAACCAAGCCTTCATATCCAGCCACCCTTCCGGGTGGCTTTTTTTTGCTTCCGGGAGTGCGCGAGCGTTTCCCGTGAGGGAGGTCGTCGGTGCGTGAGGATTCCATCGATGCCATTGTCCGGCGGATCGGGCCGTCGGCCCGCATCACCGTGCTGACGGGGGCTGGGGTGTCGGCCGCGAGCGGGGTGCCGACCTTCCGGGGAAAGGACGGGCTCTGGAAGTCGTATACGGCCGAGCGGCTGGCTACGCCGGAGGCCTTCGCATCCGATCCGCGTCTGGTCTGGGAGTGGTACGACTGGCGGCGCACCCTGATCTCCAGGTGCCGGCCGAACGGGGCCCACCGGATCCTGGCCCTCTGGGGCAGGCGGTACGAAGGGTTCCGGCTGATCACCCAGAATGTCGACGGGCTCGACGAAAAGGCGGGGTCGGACTCCGTCATCCGGTTCCACGGGTCGATCTGGGAGGTCTCCTGCCGGGACGGGTGCGCGAAGTCCCCGAAGCGGTGGGTGCTCGACGAGGTGCCGCTCGGGCACATCCCCCCGTCCTGCCCCTGGTGCGGGGGGCTCGTACGGCCGGGGGTGGTGTGGTTCGGGGAGGGGATCGACCCGGAGGTACTCCACCGGGCGGAAGCCGCCCTCGAGTGCGACCTCTTCCTGACCGTCGGGACCTCGGCTTTGGTCTATCCTGCAGCGGGCCTCGTCGACGCGGCGCGCGGGAGGGGGGCGTTCACGGTGGAAATCAACCGGGAGGCCACTCCCGCGTCGGGGCGGGTCGACCTGGCGGTCCAGGGGGGGGCGGAGGAGGTTCTCGGGTTGCTGGAGCGGCGGCTGGGCGGGTGCGCGGGCGGGTGAGCCGAACGTTGGCAGGGGGAAGGGTGGGGTGGGGCGATCGCCCCGCCCCACCCCTTCCCTGCCGCCGCCCTTGCGGGCTGGCGGCAGGATGATGATGGGCTCTGTTACTGCGGATCCGAGGAGGAGGCGATCTGCGTGCCGATGAGCTCGCCGGAGACAACGAGTTCCACGCGGCGGTTGAGCTGTCGGCCTGCCGCGGTATCGTTGGTCGCCACGGGCTGTGACTTGCCGAATCCCGTCGCCGAAAGGGAGTGCCTGTCCGAAATCCCCTCCTGGACGAGATAGTCGCGCACCGATTCGGCCCGCTGCTCGGAGAGGCGCTGGTTATACTCGACGCCGCCCACGCTGTCGGTGTGTCCCTCGACCTCCAGTTTCAATCCGGGGTTGCCCAGAAGAATTCCGGCCACCTTGGCCAACCGCTCCCGCGCCGCCGGCCGCAGGGAATACTGGGCGGTGTCAAAGAGAACGTCCGACATGTTTATGATGAGGCCGCGGGCGGAATCCCGGGTCTCGAGAATCGTGTTGAACTGGTTCAACAGCCGGGTCCGCAACTCCGTTTTTTCCGCTTCGGCCTCGAGCCTCAGGCGGTCGGCTTCCTCGCTCGCCCGCAGCGCCCGGGCCGCCTCGGCCTGGTCTGCCATCCGGGTTGCCTGCTCGTTCTCGCGTCTGAGGCGGTCCGCCTCGGTCCGGGACGCGATCCGCGCTGCCTCTGCCTCGCGGGTGATCCTGGCCGTTTCGGACTGCGCATCGGCGCTGTTCGCCTCCGCCTGCGCCCTTAGATTCGCTTCCGTCCGCTGGTCCGCTTCGGCCTGCCGGCGCCGAAGAGTTTCGGCTTCGGCATCCGCCCGGGCCAGCGCTTCGCGGTCGGCACCCGCCTGGCGCTCGTTGGCCAGACGCTCTTCCTCCTGGCGGATCACGGCGATCGCCCGGGAATCTTCCGCTGTTTGCACGGCCTCCCGCGCAAATCTGATGGCGTCCTTGCTTCCCGATTTGCGCGCCTGGTACGCCTCCGCCTGCTCGAGGCTGGCTTCGGCCTTCGAGAAAGTTTCCGAGGCATAACGGTCCGCGCCGATGGCGCGCGCGATCTGGATCGCGTTACGCGCTTCATAGAGTTCCAGCGGCATCTTGGAGTCCATTTTCAGGGCCAGGGGATTGGCCAGGCGTTCATACTGGCCTCTTTCCAGCAGCTCATATTTAGCATCCAGCGCTTCGCCCCTGCCCTTGGTGTCGTTACGAACGACGTTTTCCAGCACGACCAGGTTGCTCGGCATGGTCACCGCGAAGTAGGGCTCGGCGGTCACGGCAAGGCCGAATGCCTGCAGTTCG
>JAFGSS010000028.1 GCA_016934555.1 Acidobacteriota bacterium | reverse complement strand
GAAGTGGCCTCGACGATGGCCCGGGAATAGCCCCCGGCGACGGCGCCGGCGAGCAGCTCGAGCGCCCGGTCGCGCTCCCCCGCCTCCTCGTGGACCAGGGCGGCCCAGAAGAGCACGCGCGCGTCCCCGGGCGCCGTTTCGAGCGCCCGGCCTATCTCGGCGAGCGCGCGCTCCCGCTCCCCCAGCCGCACCAGGTAGAAGGCCAGGGTGGCGCGCTCCACCCCGTCCGAGGGCTTGAGCTTGAGATACTCCGCCGCCAGCTTCGCGGCGTACTCGTAGGCCGGCCGCGCTTTCCGCTCCATCCCCGGCGTGAGCACGCAGGCGTCGCCGAGGTTTCCCCAGACCTGGTGCGGCGCGCCCTTCATTCCTGCCGCCTGCTCCAGGACCGGCACCGCCTCCGCCGCGCGCCCCTGGAGGATATAGGCGGCCGCCAGGTTCACCCTGGCCTGCATGGTCGGCCGGATCTCGAGCGATTTGCGGAGCACTCTCTCGGCCTCGACGAACCGGCCCTGGTGTATCCGGATCCCCCCGAGGCTGGAATAGGCCCGGAAATGGTTTGGAAAGAGGCGGGTCACCTCGAGAAACTCCCCCGCCGACTCCTCGTAACGGGAGTGACGATAGAGGAAGACGGCCAGCTCCCAGTGACAGCTCCAGGAGTCGGGTGCGAGTTCGATCGCCTTCCGGAAGGAGCCCTCGGCCTCGCCCCCCTTCCCCAGACTCTCGTAGGCGCGGCCCAGCTCGCGGTGCACCTCCGCATTCGCAGGTTCGATGGCAATGGCGGAGCTCAACTCCCTGACCGCCTGTTCCGGCCTGCCGAGTTCGGTGTGGAGCATGCTCCGGGTGATGTAGACGCGCGCCAGCCGGTCGTCGATCGCCTGGGCCGCCTGGCAGCTCGTCAGCGCCATCCGCGCCCACTCGGGACCGGGGCTCGCCCTGAACTTCCAGTAGTAGGCCTCCCCCAGGCCCGCGTGGGCCAGCGCGTATTGCGGGTCTTCCGAGAGCGCCTTCTTGAACAGCTCGATGGCCCGGTCGAGGTTCTCGGGCATGTCGTGGCGCGACAGGAGCCCCTCGGCCGGCAGGTAGAGGGCGTACGCGCCGGAGACCCGCGTCCTGCCGGCCTCGACCAGGCGCCGGGCTTCCGGTTTCAGGTCCAGGCCCAGCATGGCGAGCGCCTTGTCGAAGATTTCCTCGTCCATGCCCATCATTTCAAAGACACTCGCGCTGCAGCTGTCGGCGCCGGTCTGGCGCAGGGAGACGGCGTCGACACAATAAATGGTGACCCGCACCAGGCTCCCGAACACCTGCACGCTCCCGCAGAGCACCAGGTTGACGCCGAAGGCGCGGCGCGCCTCGGCCGCCCCGGTAATTCCTTCCGCCCGGATGTCGGCGGGGGAGATGACGCTCAGGTTCCCATGATACTGGGCGATCCGGGCGAATTTGGCGGCCAGGATCTCCACCAGGCCGTCGGCGATCTCCTGGCTCTCGGGGCGCGCCCCGATATTGAGAAGCGGCAGGATGGCCATGCGGATCTTCGACGGCACCCTGGCTTCCGGCCCCTCGGGCCCGACCCGCGCCCGGAAGGGGGAGACAAACAGGAGCGCCAGCAGCGCGATGCAGGCGGCCAGGGCGGGACGGCGCAGAAAGCGGCCCATTCCCGCCCGGGAGGCGTCCGCCTGCCGAGCAGCCACGGCCCTGGGCTTTTCGGCGGCCTCCTCCAGGGACCGCAGCGCCGCCGCCATCTCGTGCATGTCCCGGAACCGTTCCTCGGGATTCTTGGCCATGGCCCGATCGATCGTTTTTTCCACCTCTTCCGGCGCCCCCGGACAGGTGTCTCTCAGCGGGGGGGCCGGGGCGTGCAGAATCTGCTCCAGGACCGATAAGGCGTTCGGCCCCCTGAACGGGAGCCGGCCCGACACCAGGTGATAGGCCACCACGCCGAGGGAGAAGATGTCGGTCCTGTAATCGAGCGCCTGCCCGCGGGCCTGTTCGGGGGACATGTAGGAAAGGGTCCCCATCACCGTCCCGGGGCCGGTGGCGGTGACCAGGGTGCGGGTCACCTCCTCCGTCGCGGCGGCTCCCCCCCCCGTACCGCCGGAGAGCTTGGCCAGGCCGAAATCGAAGACCTTGACCCTGTCTTCCCAGGTCACCATCACGTTGGAAGGCTTGAGGTCGCGGTGCACGATGCCGGCCGCGTGGGCTGCGGCGAGCGCCTCCGCGATCCCCGCGGCGTATCCAAGGCTCCGGGGGAGCGGCATCGGCCCCTCCTTCATGACTCGGTCCAGCGTCCGGCCGGAGACATACTCCATGGCTATGAAGTGAACCCCCCGCGCCTCGTCGATGTCGTGAATGACGATGATGCCCGGGTGGTTCAGCGCCGACGCCGCCTTGGCTTCGAGGACGAAGCGCCGTCGGCGCTCCGGGTCGGACGTCACCTCGGGGGGGAGGATCTTGATGGCCACGAAGCGGTCCAGGTGCAGATCGCGCGCCTTGTAGACGACGCCCATGCCGCCCTCGCCCAGCTTCTCGATGATCCGGTAGTGCAGGAGCGTCTGACCGATCATGGAGCCCTTCCGGTGATGTCCGGGGCCTTCGGTGTGAATCTCGCGGGGGGGATCGCAGCTTGCGGGGAGGATCGCCGGACCTGGTCGCTCTGATGCCCCCGATTCGTGTGCCGTTGGACAGGATCACTGCTTTGGATTCATTATCCGGCCCGGACCGAGCCGACTCAAGGGCAAATTGGGGACAGTCACCACTGTCCCCCTGCATGGTATTCTTCACCCCATGAGATCGCGCGCGGTACTATTCCTGATCCTCGCGGCCCTGCTCTGGAGCCTGGGAGGGCTGCTGATCAAGATCGTGGACTGGAGCCCGATGGCGATCGCCGGGGCCCGCAGCGGGATCGCGGCGCTCGTGATGCTGGCCTTCCGCCCGAGGATGCGGTTCAACTGGAGGGCGCCGCAGCTGGGAGGCGCCGTCTGCTACGCGGCCACGGTGATCCTGTTCGTGGTCGCCAACAAGTGGACCACGGCGGCCAACGCCATCCTGCTGCAGTACACCGCCCCCGTCTACGTGGCCCTCCTCAGCTGGTGGTTTCTGCGGGAGCGGATCACCCGGATCGACGTCGCCGCCATCGCCGCCGCCCTGGGGGGGATGGTCCTCTTCTTCCTGGACGACCTGACCGCGGGAGCGTTCCGGGGGAACATCGTCGCGATCCTGAGCGGGGTGGCCTTCGCGGGTACCGCCCTGCTGCTGCGCAAACAGAAGGAGGGGTCCCCGCTCGAATCGGTCTTCCTGGGGAACATCCTCGCTTTCCTGATCGGGCTCCCGGCGATGCTCGCGTCCGCCCCGGCCGCGGGGAGCTGGCCGGGGCTGGTCCTGCTGGGGGTGTTTCAGCTCGGGCTCTCCTACATCCTCTATGCCGAGGCGATCCGCCACGTCACGGCGCTCGAAGCGATCCTGGTCCCCGTCATCGAACCGGTCCTGAACCCCGTCTGGGTCCTCCTCCTGCTCGGGGAGCGCCCGGGGCCCTGGGCCCTGCTCGGCGGCGCCGTCGTGCTCGGCTCGGTCCTCCTGCGCGCCCTGAGGCGACGGCCCCGCGGGCACGCCCCCGCGTCATGACACCGGAGCTCCACCTATTGCACCAGGGTGGGAGGAGCGTAGGCGCCGTAGTTGGGACCGACACCGCGGGTCCCCCCCGCATAGCAGTTGGGGGCGAAATATACCTCGACGTAGGAATGCGCCCCCTTCTTGTGCACGTCGGTGATATACAAGCAGACGAAACCAACCACGGGCTGCTGGCTGTTGCCGTCGAGCGTCTGGACTACGGCGACCTTGACGACCTCGTTCTTCCAGTGATCCAGGGTCAGAGCGTAATCGATCGCCCTCACCCCGGGGTCGATCTGGATCACCTCCCCGATACTGAGTGCCGGAGCGTCCACGCCGGAGCCGGGATCGATGAGATCTTTGACATACTTGTTGCTGTTGTTATTTTGAAAGAACGTAGTCCAATAGCTCCCGTTGATCCCGTCGGTATGATGCTCGTTGGTGATCTTGAAGCGACCGGCATAGGTATTATGATAGGAAGCGCGTTCGGCGAGGGCCTGGTTGATAACGAGGGGGAAAAGCACCCCTTCCTCCGCCTGCCCGGGCGACGTCATCACGGCCGTGGCAGCGGCCGCAACGTCGGAGGTCCTGATCCCTATGATGGCAGCGAAGAGGTTTCTCACCGGCCCGCCGTTGTTCCCTTCCGACCTTCTCACCCCAACCCTGACGGCGGGAAAGTCCCGGGGCCCGGGGGTGATTCCCGTTCCCTGAAGCCCGGAGGGAAAGTGATCGTAGTTCCAGTACCCGGTGGAGACCTCGCCATCCGCCAGAACGGCGTTTTCCGATTTGTTGAGCCCTATGGAGCCGTCGGCCACGGTGGCCCCCATGGCCCAGGCGGGCGGGGCAGGTGACGCGGGTGGGGTCTGGGGGACAAGGTTCGAAGCGCCGGCCAGGGCGGCCGCGTCCGCGGCGTTCTGAAGCTCGTTACGCACCACAAGCAGGCGGCCGATGTCGATGGCCATGGCCGCGAACCCGACAAAAACCACGAGCAGGAGCGCGACCATGACGATCACCGCCCCGCACTGGCCCCCGCCAGGTTCGGTCGTCAGGCGACGCCTCGTTTCCCGCATGAGGTTCTCTCCCATGGCCTATTCCAGTCTCATCACCGTAACGCCGCCCAACCGGGTCGGGTTGGGCAACCCGACAAAATTCGGAAGCACCAGCCACCGGTAGTCGAAGGTGACGGTCACCCTGAGCGGGTTTCCGAACCCCGTTCCCGCGGACCAGTCGGGGGTGACCGTCACTTCCGGGGACCCGAAGGAGATGAGGCGGCTGGCGCAGTAGTTGTTCACCGCTCCGAGGATATTCGCGTTTATGGGGTTGAGGTCGCCGCGGTCCTGGTTGACGATGCCCACCCGCGCCCCTTCCCTGCTGGCGTTCGTGATGACGGCCTTGTTGTAGAACAGCAGGCCGAACTCGATGATTCCGAGCAGCAGGATCAGCAGGAGGGGGAAAACCAGGGCGAACTCGACGATCGCCTGACCCGAGGAAGAGTGCTTTGGGGTATCCATTCCATCCGGCTCCTTGTCGGTCGTTTGTGCGAAAACCGCATTTCTATTCTGCCAGACCGACAGGTAAACTTTGTCAAGGCAAAGCCAAATTATGTAAAAATCAGGGGCCCGCGCGCGCTCCGCGCACGGGAAGCGCCGGGGAGGATGGCGGGACCGGCTAGACGCCTGAATACGCCGAAAACCCGCCGTCGATCGGGAGCACGATCCCGGTGACAAACCGGGACATGGGGGAGAGGAGCCACAGCATCGCCCCGACCAGGTCCTCGGGGGAGCCGAAGCGCCCCATCGGGGTGTGGACCAGGATCTGTTCGCCCCGCGCCGTGAGCGCGCCGCTCTCCCGGTCCGTCAGCAGGAAGCGGTTCTGTTCGGTCAGGAAGAACCCGGGGGCGATGGCGTTGACGCGGATGTCGGGGGAGTATTCCCGGGCCATGTGGACCGCGAGCCACTGGGTGAAGTTGGACACCGCCGCCTTCGCGGCGGAATAGGCCGGGATGCGGGTGAGCGGGCGGAAGGCGTTCATCGAGGAGATGTTCAGGATCACCCCCGCTTTCCGCTCCGCCATGACCCGGCCGAACACCTGGCTGGGGATGACGGTCCCCAGCAGGTTCAGGTCGGAGACAAACCGGAGCGCGCTCCCGGTCAGGTCGAAGAACGATTGCTCCACCCCCGTCGTGGCGCCGGGATGGTTTCCCCCCGCCGCGTTGACCAGGCCGTCGATCCCGCCCCAGGCCTCGACGATGCGGCGCGCGGCCTCCGTCATCGAGCCCTTCTCCAGCACATCGCCGCCGATGACGAGGAGGCGGTCCGCGCTCCCCCCGAGGCGCTCCGGGAGGCCTCCGGCCTCCTCCGGTTTACGGTCCACGACCGCCACCCGGGCGCCGCAGCCGGCCAGGGCGCAGGCCATTTCGCCGCCCAAGACGCCGGCGCCCCCGGTAACAACCATGACGCGATCGCGAAAATCATACTGCCGGGTGAGTTCTTCCAGGTTCACGGTCGGGTCCTCTCAGAAAAGGTCCGGATCACTCCGCGCCGAAAAAGAGCGGGACGATATGCTTGTCGTAGAGGTTACGGGCTACATGGTCCCCGATGATGTGCTCGCGCTCCGACTTGTTCCACACCGGGACCAGGGGGAGCCCGCGGGCCGCCGCCTTTTCGAGCGCCACGAGTTGGGCCGCCCCCTGGCAGCCGAAGCGGTCGCCGATGCCGATCGAGTATTTTTCGAGTTTCATGGCGCCTCGAACCATCAGCAGATGGGGGACAGTGGTGACTGTCCCCCTCACGCGTCAGCGGCCGGAACCGGGGGTCCAGCCGTTCCCCAGCCCGTAGGGAAGGGTCACGAAAGGAAAGGCCTCG
Organism: Acidobacteriota bacterium; assembly: GCA_016934555.1. Classification (GTDB taxonomy): domain Bacteria; phylum Acidobacteriota; class UBA6911; order UBA6911; family UBA6911; genus UBA6911. The sequence goes on along the minus strand of JAFGSS010000028.1, from coordinate 9,472 downwards.
ACGTGGCGGATCAGCCCGTCGCGGATGGCGAACGTCTCCATCGTCACCAGGTTCTGCAGCATCCCCGGGGGCGCCCCCGGGGCCGCCTTACGGCTCGTCCCGTCATGGATGAAGAGCGGGAAGCTGGCGGCCAGCCCTTTCTGTTCGTCCAGGATCAGGACGCGCCGGGGCCGGATGCGCTTCATGTAGGCGAAGGTCCCGGTGTCGATCTGCTCCGCGCACGTCATCATGCTGAACTTCAGCATTTCAGGGTCGGTCGGGATGAAGGGGGCGGGCATCATGCGGCCGCCCGGCGGCGGGTGGTTGACGGTCCGGTAGCCGTTTTCGTGGCGCACGCAATCGTCGCCGAAGGCGCCGATCTTCCCGTTGTCCCCCTCCAGGGCGTCGAAATAGGAGTTTGCGGCGCGGTAGAGGAGATCGCGCGACGTCCGCCGCGCGGGGGCGACATCCTCCGTCAAAATCGGCAGCGGCGTCGTCAGAAGCGGCAGCGCCGCGTCGTCGATGCTTTTCTCGAAGCCGGAGTTGCGCACGTAGAGGTGTTCGATCTCCTGGATCTTCCCCCGGTCCACCTTGAGCCGCACGGCCACGAGCGCGTGCTGCCCTTCGATCCTCAGCCGTGCCTGCAGGGCGACCTGGCCCGCGACCGGGTCGGCGGCATGAATCCGGAAACCGGTCGGCTCCACCTTCGATCGCCAGAGGACGCCTTCGCCCACATCCAGGACACCGGTGTTTTCGGTCATGCGCACGTCTGGAGCGAGCGGGGGGACCGCCTTGGGGTCCCTCCGGTAGACGGCGTCCATGTACCCGTCGATGATCGCGACCAGGCACGCCCGGTCGCATTCCCTGATGGCGGCCCGGTTCCACTCCGGCTCCGCGGCCGGCAGCCCACCCGCGGCCAGGGCCAGCATCCCGGCGACGATGCAAATCACGCTCGTTCTCTTCATGGCGATCCCCGGGGGACAGTCACCACTGTCCCCTTAAACCCGACTACAGCATTTCTCAAATCGGGTACGTTCATCTAAGGGGACAGTGGTGACTGTCCCCCGGAACCTCTGTCCCCTTAAACCCGACTACAGCATTTCTCAAATCGGGTACGTTCATCTAAGGGGACAGTGGTGACTGTCCCCCGAAAACCTGGCTGAGGGCCGGGTAGAGGCGGCGGTAGGCCCGGTACTGCTCCCCGAGCAGCGCGACGGCTTCCGGATGCGGGGCGATGACGCTCTCGACGTGCACGATTTCGGCGCAGGCGGCGTCGACGCTGTGCCATCTCCCCGCCCCGACCCCGGCCAGAATGGCGGCGCCGTAGGCCGCCCCCTCCTCCGCCGCCACCGTTTCGACCTCGTGGCCGTAGACGTCGGCCTGGATCTGGCGCCAGAGCGCGCTCCGCGCCCCCCCGCCCCCGAGCCGGATCTTGTGGACCGGAATCCCCATTTCGGCAAAAAGGGTGAAGGTGTCCTTGAGGCTGAAGGCGACCCCTTCGAGAATGGCGCGCACGACGTGCCCCCGGGTGTGAGACGCCGTGAGGCCCACCAGGGCGCCGCGCGCGTTGGGGTCGAGATGGGGCGTGCGCTCCCCCATCAGGTAGGGGGCCCACACGAGCCCGTCCGCCCCCACCGGGACGCGCGCCGCCTCTTCGGTCAGCCGCTCGTAGGGGTCGCGAGCGTCGTCAGGGCCGGCGCCGAACCGGTCGCGGAACCAGCGCAGGCTGAGGCCCGCGGCCTGCGTCACCCCCATGACGTGCCAGCGCGCCGGCACCGCGTGGCAGAAGGTGTGGAGCCGCCCCCGAGCGTCGAGCGCCGGACGGTCGGTGGCGGCGAACACCACTCCCGAGGTCCCGATCGTCGCGCTGACGGCCCCGGGGGCGACGATGCCCATGCCTATGGCCCCCGCCGCCTGGTCCCCCGCCCCGGCGACCACGGGGGTGCCCGCCTTGAGACCCGAGGCCAGTTCCCCGGCCGCGTTCACCCGGCCGCATACCGCCTGAGACTCATAAAGTCTGGGGAGAAGCGCAATATCCATCTCCGCCGCGTCAAGAACCTCGCGCGACCAGGCGCGCGCGGCCACATCGAGCAGGAGCGTCCCGGAAGCGTCCGCGACATCGATCGCCCGCTCCCCCGTCAGGCGGAAGCGGACATAGTCCTTCGGGAGCATCACCGAGCGGACGCGCTTCCAGTTGTCCGGCTCCCGCTCCCGCACCCAGAGGAATTTGGTCAGGGTGAAATTGGGAAGCGCGGGGTTGCACGTCAGCCGGATCAGCCGTTCGGCCCCCACCCGCTCCGTGAAGGCGCGGCACTGCGCCTCCGTCCTCACGTCGCACCAGATCAGCGCCGGCCGCACCACGGCGTCCGCCGCGTCGAGCATCACGGCGCCGTGCATCTGCCCCGAAAAGCCGACGCACCCGACCGCCTCCCCGCCGATGCGGGCCCCGGCGAGCGCCCGGCGCACCGCGACCCCCGCCGCGCGCCACCAGTCCTCGGGATCCTGCTCCGCCCACCCGATTTCGGGCGACGCAAAGGGCGCGTGCTCCTCGGTGGCCGCGCCCGCGATCGACCCGCTTTCGTCCAGAAGCAGGGCCCGGGTCCCCCCGGTACCGACATCTATCCCCAGAAAATACATGGTTCATCCCCCGGGATTTCGAATTTCCTTAACCTTGGCTTGAACGAAGTGCTATAGTACCACGCATTTACAAGATTCGAAACAGTCCCTTGCCCTTCTCGGGCAGCGGGAGGTCGTTATGAGTGAAGAGCTGCGGCTGCACGAAGACCGGCTGTTCCCCCCCGACCCGGCCGTGCGCGCCGTCGCGCGCCGCCTCTATGCCGAAGTCCGGGACCTGCCGATCGTCAGCCCCCACGGGCACACCGACCCCCGCTGGTTCGCCGACAACACCCCTTTCCCCGACCCCGCCTCGTTTCTGATCGTCCCGGACCATTACATCTACCGCATGCTCTACAGCCAGGGGGTGGCGCTCGAGGAGCTCGGGATTCCCGAAGCGGACGGACGGAGGCCGGCAGTGGACGCGCGTGCGGTCTGGCGCCTCCTGGCCTCGCACTGGCACCTGTTCCGCGGGACCCCCGCCCGCAGCTGGCTCGACCACACCTTCCACGAGGTGTTCGGCATCCGGGAGCGTTTGTCCGCCGCCTCGGCGGACCGGATCTACGACGCCGTCGCCGAAAAGCTCGCGCGGCCGGAATTTCTGCCGCGCGCCCTGTTCGAGCGCTTCCGCATCGAGGTCCTGGCCACGACCGAGTCGCCCCTCGATCCCCTGGAGCACCACCGCAGGCTCCGCGCCGGGGAGTGGAAGGGGCGCATCGTGCCCACCTTCCGCCCCGACCCCGTCGTCGACCCGGAATTCGAGGGGTTCCGCGAAAACGTCCGCAGGCTCGGGGAAATGACGGGGGAGGACACCGGGTCGTGGGCCGGCTACCTGCGGGCGCTCGAAGACCGCCGCCGCTATTTCGCCTCCCGGGGCGCCACCGCCACCGACCACGGGCACGCTACGGCAGCCACGGCCGACCTCTCCCGGCCCGGGTGCGAGGCCCTGTTCGCGCGGGCGCTCGCGGGATCGGCGACGGCTGGGGAGGCGGAGGCGTTCCGCGCCCAGATGCTGACGGAAATGGCGCGGATGAGCCTCGAGGACGGGCTGGTGATGCAGATCCACCCCGGCTCCTTCCGCAACCACAACCGCGCCCTCTTCCGGCGCTACGGCCGGGACAAGGGGGCCGACATCCCCGTGCGCACCGACTACGTGCGCGCCCTGAAGCCTCTGCTCGACCGCTTCGGAAACGAGCCGCGCCTGACCGTCATCCTCTTCACCCTGGACGAATCGACCTATTCGCGCGAACTGGCGCCCCTGGCCGGCCACTATCCCGCGCTGCGGCTGGGGCCGGCCTGGTGGTTTCACGACAGCCCCGAGGGGATGCGGCGCTTCCGCCGGCTCACCACCGAGACGGCCGGCTTCTACAACACCGTCGGCTTCAACGACGACACCCGGGCCTTCCCCTCCATCCCCGCCCGCCACGACGTGGCGCGCCGGATCGACTGCGGCTGCCTGGCCGAACTGGTGGCCGAACACCGGCTGGACGAGGACGAGGCGCGGGAAACGGCCATCGACCTCGCCGGCCGCCTGGCCCGGCGGGCCTACCGGTTCTGACGCGCGCAGCCCTAACCTTGAGGGACTGACGGAGGAAACACGATGCGTTTCAGGACCCTGCCGATATTCCTCACCTTCTTCCTCATGGGGCTCGCGGATGCCATGGGCCCCATGTCCGACGGCGTCAGGAAGCAGTACGAGCTCACGAACCTGCTCGCCACCCTGCTCCCCTTCTTCGTCTACATCTCCTTCGCCCTTTTCAGCCTCCCCGGAGGGCTGCTGGCCGCCCGGATCGGCAAGAAAAAACTCCTTCTGCTCGGGCTGGGGCTCAACGCCGCCGCGTAGCCTCCGCCTGAATCTCCATGCCGAACGGGGGGCGGGTATGATACGGTAGGGGGCCTCGGATTGCCCGGATTCTGTCTGAAGGAGCCGTCATGGATCTCTCAAGCGACCCCCGCATCGTGCTGACGCTCGACGCCGGCGGGACCAGTTTCCGCTTTTCGGCCATGCAGGGCGGCCGGCAGGTGACGGAGAGCCTCGCCATGCCGTCGCACGGGGACGACCTGGACCGGTGCCTCTCGGGGATCGTGGAGGGCTTTTCGCTCATCCGGGCGCGGTGCAGCGCGATGCCCGCGGCCATCAGCTTCGCGTTCCCGGGACCCGCGGACTACCCCCGCGGCATCATCGGCGATCTGGGCAACCTGCCGGGCTTTCGCGGCGGGGTCGCGCTCGGGCCGATGCTGGAAGAGCGCTTCGCCATCCCCACCTACATCAACAACGACGGCGATCTGTTCGCCTACGGGGAGGCGATCGCGGGCCTGCTCCCCCACGTCAACGCGCTCCTGGAGGAGGCGGGGAGCCCGCGGCGCTACCGGAACCTTTTCGGCGTGACGCTGGGGACGGGCTTCGGCGGGGGCATCGTCATCGACGGCCGGCTCCTGGCCGGGGACAATTCGATCGCGGGGGAGGTCTGGCTGCTGCGCAACAAGCTCGACCCGGGCATGAACGCGGAGGAGGGGGTGAGCATCCGCGCCGTGCGCCGCGCCTATGCCGCCGCCGCCCGCATCCCGCCCGGGGAGGCGCCCGACCCCGAGGCCATCTTCGAAATCGGAATGGAGCGGAGGAGGGGGGACGCCCCCGCGGCGCGCGAGGCCTTCAGGCGCCTGGGGGAGGTCGCCGGCGACGCCCTGGCCCAGGCCCTCACTCTGGTGGACGGGCTGGCCGTCATCGGCGGGGGGATCTCGGCCGCGTGGCCCCTCTTCCTGCCCGCCCTGGTCGCGGAACTCAACGGCACCTACACCGCTCCAGACGGCCGGAGCTTCCGGAGGCTGGCCTCGACGGCCTGCAACCTGGAGGACCCCGACGGGACGCGCGCGTTCCTCGAGGGAGACCTCCGCACGATCACCGTGCCCGGAAGCCGGAGGGAGATGGTTTACGACCCGCTGCCCCGCATCGGTGTCGGCCTGTCGCGCCTGGGGACGAGCGGGGCGACCATGCTCGGCGCCTACGCCTTCGCGCTCGCGCGCCTCGACGGCAAGGGGTAACGGTCGGGACGACGTCGGAAGAAACCTGTGGATCATTTTGCCGCCGTGACCCGTCAGGGACGCGGCGGGAGGGGATAGGAGGAGGATGTGATGGCGGGAAAACCGGACAATTGGAGTTCACTGACTGCGGAACAGAAGAGGCAATACAGGCTCGATGCCTGGGTGCGGGGGGACGGTATCGAGTTCGACGGCCCGGAGGCGGCGGCCGCCTACCGGGAACGGGCCCAGAGGTTCCGGGACGCCCTCGAGCTTCGCGTCCCCGACCGGGTGCCGATCGCGGGGCTGGGCGGCGCCTTCATCTACCGCCGGATGGGGATCCCCCAGAAGGCCACCATGTATGACCGCTGGGAGGAGGCCGCCGCCGCGGTCGTCCAATTCCAGCAGGATTTCCAGCCCGACAGCGCCACCGCCACCTTCATGATGTCGGGGCCCTCCATGGAGTTTTTGGGACAGACCAGCATGAAATGGGCCGGGTGCGGCCTCCCGGACGACGTGCAGTACCAGTATGTCGAGCAGGAGTACATGAAGGGGGACGAGTACGAGGCCTTCCTCCTGGACCCCTCCGACTATGTCATGCGCCGCTTCATGCCGCGGATGTACACATCGCTCAAGGGCCTGGGAAAGATGCCCTGGTTCGGGAGCGACGGCATCCAGATCGGCGGGAGGGTGTTCGCCGCGCTGCTCGACCCCGACGTGCAGGAGGCGCTCGCCATCATGAAGAAAGCGGCGGAGATGTCGCTCGAACCTCTCCGGGTGACGATGGCGACCTCCGCCCGGCTCAGCGCGATGGGGTACCCGCAGTTCTTCCTCGGGTTCGGCGCCGCCGCGTTCGACATGCTGGGGGACACCCTGCGCGGCACGCGGGGGATCCTGACCGACCTCTACCGCTGCCCCGAAAAGGTGATCCGGGCCTGCGAGAAGATCCTGGAGCTGACCCCGGTCCCCGACGTCCCCATCGGCGCCCCGCCGCTGATCATGATGCCGCTGCACAAGGGGGACGACACGCACATCTCGCTCGCCCAGTTCGAAAAATTCTACTGGCCCACCTTCAAGGAGATCATGCTGCGGATGATCGACGACGGTTTGATCCCCGCCCCGTTCGCCGAAGGGTGCTACACCAAGCGGCTGCCCTACCTGACCCAGCTCCCCGAGGCCTCGGTCCTCTGGTTCTTCGACCGGACCGACATGCACCGGGCCAAGAACGTTCTCGGCGGCCACAGCCCCATCATGGGCAACGTCCCCATCACCATGATCGCCACCGGGACGCCAGAACAGGTGCGGGCCTGCTGCAAGGACCTGATCGACTACTGCGGCAAGGGTGGGGGATACATCCTCTGTTCGGGTACGCAGCTGGACGACGCCCGGGAGGAAACGGTCCGGGCCATGATAGAGTTCACCAAGGAGTATGGGGTCTATCGCTAGCAGCCTTTCGGGACCTTTACCGGGAGTGGGGCGTTGTTGACCAGCCGGCCTATCAGGCCGGCCAGGTCGACCGGGGTGTGGTCGAATTCAACGCCGAACCGCCCCTTGCCGCTCCCGCTCATCCCCGCATGCCACCGCCGGACCCTCCCCTCGATCGTCAGCGGCCGCTCCAGCAGGCCGGAGAGGAGGGTCAGGCTGATGCGGCTCCCCCCCGGGGGGAGAAACGCGGAAGAGACATAGGCCCCCTTGAGGGAAAGGTCGATGACGACCCCCTCCCTGGACGTGCCCGAGGCGTCGAAGCGGCAGTCGAGGCACGTGACGATGCGGGACAGGTTGCGGCGATCCTGGGCTACGCGGCTCCGGCTGTGCATGATTCCCCCGATGAGGTGCCTGATCGGCAAAAACCGGGGGCGGCTTTAGGGCCTGCCGATATCCTCGTTCCAGAGCCCCGGGTTTGCGGCGATGAAATCCCTCATCAACCGGACGCACTCCGCGTCGTCCAGGATCGCCAGTTCTATCCCCCGGGAGCGCACGTAGTCCTCCGGGCCCCGGAAGGTCCGGTTCTCGCCGATGACGATCAGTGGAATCCCGTAAAGAAGGGCGGCGCCGCTGCACATGTCGCAGGGGGAGAGGGTGGTGTAGAGGGCGGCGGAGGCGTAGTCCCGGGCCGACAGCCTGCCGGCGCTTTCCAGGGCGTCCATCTCCGCATGCAGGATCGCGCTCCCCCGCTGCACCCTCCGGTTATGCCCTCTCCCCGCGATCTCCCCGTCGACCACCAGCACGGAACCGATCGGGATCCCCCCTTCCGCCAGGCTCTTTTCGGCCTCCTCGATCGCCGCCCGCATGAATGCGTCCATAACCTTCCCCTTTCGCTTGACCCGAATCAACCCACGCCCCCGGCGGCTTCGAGCACCGGTCCGAGTCCGGAGAGGTCGGCGATCTCCCAGTCGGGGACGACGTCGCCGGCCCGGGCCGCACCGGTGCGGTTGACCCAGACCGCCCTCATCCCCGCGCGCTGCGCCGCCGCGACGTCGGTGACGAGGTTGTTGCCGATCATGAGGGTGGTGCGGGGCGCGGCCCCGAGCCGCCGGAGCATGAGGCTGTAGATCCGGGGATCGGGCTTGCCGAACCCGATGTCGCCCGAAATCAGGATTTCCCTGAAGTATCCCCCGATCCCCGCCCCCTCGATCTTGCGCCGCTGCAGGTCGGAGGCGCCGTTGGTGAGGAGCCCCAGGGCATAGTTCTCCAGTTCCCCCAGGGCGGGGAGGGTATCGGGGTAGACGACGTGGATCCGGCGCCGCAGGCGCGGGAAGGCTTCGGCCATCTCCCCGGCCAGGGCGGGATCGTCCACTCCGTGCCGGCCAAGGGCCGCCCGCCACGATTCGAACCGGTAGGCGGGCGCCCAGGAGCGCAGCCGCTCCAGCTCCGGCCCCGGCCCGGTGAACTCGGCCCACATCCCTTCCCAGGAACTGATCCCCACCCTCTTGCAGTAGGGGTGCTCCGAAAACGCGTACCAGATCTCCCGGCACGCCTTGCGCAGGGTCAGGTGGAGCGCGACGGGGTCGATGGCGTACCGCTCCCGGGCCGGTTCCCCCGCGGCGACGAAGGCGGCTTCGGCCGAACTCTCCTCGGCCATCAGGGTGTCGTCCAGGTCGAAGACCAGGGTGGAGAGGGCGGATTCCATGCGTCCCGGATTATATCACGCCTCCAGGCAGACGCCGGGGCGTGGGAGGGTCAGACGATGTTCCAGCCGGCGCGGGCGGCGCCGCATTCGGCGGCAAGCAGGGTAGAGAACCTTTCCGCCGCGGCCTCAAGGAAAGCCACGCTCTCCCCTGCGGGGGCGTAGACGACGGCCACGACGGCGCGCGTCGACTCCCGGGTCTTGGTAGCCATCGAGTCCTTGACCGGGTTCCCGCACGGCACCCAGAGTTCCCCCTGCCGCCGGCAGACGCACAGGAGGTCTTCCAGCCCGATCTCCTGTCCCGAGGGGTTGAACACGTAGGATTCCCCTGCCCTTCCGCGCCGCAGGCGCAGGGCGGGGCCGGTGAGTTCCAGGTCGAAGACGCTGGCGGGATAGCCCGACTGGAGGCTTACGGCGTTGTTGGCGTCCACGGGCGGGTTGACTTGGGGGAAATCCCCCCCGAGGGCGGCGGCCAGGAGATACTCGCTCGCGGGCTTGCTCCGCCCCGAGGGCTTGAAGCGCCCGTACCGCAGCATCCCCCGCACGGCCGCGCGGCGCCCGGCGTCGAGAAACCCTTCCCCCGCCGCACGCACCCGCCCGAGCAGCTCCGCGAGGTAAGGGGGGACGGCCGGGGTCGGCGTGCAGCCTGGGAGTTCCAGCCCCCAAACCAGAGCCGCGCGCACCGTCCCCGGTCCCAGTCCGGGGTCATACTCGAGCGTCGGGACTTCCATGGTT
>JAFGSS010000027.1 GCA_016934555.1 Acidobacteriota bacterium | reverse complement strand
CGGCCGCCAGCATCCAGATCCTCTTCTTCATAGGTCCCGCCCTTCCAGTAAAACCCCGGCACAGCCGGGGCGTCTTCCGACATAAGGCGACATTATGCGATTACGGGGGCGCTTTTGGCAAATTTTTGCCTCCGGCCCCTGCCGACGGAGGAGAGGACGGCGCCCACCGGATTGTCGTTTTGAACATGGTATGTCGGGAAATGGTCGACATGCCCTGCAGGAAATGGGATTTTTCGAACCGGGGGGGCAGTCCTGCCCGGGACCGCTTCAGCGCCTGCGGCGCCCGGCGACGAGTCCGACGAGGAGCAGCACAAGGGCGCCCGCGAGCAGGTAACGGTTGTTCCCCTGCATGACGAAGGAGTGCGCGCGCCCGAGCGCATGATTCACCGAATTCACGAGCGAGTGAAGCAACCCGTATTCGACCAGCGTCTGGGCGATCATACCCCCTCCTGCAGTGGAAGACAGCGATACCCCATTATACGCCAAACGGCATCGGCCGGCAGGGCGCGAATGCGACCGGCCGCGATCCTCATCAAATTTCTTGCATTAAAAATACAATGTCGTGTATAAAGAACAGCCGAATGCCGCCGGCGACACCCTGGGATCCCGACGACAGGAGACTCGAGGCTGCCGGCCGCCGTGGCCGGGAGCGATCCAAACCATACGGGAGAACCAAGATGAGACGGAGCGTGAGATATCTGTTGCCGGTTCTGGCCCTGCTGGGGGCCGCCGTGGCCCACGCGGGCCAGGGGAAGTTTTACATCGTCGGGATGGGGACCTCGAAGGACCTGGTCACGGTGCGGGCGCTGGAGGTGATCCAAAGCGCCGATATCGTCCTGGTGGAAACCGAAGGGGAGAGGGCGTATTGGGGGGACTTCATCGCGGGCAAGGAGGTCTGGTCCCGCCCGATCGCGCTGCGCGTCATGTACGGCGCCGACCCGGGAAAGATCGCCGACCCCAAAAAGCGCGCCAAGGCCGAAAAGGGGATCCGGGCCCGCAGGGAACTGCTCGATCGGGTCACCACGGCTGTCCGGGAGGGCAAAATCGTGGCCGACCTGCAGGGGGGCGACCCCATGGTCCATGGCCTCACCTTCATGCTCGAGGAGCTTCCGGGGGACATCCCCACTGAGGTCATCCCCGGGGTCGGGGCCTTCCAGGCGGCGAGCGCCGCTGTCAAGATGAGCCCCCCCTTCGGCTACGACACCAGCGCCGTCGTCCTGACCATGGACGACTGGGAGGGGAGGGTGGACGTCAACGAAAAACTCATGGCCGCCGGCAGCACCCTGGTCGTCTACACGATGCTCCTCGATTACGCGCGCTTCTTCGCGCAGCTGCAAAAGTACTATCCGCCCGATACCCCGGTGGCAGAGGTCGTCGACGCGGGCGACCGGGCCGGTCAGAAAGTGATCCGCAGCACGGTCGGCCGGTTCCTCGACGAGGTCGACTACGCAAACCTCCCCGACGAGCGGCATATCCTGCTCGTCGGCAAGTTCCTGGAGGTGGGGCAGGCGCGCAAGGACTTCGTCCCGGAGATTTCCTCCGGCCACGCGCCGCTGCCGTAGACTACGTGGTCAGAAGTGCTTTTTAGTGGTCGGATCGGGGGCCGGGTCGGGAGGAGGAGCCGTGTTTTAGGGTCGCGCAATCGGCCGTTCGGGTATACTATTTCCTTACTAGGGGGGCCCAGGTTTCGACCCGCCTGGCGGCAGGCGGTCCGGTTGGAAAGGGAAGACGGCATGATTTCCTTGAAGCGGAAGAACATGACCCGAAGAAGGTTCTGCGAAAACGTCACCCGTACGGCTTTGGGGTGCGCCTGTCTTTCAGCGGCGGTCTCCGCGGCATCGGCGGATAGCCCGAAGCCTGAGAACCGGGAGAAGGCCGGGGCGACCGGTTCCGGCAAGGAACATCTGGCGGCCGCCTGTGGAACCTGGTGCGGAGCCTGCCCCGCGTACCTGGCCAAGCACGGCGAAGAGGGGCAGGGCCAGGCGAAGCCCCAGCAGAGACCCTCCGCGCCGGCGCAGAAGGGGGTCCCGGACCCGAGGTGGATGGAGGGGCTCCAGTGCGACGGCTGCCTGAGCGGCGGCACTCTTGCCGGCCACTGCCGGACCTGCGCGATCCGGCTCTGCGCAAAAAACGGGCAGCCCGATGCCCGGTGCACCGAATGCGAAGAGCTGCCGTGCAACCGCATCACGAGCCTGATTCGCATGGGCGACTACCTGCACCGCAAGGAATACCTCCCCAACCTCGAGAAGATCCGCGAGATGGGGGCCGGGGAGTGGGCCAAAATGGAAGACGCCCGCTGGCGCTGTCCCGGCTGCGGCCGGCCCATGAGCTGGTATGACACCAAATGCGCCGGATGCGGGGGGCCGCGGCCCGGGGCCGTGTTCGCACTGCCCGGCGACCCTTCATGAAAATCGGGGACATCTACAACCCAGCATCAACCTTTGAGAGGTGTAATCCAATGAAACGCTCCTTCCTTATTCTGTGTCTCCTGTTGGTCATGCCGTTTTTTGCCGTTTCCGGCAAGGCACAATCGACCTCCGGTGGTAAGACCGCCCCGTCCATCAAGGGGGTGTGGTCCATCGTGGAAATGGATATCGGCAGTGGGGACAAGAAGGAAACCACGGCCCCCAAGGCGTTCATGATGTACATCATGGACAAGTACTACAGCTCGATCCGCGACCTGTCGCAGCAGGAGGGCTCCACTTCCAGCGGCGGCGCCTACGGGACAAGCCGGAGTTTCATGGCCGACGCCGGAACCTACGAATACGACGGGTCCACCCTGGTCGTCCATCACGTGGTGTCCATGATGGGCGGGGGCGGGGCGTCGATGACGTTCAAGGTCCAGATGGAAGGGAACGACACCCTCATTCTCATGCCGCAGTACGACAAGCTGATGATGCCGGGATTGGGCGCGGCGCCCGCGGCCAAGGGGCCGGGAATGAACGCGGCGCCGGCCGCCAAGGGACCGGGAATGAGCGCGGCGCCGGCCGCCAAGGGGCCGATCTCCGGGGGCGGCATGGCCGTCCGCTACAAATTCAAGAGACTGGAATAGGCCCATGGCCCGAAGGCCTCGTGGTCGGGGGGAGGTCCTGCATTCCCTGTTGGCGGGTACCGCGTTGCTCGGCCTGGTACTCCTTCCGGCCGTTCCCCTGAAGGCCCAGTCATCGGTCGTCGCTCCGGGGGCCGAAGTGGCCCTTCTCGCGGACGGGTTCGGCTTTGCCGAAGGGCCCGCCTGCGACCCGGAAGGGAACGCCTATTTCACCGACCAGCCGAACGACCGTATTCATGTCTGGAGCGTCGACGGGAAGCTCTCCGTGTTCAAGGAGAAGGCCGGGCGCTCCAACGGCTTGAGTTTCGACGCCGGCGGAAATCTCTGGGCCTGCGCGGACGGGAACAACGAGCTGTGGCGCATCTCCCCTGCGGGGGAAGTGAAGGTCGTCGTCAGGGACTACGAGGCGAAGCGGCTGAACGGGCCGAACGACCTCTGGGTGCGCCCCTCGGGGGGACTCTACTTCACCGATCCCTTCTACCCGCGCGATTACTGGACCCACCGGGACAAGCCGCAGGAGATCCAGGGGGTCTACTACCTGGGGCCCGGGGGGAAGGAACTCAGGCGGGTGGCCGACGACCTGGCGCAGCCGAACGGCATCATCGGCACCCCGGACGGAAAATACCTCTACGTCGCCGATATCGGCGCCCGCAAAACCTACCGCTACGCCATCGAGCCCGACGGGACCCTTTCCGGGAAAAAGCTCTTCTGTGAGATGGGCTCGGACGGGATGACGATCGACAGCGAAGGGAACCTCTATCTCACCGGGATGGGAGTGACGGTGTTCAGTCCGGAAGGGGAAAGGATCCGGCACATTCCCGTGCCGTCCTCCTGGACCTCCAACGTCTGCTTCTGCGGGAAGGACGGGCAAACCCTCGTCATCACCGCCTCCGACAAGCTTTTCGGCCTGCGCATGCGGGTGAAAGGCGTGGGAAGCCAGTAGCGGAACCGGGCGCAATGCCGAGGCATGGGCGACGATCTTAATCATTGAAAATCATTTTTAAAAATGATATTTCATTATAAAAATGGAGGATTGATGATGCCCAAACCCGCCGAAATGGTCAGCTTTTCCACTACGCTGACAAAACCTACCAAGGAGCTGCTCGAGCGTTTCTGCAAAAAGAGGGGACTGCGGATCAATCATCTCGTGGAACGCGCGATTGCCGAGCTGTTGGAAGACGAGATGGACAAGGAAATCATCGAAGAACGCGAACTGGAAGAAACCGTTGCGTGGAAAAAACGTGCCTAAACAGCATTATCAAGTCGTTTTCCAGAAATCGGCGTATCGGGAATACCAATCCCTGCCGGTATCGATACGATCCAGGGTCGATAAAGCGCTGGAGATTTTGAGCATCGATCCACTTTCGGAAGTGCTCAGATTCAAAAAGATCAGGGGCAAGGAAAACCACTATCGGATAAGGGTCGGTGATTACCGCATCATCTATTCTCCTCAAACAGCCACCCTCATCGTCCGCGTCATCAGAATGGGACACCGCCAGGACGTGTATCGTTACTTCTAAACATCTGCCATATG
>JAFGSS010000157.1 GCA_016934555.1 Acidobacteriota bacterium | reverse complement strand
GCGCCCGCAACCCGCCGCAAGGATTGAAATTGCAATTGCGCTGATACGTACCATGCGAGTTATGTTCAAGTGGTCCTCCGCTGGAAGCCGGCGCAGGTTCGCGCCAGCCGAATCTGTTTTGCCCGGAATCCTGCACGGCAAATTGCCTGGCTGCGTCAATCGCCGGACAGCGCCACGTCGCACGCGCCTGCAGGACAGGAAAGCCCTTACGATTGACATGCCCCTTGATCGCCCGGAAATCCAGTCGTAGATAGCATTCTGCGCCAAAGGTGCATCAAAATCGCAGGCGAAAATCTTCAATTCTGATGTAGGATAGCACGCTTTTCAGCAGATAGGCATCATTGGTGACTGTCCCCGTTCCCAGACGGTGACCTGGCTGAGGCTGTGCTGGAATTTCCGGCGCGTCTCGCGGATGACGAAGGGGACGGTGACCGGGTCCCCGACGGGGCGGAAGGACGGTTCGAGCACGCGGTGGAGCGCCTCGAGCGTCGTCAGCGGCTCCCCGGCCACGCGCCGCCCGCCGAGCCAGCGCGACTTGGGCGTGAAGGCCTCGTCCCAGCTGTAGGGGGAGGCGATCACGAGCAGCCCCCCCGGGACGATGCGCCCGGTGATCGTTTCCAGGAAGCGGGCGGGGTCGGGCAACCGGTCGATCAGGTTGGCGGCCAGCACCAGGTCGTAGCCGGTGTAGCGCTCCTTGAGGTTGCAGGCGTCGGCCTGCTCGAACCGGACCCGGTCGCGCAGCGCCTCCAGCCCGAAATCCGCCAGCCGGGCCTCGTGGTGCGAATCGATCTCCCCCTCCTCGACGCGGGTGTACTGGATGAACCCCTGCTCCTGCATCGCCGCGCCGATGCGGATGAAGCGGGCGGAGAAATCGAGACCGGTCACGCTCTCGAAACCGCGCGCCAGCTCGAAGGCGGCGCGCCCGACCGAGCAGCCGATGTCCAGGGCCGCGCGGCGCGGCTTCCCCTCCGTCGCCGCGAGGCAGATGCCGGCCATCGCCGCCGGGAAGTTGGGCACCCCGAAGGCGCCCTCGCCGTAGTGGCTCTCGCAGTACTGGGCCACCAGCGGGTCGCTTTCGTATGTCTCGACCGCCGCCGGCGCCGGCTGCGCGGAGACGAGGTAGCGGAACCCGGCGTGCTGGTAGAAGTGGCGCCGGAAGGCGTAACGCGCGTGCCGCGTCGCCTCGTTCCCGGTCGAGATCCAGGAGCCCCCCTTGATCAGGTTGTGCCGGCCGTCGAAGGTGGGGGTGGAAAAGTCGTCGTAGTAGGGGTGGACTTCGAAGCCGGGGAAGCCCGCGATAGGCGTCTCGGTCCACTGCCAGACGTTGCCCACGAGGTCCGAGAACGGCCCCTGGGTGAAGGTGCCGACCGGGCAGCTCGACGCGAAGTGCTCGAGGTTCAGGTTGCCGGGGGCTTTTTCCCAGTCGGGCTGGTCGTCCGGCACGTGCCGCTCGCAGAGGAGCTGCCACTCCGCCTCGGTGGGAAGGCGCACCGGCTCGCCCCGCCGCTCGGCGAGCCAGTTGCAGAAGGCCTTGGCCTCGAGGTAGTTCACCTCGATCGGCCAGTCCCAGGGCATGTCGATCTCGTGCGTCACCAGCCTGAGGCGGTACCGGTCTTCCTCCCGGCGCCAGAAGCGGGGGACTGCGGCCTGCTGGAAGGAGCGCCAGCGCCACCCTTCCCCGGTCCACCAGCGTTCTTCGTGGTAGCCCCCGGCGTCGACGAAGGCGCGGAATTCGGCGTTGGTGACGAGGTGGCGCGCGGCGCGGAAGGGGGCGACGGTCTCGATCCGCTCCCCGTATTCGTTGTCCCAGCCGTAGACCCGGTGGGCGCGCGGCTTTCCGAGCCGGACCTCGCCGCCCGAAATTTCGAGCAGTTCGTTGCTCGGGGGCTCGCCCGCGCGCGTGCACGGCTCCCACAGCGGGTGCCGGCGGACATGCTCGAGCGGGAGCTGCCGGATCAGCACCGATGAGGTTTCCAGGTGAATGCGGGCGTGCTCGATCCCCATCAGGAGCGCCCACCAGGGGCTGTGCCAGGTGATCGGCAGCGCGAGCGGGAGCCTGCGGATGAGGCCGTCGACCAGGGCGCGCACCTCGTCGCGGTAGGCCTGGACCTCCGCGGGGGTCGGCCAGTCGTAGTGGGCCTCGTCCAGGTCGTCCCAGGACATTTCGTCCACCCCCACGGCGAACATCGATTCGAAGGCGGGGTGGACGCGCCGGTCGACGAGCTTGGCGACGACGAGCTTGTTGACGTAGAAGACGGCCGTGTGGCCGTAGTAGAAGATCAGGGGGTGGCGCAGCGGGTCGGCCCGGAGCCGGAACGATTCGTCGTAGCGCAGCGTTTCGAGCAGCGCCTCGTCCAGGTCCCAGGTGTCGTGGAAGTAGCGCAGGATCTCGGTGCGCTTGGCTTCCGGTTCCCCCTGGTCGAGGATGGGCGTCCGCGTCCGGCGGAGGCGCCCGTCGGGGCGCCAGCCCGACGTGGGCCGTTCGGTCATGGCCGCCGCGCCGGGGGTCTGCGCGGAAGGTTTTGAACCCTGGTTTTCCGGCCCCATGGCACCCTCCCTGAGAAGCGACCTCGATGCGCCTGTCTTCCCTTCAATGTAGTCGGGTCGGGGGCATGAATTCAAGGGGGACAGTCACCACTGTCCCCCTGCCTCCTTCCGTTCCTATTGACATGTGTCACGTGACGCGATACAGTCTTGCCTATGATCAAGACGTTCGCAGATAAGCGGACACAGGAGCTTTTTCGCACCGGGAATATGAGACGTTTCCCTGCGGATACGGCGCGTCGGGCCATGCGCAAACTTGAGTATATCGACCTGGCGACCAGACTTGATGATCTCAAGGTGCCTCCGGGCAACCGGTTACATGGTCTGGAGGGAGATCGGAAGGGTAAGCACTCCATATCGGTCAACGACCAGTGGAGGATCTGTTTCCGGTTCGAGGACGGCGACGCCTACGACGTCGAAATCTGCGATTACCATTGAGACGGAGAATGAGATGAGTATTGACAACAAGGGGCGGAGGCAGTGCCGCCCGACCCATCCCGGCGAGATGTTGCGCGAGGATTTTCTCCCGGACTATCAGCTGACGGCCTCCGGGCTGGCCCGCGCCATCGGAGTGTCCCGGCAATCTGTAAACGAACTGTTGCGCGGACGACGCGCCCTCAGTCCGGAGATGGCGCTGCGGTTGGGAAAAGTGTTCGGCAACTCGCCCGAATTCTGGCTCGGCGCCCAGCGCGCCATCGATCTGTGGGACGCCGAACAGGAGTTGAAGGACGATATCGCCGGCATAAAGACACTGAATGTGGCCTGATCGTAGGCCGGAGCGACACTGGTCCGGTCGTGCGCGAAGATTTCGCCCTGGAGGAGTGAGATGGAATTTGCGGGGAAAGCGGCGCTGG
>JAFGSS010000156.1 GCA_016934555.1 Acidobacteriota bacterium | reverse complement strand
GGGGCCTACTCGATCGTCGACCTCCCCTCCGCCCGCCCCGATACCAGCGAGCGGCTCGACCTGGGCGACCTCCGGTTCGAAGTCGACCGCTCCGCCGAGTGGCGGCAGATCTTTCACGAGTGCTGGCGCCAGATGCGCGACTTCTTCTACGCCCCCAACATGCACGGGGTGGACTGGGCCGGGATGCGGGAGCGGTACGGCGAACTCCTCCCCTTCGTGCGCCACCGGGCCGACCTCACCTACGTCATCGGGGAGATGATCGGCGAGCTGAGCGCGGGGCACGCCTACGTGGGGGGCGGGGAAGTGCCGCCCAAGGAGCGGGTGCCGCTCGGCCTGCTGGGGGCGGAGATCGAAAAAGACCCCGCCTCCGGGTATTTCCGGATCGGGAAGATCCTCCGGGGCGAGAACTGGGACAAGGCCACCCGCTCCCCGCTCACCGACATCGGGGTGGACGCCAAAACGGGGGACTACATCCTCGCCGTCGACGGCCGCCCGACGCGGGAGATGCGGGATCTCTACGAAGCCCTGGTTCATACCGCGGGCAAGCAGGTGAAGCTGCGGCTGAACGGGAAGCCGGAAGAGGCCGGGAGCCGCGAGACCGTGGTGGTGCCGATCGACGATGAGCACGCGCTGCGCTACCACGAGTGGGTGCGGGGGAACCTCGAACGGGTGGAGAAGGCGACCGGGGGGAGGGTGGGGTACATCCACATTCCCGACATGGGGGTGGACGGGCTCAACATGTTCGTGCGCCACTTCTACCCGCAGTTCCGTAAAGAAGCGGTGATCGTCGACGTGCGCAGCAACGGCGGCGGGAACGTCTCCCCGATGGTGATCGAGCGGCTCAGGCGGGAGGCGGTGCTGGTCGACATCGCGCGCAACACCGCCCCGAGCCTCGACCCGGGCGGGATGATCCCGGGGCCGAAGGTGGCGCTGCTCGACGAGTTCTCCGCCTCCGACGGCGACATCTTCGCCTACCGCTTCCGCCACTACAAGCTCGGCAAGCTCGTCGGCAAGCGCTCCTGGGGGGGCGTGGTCGGCGTGCGCGGCACGCTCCCCCTGGTCGACGGCGGTTACCTCAACCGCCCCGAGTTTTCCCGCTACGACCTGGAGGGGAAAGAGTGGGTGATGGAGGGGCACGGGGTCGACCCCGACATCGTCGTCGACAACGACCCGGCCGAGGAGTACGCCGGCGTCGACGGGCAGCTGGAAAAGGCGATCGAGGTGATCCTCAAGGAGATGAAGGACCGCCCGGTCAGGATCGCCCCCCCGCCCCCCTACCCGACCAAGTAGGGGGCCGCGCGCGGCGGGGGCGCGCCATCCCGCCCGGGGGGCGAGCGGGGGTGAAAGGGGGATGAAAATCCGCCTTCACAACCGCCCCCGGGCGTGTTAACCTCTTGGTCGTCGCAGAAGAGTGGGCCGTTAGCTCAATTGGCAGAGCAACTGACTCTTAATCAGTAGGTTGAAGGTTCGATTCCTTCACGGCTCACCAGAACCCCCCAGCCATCCCAGCCAGAACCCTCACCAAAGAATTCCGCGGCCCCCTGAATTTAAAATCCTTCGCTCAAACCACCCCTGGCCCCATTAGAACCATGGCCGGAAGGTCCGGCAGGGTCACCGCCGGGAGCGGCGGCCGTCGAAGACGCCAAACCGCTGTATGCCACGAAGTACAAAGTGCAGATTTCCAAGACGCTCGTCAAGCGCGCGCTATTGGCAACAGTATAACCTAACCACGGATTGCACGGTTTGCACCGATTGGAAATCAGTGTAATCTGTGCAATCCGTGGACTAGATCAGCTTTTCGCCAAAAGAGTCTTTTCCGGTGCCGGCCCAGGAGCCGCCTGGAAAGTATTCCTGAACATCAAAACGCCGACAATACACATCAACACCGGGATAACAAGGAGCTGGAGCACCGTCATGGGCGCGAGTTGCAGCTCCAGGATAAATCCACCCGCGAAACCGCTCAATACCGCCCCTATTCGTCCGACGCTGAAGGCCCAACCCACGCCGGTCGACCTGATAGCGGGTGGATAAAAACCTGCCGCCAAAGCGTTAATAACGAACTGTGCGCCGGAAATTCCTCCTCCGACAATCATCAGTAGAACCCACCAGGATAACCCCGTGGACGGCAGAACGGCAAAAAGTCCGAATGCAATCGCGGTGAGGGCATAGGAAGCGATTGTGGAGATGACGGTCTTTCCCCTATCCACGTAATAGGACAGGATCAATCCGCCGATCACACCACCGAGCTGGTTCATCACGGCGCCGCGCATCGATTGCGCTTCGGTCCAGCCCTGGTTGCTCAGCAGAGTCGGCAGCCAGTTCACAAGCAGATAAAGAATGAACATGTTCACGGCAAAGACAAACCAGAGGAGCAAGGTCCCCTTGACGTAGGTTTTACTCAAGAGTTCAAACACCGAGGCGCGCTGCACATCCTGCTTTTTCGCATAGACCATGCTTGCGTCTACATCGGGAGCCATCCGGCTGAGGATTTTTTTAATTCTTGGATCGCCCGGTTTATTGGCAAGCAGGAGCCGGATCGATTCGGGCATGGCGAAAGCCAGCACAACCGCCATAACCAGTGGAACCACGCCGCCGATGGTGAAAATAGCCCGCCACCCGAAAAATCTGATAATTTCCGGGGCGATAAACCCGGAAGCCAGGGCGCCGATGGCAACTCCCGAAAACATCAGGGTGACCAGCGCCGCCCTTCTTTGCCCGGGCACGTAATCCGATGTCAAAGCGGTAGCATTAGGAATGCTCGCTCCAAGTCCTAGGCCGGTTAAAAATCTCCAGATCACCAGCTCCGTCATGCTGTTCGCATACCCTGTGAAGATGGAGGAAATGCCGACAATGATCATGGAGAGGATCAGGACCTTTCGACGCCCCCAGCGGTCTCCCATGCTCCCGATCGTTGCACTGCCCAACAGAATCCCTATGAGTGCCGCGGAAACGACCAACTTGAAATTCTGCGGGCTGACATTCCATTCTTTCCCGATTGTTTTTACGACCAGGGACATGCTTTGAATGTGATAGCCGTCCAGCCAGACAACCAGAAAACTGAGTACGATGACCAGTATCTGCAGCGGCGCCAGCCGCCTGTTGTCGATTAGGTGCCCAATTTCTATTTTGGAGTCCTGAGATTGCATCATGCTACCTCTTGATTTTGAGGATCTACGGTTTCCTTGCCGGAGCCGCGCCCGGCGCGGATATTTCCGCAAAGTAATTGGTGATTCCGTCCGGATCTTCAAGCCAGACGAAGCGAAGGCCGAAGCCCTGAAGCGTATTGACGGGCTGATCTATCTTCACCCGCAGCAGTTGCGCAAGGTTCTGCACCGCCACTACATCCGATACTACATACTGTATCCCCCCACTTCCCGTATCGGCCGGAAGCGGTTTGCCGAAGCTGCGTAGGCTCACAATCGCCGACCCGCGCCGGAATGACAACTTTTTTGTGTTGAAAACGTGGTCCTCTGCAGGTGGAAGCTCGTCCAGGCCAATGAACTCGCCATAAAATTTGCGGCTTGCTTCAATGTCCGAAACCACCAGCCCGATTTCAACCTGGTCATAGACACCGGCCGGTTCACCCGGTGTGACCACGATTTCGACCCATTGGCCATCGGGATCCTTCAATAGCACGCTGCTGCGCCGCGATTGCGGCAGCGGCTGGAATTCGGGGACAGGGAGGCCATTGTCCCGGAATCTCTGGGCCACCCGGTCCATAGACGGAAAGTAGAATGTGAGAAGCCGCAGTCCTGTCGCCTCCGGCACGCTCCCCTTCTGATATTGACGATTCGGGACAACGGCGCTGAATTTCAGCTGCGTCGGTCCGATTTGGAAGCGCGCAACACTGGTGCCCCCACCCAGGTTGTACGTTGTCAACTGTTTGAGGCCTAGCAATTTACCATAAAAATCATATATAGGTTTGGCATCCCCGGCAAAGCGCCGGAACACGTTCATCGGCTGCGTCATGATCTCGGCTGTTCGAGCCGGGGGCGGTGCCGGCGTCCGCACCTGCCCCTGAACGGCTGCGGGGATCAGCAGTAGAAACGAAAGAAACAAGCGTCTACTCATATGTCTCCAACCCGAACAGTCAAAATGCAGCAGGTCGTTTTCGTGGCCTTCCTGCCCCTATTTCCTCGC
>JAFGSS010000155.1 GCA_016934555.1 Acidobacteriota bacterium | reverse complement strand
GATGTCCCGCACCCTCTCCCGGTCGGGCGCCGGCTGCTCGAGGAGCCGGGCGAGGTGCGCGTCGTCGATGAAATCGACCGCCCCCCGGCTGGTTTTCAGTGCACTCAGTCCAGGCATGCCATACCCCGCTAGCGGGAAGCGCTCGCGACGTCCCGGCGGAGCACCACGCTGAAGGTACTGCCGGCGTCCGGCTGGCTCTTCACGGAAATGTCCCCGTCGTACAACGTGACGATCTTTTTAAGTGTCGACAGGCCCAGGCCGCTTCCCAGTATGTGCCGGGTCCTGTCGTTCTTGATGCGCGAGAAATCGCTGAAAAGGCGCTGGCACTCCTCCGGCGTCATGCCGATGCCCGTATCCTCCACGGCGATACGGACCTCGCCGTCGGAGTCCCGGAGCCGCAGGCCGACGCGGCCCCCGTCCCGGTTGTATTTCACCGCGTTGGAGACGAGGTTGTTGAAGATCATCTCGATCTCGGCCCGGTCCGCCTCCATCCGGGCCCCTTCCGGCACGTCCAGTTCGATCGCGATGCCGCGCCGGGCGGCCTCGCCCCTCACGTTTTCCACCGCCTGGCGCGCCAGGTCGCCCAGCTCGACGGTCGCGATCACCCGCTGGCGCTGCCCCGACTCGATCGAGGTCATGTCGAGCAGGTCCGAGATGAGCTTGCGCATCCCCTCGATGCGCACGAGACAGCGGTCCACGATGTGGTCGTAATCCGCGAGGCGATCGCCCACCGCCCGCTCGCGCATCATCTGCAGGTAGCCCTCGATGGCGGAAATGGGCGATTTCATCTCGTGCGCGAGGACGCTGACGAACTGGAAACGGACCTGCCGCTTTTCCTCGGCCAGGCGCCGGGCCTGCCGCTGCAGGATCAGGTGCCGCGCCGCCTTCCGGACGGCGCCCCGGAGTTCCTCGGGCGTGAAGGGCTTGGCGAGGAAATCGTAGGCCCCCCGGCGCGTGGCCGTCACCGCCGTATCGAGCGAGGCGTAGGCGGTGATCATGATGACCAGCAGGTCCAGCGGCTGCTTCATCAGACGGTCCAGGATGTCGAGTCCCGTCGTGTCCGGCAGCTTGTAGTCGAGGACCAGGATGTCGGTCGGGCCCTCGTTCATCTTCTCTTCGAGCTCCTTGCCGTCGGCCGCCGTGCGGATGCTGAAGCGGACGTCCCCGTTGATGTCGTGCAGGTGCAGGTGCATGTCCCGCAGGGCGCGCTCCGCCCCCCGCCGCATCCCGAATTCGTCGTCCACGATGAGTATGTTCAGGAGATCCACTGCCGGCGCCTTTCCGTTATGCAGTCTCTTTCAGGAGACCGTCGACCTCGTCGGCCAGGATGCGGGGATTGACCGGCTTTTCCAGGAACTTGCTCACCGGCAGCCAGGTCTCGTCGGGCCCGAAGCTGAATCTCAGATCCATCTCCTTGCTGATGCCCGTCAGCATGACCAGCTTCATCGCGGGATAGAGCGCGTGGAGTTCGCGCGCCAGCTCGAAACCGATCGTCTTGTCTTCCATCATGACATCCAGCACCGCCAGTTCCGGCGCGTCCGCCGCGACCGCCTGTTTCGCCTCGGCGGCCGAAAACGCGGCCGTGATCCTGTGCCCGCGCTGGGAGAGCGCCGTCCGATTCATCTCGATAATGTCCTGGTCGTCGTCGACCAGCAGAATGTGAGCCATTGCAGTCTCCTTTCGAGAACCACGCCCGGTCTATTCGTCCCGCGATCTGCGCGGGAGCCTGACCGTGAATTGAGTTCCCGTCGGCCCCGCCGACGGGTCGCTGTTGGACACCATCGTGATGTCCCCCCGATGCATCTTAACAATTCCGTAGGTGACGGCAAGCCCCAGCCCGGTCCCCTTCCCGATCTGCTTGGTGGTGAAGAAGGGCTCGAAGATCTTGGCCTGGTTGTCCTTCGGTACCCCGATGCCGGTATCGGCGACCGAGAAGCGGACCCCGTCGGCGTCCCCTTCGGCCGTCACCAGGACGGTCCCCCCGTCCGGCATCGCGTCGCAGGCGTTGCCGAACAGGTTGGTCAGGACCTGGTTGATCTGGTCGGGGTCGAGGTCGACCACGGGATCCTCGATCGGGGTCTCCACCCGTACCTGGATATGGGCGGGAAAGGGGTAGGCTTTCACCGCGTGCCGCAGCAGTTCGCCGAGATCCACCGTCCGCAGCACGGCCTTGTTCTGGCGGGCGAAGTGGAGCAGCCGGACCACGATTTTCTTGCAGCGGTCCGCCTGCTCGGCGATCATGTTGAGGTCTTCCTTCCATTCCGTCTGCTCCCCGGCCTCCTCGAGCAGCATGTGGGCGTGCATCAGGACGATGCCGAGAGGGTTGTTGACCTCGTGGGCCACCCCGGCGGCCAGCTGCCCCATGCTGGCGAGCCTCTCGGAGTGCATCAGCGCTTCCTGCGTGCTGACCAGCTGCTCGTGGGACTCCTCGAGCTGCTGGTTGGTGTCCCGGAGCTTCTCGATGGTGTACGGCAGGCACATCTCCGTTTCGGCCAGGTGCCGGTGGATGGCGATGGCATGCTCGACGCAGGTGTCGTAGCCGCAGGCGCCGCAGTTCAGTTCGTCCTCGGGCCTGAGCTTGCCCATGCGCGCGAGGATGGCCGTCACCTCCTCCCGGGATGGCTGGGAGATGCGCTGGTCGTAGGGGCTGAATCTGCGCGCCAGGTCGACGCCGGCGAAGCGCTCCATGTCGGACTCCCACCGCTTCTGCCGCTCCCCCCGCCAGCGGTTCTTGACGTACCGGCCCACGAGGTTCCGGCGCCAGAACAGGGTCGTGTCGACCGTCATGCCGGCCCCCATGATGCAGCCGTTGCAGCAGAGGACCTCGAGCAGGCGCACATCCAGGCTGTTGGATTCCGCGGCCTGGATCGCTTCGACGAAATTGGTCCGCCCGTCGGTGGCCATGATCTCTCCCTGCATCAGGTCCTCCCGGATGTCGGCCGCCTGCAGCAGGCCCCGGCTGATGGGAAAAAGGCCCCCGGGACCGCTCCAGGGGGGGTCGAAATCCACCGGCGTTACCGCGTCGGGAGTGATCCCGGCGCTCGAAAGCATCTGGCGAAACTCGGCGAACGTCAGCACCGCGGCGACTTCGCCCTCCACCTCCTGCCCGGCCGCCTCCCCCTTCTTGGCGATGCAGGGCCCGATGAACACGACCGGAACCCCGGGGCCGTACAGAGTCCGCAGCACGCGGGCGGTCGCCACCATGGGGGAGACGATGGGGGCCAGCCGCGGGACCAGGTCGGGATAGTACCTTTCGACGTACCCCACCAGCGCCGGGCAGGTGGAGGCGATGTAGCGGCTGCCGGGGGAACCCTCGAGCAGCTCCCGGTAGCCCCGGGCCACGAGGTCGGCACCGAACCCGACCTCGTGCACGTGGCGGAAGCCCAGGGCGCGCACCATCCCGACAACGGCCTCGGGGGGGCATTCCTCGAACTCGGCGGCGAAACTGGGGGCGACGACGGCGGCCACCGCGCCGTGGCTTCCAAGCAGCTCGGCCACGTCATGGGTCCCGTCGAGCACCTGCTTGGCCCCCTGGCTGCACACCCGGGCGCAGTTGCCGCACCCTATGCAGCGTTCGGGGATCACGCGGGCCTGGCCGTCGGAGATGCCGATGGCCTTCGCGGGGCACTCGCGCACGCATGTGTAACACACGCGGCAGCGCTCCTTGATCGTCTGCACGAAACAAGCCGCCTGCATGCTGGTTCCCCCAGGCTCCGGCCGGTCCGCCGCAGGGGCGGGCCCGCCCGGTTTATGTGTGGCCGCCCGCCGCGTCGGCGGCGGGTTCCTGCAGCAGCCGGCGCACCTCCGACCTCAGTTGTTCCGGCCGCACCGGTTTATCCAGGATCCGGTCCACCTGGATCCACGACCGCGCCTCCGGGTAGAGCGCGGAGAACGACAGCCCCGTGGCCCCGGCGACGGCCGTCAGCAGGATGAGGGGCGTGCCGGGGTACAG
>JAFGSS010000154.1 GCA_016934555.1 Acidobacteriota bacterium | reverse complement strand
TCGATCAGGCGGGCGGGAGCGAGACACCCCAGGCGGCCGAAGTCGAAACGGGCGACGGCGTCGAGCCGTTCGATCCCCACCCAGGCGGCGTCCCCGTCGAGTGCGAGCGACTCGGTGTCCCAGCGCTCGGCGGGGCGGCCGTCGGGGCCGAGAACGGGCCCCATCTCGGCCCCGGCGATCCCGAGGGGGACCCCGTCGCGGGCGACGATGCGCCCCCGCAGCCAGTAGGCGCGGTCGGAGAGGGCGACGAAGCGCTCCCCGTCGGGCTCCAGGCGGAGGGCCGACAGGCCCCCGAAGGCGCCGTCGTCGGAGGAGAGCTCCAGGCCGCCGATAAAGGAAAGGGCGCCGAAGCGGGTACAGGAGGGGTCGCCGCCCTCGAAACAGGAGAACGGTTCGGCCCGCACGGCCAGGGCGCCGGCCCCGACGGGCCGGGCCCTGTGCGGGCAGGCCACTGAGGCCAGCCCGAAAACCAGAAGCAGAAGCACTCTCGTGGCAACCATGTCCGACCCGCCTCTAGTACCGGTAGTGCTCCGGTTTGTAGGGTCCCTCGACCGGAACCCCGATATAGGCCGCCTGCTTCGGCGTCATCCGGGTGAGCTTCACCCCGATTTTTTCCAGGTGCAGGCGGGCGACCTCCTCGTCGAGCTTTTTCGGGAGCCGGTAGACGGCGGGGGTGTACTCCTCCCGGTGCTCCCAGAGGTCGAGCTGGGCCAGGACCTGGTTGGTGAAGGAATTGGACATGACGAAGCTGGGATGCCCCTCGGCGCACCCGAGGTTGACCAGCCGCCCCTCGGCCAGGAGGTAGATGCTGTTGCCGGAGGGGAGGTCGTAGCGGTCCACCTGCGGCTTGATGGGAACCTTGGTGACGCCGGGCGCCCGGTTGAGCCGCTCCACCTGGATCTCGTTGTCGAAGTGGCCGATGTTGCACACGATCGCCTGGTCCTTCATCGCGAGCATGTGGTCGACGGTGATGACGTCGCAGTTCCCGGTGCAGGTGACGTAGATGTCGCCTTCGGCGAAGGTCTCCTCGATGCGGGTGACCTCGAACCCCTCCATGGCCGCCTGGAGCGCGTTGATGGGGTCGATTTCGGTGACGATGACGCGGGCGCCGAAGCCGCGCAGGGAGTGGGCGCTCCCCTTCCCCACGTCGCCGTAGCCGCAGACGACGGCGGTCTTGCCGGCGATCATCACCCCGAGGGCGCGCTTGAGGCCGTCGGCCAGCGATTCACGGCAGCCGTAGAGGTTGTCGAATTTCGACTTGGTGACGCTGTCGTTCACGTTGACGGCGGGGACGAGCAGCCGGTCCGCCTCCAGCATCTGGTAGAGGCGGTGGACCCCGGTGGTGGTCTCCTCGCTCACCCCCTTCCATCCGGCGGCCGCGCGGGTGAACCAGCCCGGGCGCTCGGCGGCGCAGCGCTTGAGGAGGCTCTTGATCGCCTCCTCCTCGTGGCTCTCGCTCGGGGTGTCCACCCAGCCGCTCCCCTGCTCCATTTCATACCCCTTGTGCAGCAGGAGCGTGGCGTCGCCGCCGTCGTCGACCACCAGGTGGGGGCCCTCCCCCCCGGGGTGGGTGAGCGCCCGCAGGGTGAAGTCCCAGTACTGCTCCAGGCTCTCCCCCTTGAAGGCGAACACGGGGACCCCGGTCGCGGCGATGGCGGCCGCCGCCTGGTCCTGGGTGCTGAAGATGTTGCAGCTGGCCCAGCGCACGCTCGCCCCGAGTTCGACCAGGGTTTCGATCAGGACGGCGGTTTCGATCGTCATGTGCAGCGAGCCGGTGATCCGGGCCCCGGCGAGCGGCCGGCCCGGGCCGTATTTCGCCCGCACGGCCATGAGTCCCGGCATCTCCTGCTCGGCCACCTCGATCTCCCTGCGGCCCCATTCGGCCAGGGTGAGGTCCGCGACCGCGAAGTCGCCCGTTTTCCCCGGCGCCGGGGCTTCCGTTGTACTTGACATAGGTGAGAGGTCCTTTCCAAAAATTATATATCGACAGATCAGGATAAGATGATATAAAGAGGGGGTACCCGCTGTCAACCGCTATTTGCCGGGGAGGAGAACGGAACATGGTGCCGGTCCTGAAATCGTTGCGCGCGCTCGCGGATCCCACCCGCCTGAGGATGATGGCCCTCCTCGAGGGAGAGGAACTGTCGGTGCAGGAACTGCAGGAGATCACCCGGCTGGGCCAGTCGAGGATTTCGACCCACCTCGGGCTGCTGCAGGAATCGGGCCTGGTCCGTTCGCGCCGCGAGGGGAAGCGAGCGTTCTACCGGGTGGCCGGGGAACTGGAGCCCCCCACGGCCGAAATCGTGCGCGCGGCCGTGGCCGGGGCCGCGGAGCTCGAGGAGCACGCGGCCGACCGGGTCAACCGCAGGCGGATCCTGAAGCGCCGGCAGGAGCAGGCGGAGGTCTACTTCAACCAGGTGGCCGGCCGTTTCGACCGGGTGTACGGCCCGGGGCGCTCCTGGCAGGGGTTCGGGCACCTGCTGCTGCGCATCCTCCCCCCGCTCGAGGTGGCCGATCTAGGTTCGGGGGAGGGGCTGCTGGCCGAACTGCTCGCGCGGCGGTGCCGGAGGGTGATCGCCGTCGACAACTCCGAGAAGATCGTGAAGTTCGGCGCCGCCAAGGCCAGGAAGAACGGGATCCAGAACCTGGAGTTCCGGCTGGGGGACCTCCAGGACCCGCCGATCGCGCCGGGGAGCGTGGATCTCGTGATCCTGAGCCAGGCGCTCCATCACGCGGCGGACCCCGCCGCGGCGGTGGCCGCCGCCCACCGGCTGCTGCGGCGGCCCGGGCGCATCCTCATCCTCGACCTGCTGCGCCACGGCTTCGAACAGGCGCGCGAGTCCTACGGCGACGCCTGGCTCGGTTTCGCCGAGAGCGACCTCGAGCAGTGGCTGGAGGGGGCCGGGTTCCGCGACGTCGACATCAGCGTGGTCGCGCGGGAGGAGGAGGCGCCCCATTTTCAGACCGTCCTGGCGGAGGGGGTGAAGTGAGGGCGCGGGCCTCATCGAAAAGGCGATCCCATTTCGCGCGGAAAGGGTAGAGGAGGAGGGAGCGGAGGATGAGGCCCCGGACGGCGCCGCGCCCGACCTTCACCCGCGCGGTGCCGTCGAGCGCGTTGGCCGAACGGAGGAGGCCGAGGGTCCGGACGCCGATCAGGAGGGGCCAGGCCGAGGCCAGCCGGACCCGGACGCTCCGGAAGGGGAGGGCGGTGGTGTAGCGCCAGCCGGCGGCGAGGTGCTCCTCCGCCTCGCCGAGGTAGCGGGCGTAAAGGGGGCGGAAGAGGCGCCAGTAGCGCCCGTCGCCGAGGTCCGCGGGCCGCAGCCCGTATTTCGCCATGCGCCGGGAGGGGATGTAGCAGCGCCCCGCGGCCAGGTCCCGGGGCAGGTCGCGCAGGATGTTGACCAGCTGCAGCCCCTTGCCGAAGCGGACGGCGTCCTGGAGCAGCCGCTCGCGGTCCGGGAGCATGCCGGGGAAGAGGCGGCGCAGGCAGAGGCGGGTCCAGAACTCCCCCACGCAGCCGGCGACCCGGTAGGTGTACAGCTGCAGCTCCTCGTCCGTGTCGAGCGCCCCGATCCGGTCCGGGCCGCAACCGCCGAAGCGCACAAGGTCCGCGTCCTGGCCGGCCGTGATCGTTTCGAGCACCCCGCATACCTCGGCCCGGTCCTCCGCGTCGAAAGCGCCGAGCCGCCCGAGCACCTCCCCGAAATGCCCCAGCAGCCGCCGCTCCCCCTCCGTCGGGCCCGGCCGGGAGAGGATGTCCGAAAAATCGGGGACCACCCCCCGGCGTCCTGAGCCGCAGTCACGGATGGCGGCGCCCGTGGCGGCGAGGATCTCGCGGCGGCGGCCGGCGGGGACCCCCTCCGTGTCGGCGACCGTATCGGTCGCCCGCGCCAGCAGGTAGGCGAGCCGCAGCTGGGGTTTGACGGCGCGCGGGAGGATGGCGAGCGTCAGGTAAAAGGAGCGGGACACGTCCCGCAGCAGGCGCTCGAGGCTGGGCGATTGGACCATGACGGCGGCATTGAACCACAGAAAGGGGCCCGGGGGGAATGATTTCTTGCCCGGGAGCCTTGGCGCGGCGGTCCCCGGAGCGTAATCTTCAGGAGGTCTGCCATGTCCATCCATTCAGAACGGTGAATCCACGGAAATCATGAATATCGAACAGATCGTCGCAGGGGAGCTCTCGCTGGGAATCGGCCAGGTGCAAAGCGCGCTCGCGCTTTTCGCCGAGGGGGGGACCGTCCCCTTCATCGCCCGGTACCGCAAGGAACGCACCGGGGAAATGAACGAGGTGCAGCTGCGCGCGCTCCTGGAGCGGCACACCTACCTCACCGAGCTCGGGGAGCGCAGGGGGACGATCCTCAAGTCGATCGAGGAGCAGGGGAAGCTCACCGAAGGGCTGAAGGCCAAAATCGAAGCCTGCATGCAGAAAACGGAGCTCGAGGACCTCTACCTCCCCTACAAGCCCAAAAAGCGGACGCGGGCCACCATCGCCAGGGAGAAGGGGCTGGAGCCGCTGGCCGCCCGGATCCGGGAGCTCAACACGACGGGCGCCCCGGACGCCGACCTCGAAACGGAGGCGGCCGGCTACGTGAACGGGGAGGCGGGGGTCGCCTCCGCGGCGGACGCGCTCCGGGGGGCGTCCGACATCCTGGCCGAGGAGGTTTCCGAGAAGGCCGAGCTGCGGCAACACCTGCGCGACTTCCTCCTCTCGAAGGGGGAGTTCGTGTCGCAGATCGGCGACGCCCACCCCGCGGGCACCACCAAGTTCGAGATGTACCGCGACTACCGGGTGCGCGTCGGGGAGATCGCCCCGCACAACATGCTCGCGCTGCGGCGCGGGGAGGCCGAGGGGGTGATCTCCTTCACCATCCAGTTCGATGCGGCGGCCGTCGCCGCGTACCTCGAGGAGAAGGAGATCCGGACCGCGGCGCCGGGGGTGCGGGAGTTCTGCCGGGGAATGCTCGCGGACGCCTTCGAGCGGCTGATGCGCGCCACCCTCATCGGGGAGGTGCGCTACGGGAAAAAGGTGGCCGCGGACCGGGAGTCGATCCGGACGTTCGAGACCAACCTGCGCGAACTCCTCCTGGCGAGCCCGGCGGGGATGAAGCCGACGCTCGGGATCGATCCCGGTTTCCGGACCGGGTGCAAGGTCGCGGCGGTGGACGGCACCGGCAAGCTCCTGGAATATGTCACGATCCAGCCCCACAAATCGGACCGGGAACGGGCGGAGGCGGCCCGCATCCTCGCCGGGCTGATCCGCACCCATGCCATCGAGCTCGTCGCCATCGGTAACGGGACCGCGGGGCGCGAGACGGAGGCCTTCGTCGGGGACGTCCTCGGGGGGCTGGAGCCGAAGCCGCTCAAGGTCATGGTGAGCGAGGCGGGCGCGAGCGTCTACTCCGCGAGCGAGGCGGCGATCGAGGAGTTTCCCGATCTCGACCTGACCGTCCGGGGGGCCGTCAGCATCGCGCGCCGGCTCCAGGACCCGCTGGCGGAGCTGGTGAAGATCGACCCCAAATCGATCGGCGTCGGGCAGTACCAGCACGACGTGGATCAGCGCCTGCTCCGGGAGAAGCTCAACGACACGGTGGAGAGCTGCGTCAACTACGTCGGCGTCGACCTGAACCTGGCCTCCCGGGAACTGCTCGGCTACGTCGCCGGGATATCGGGGGCCGTGGCGCGCAACATCGTCGCCTACCGGAACGCCCACGGGCCCTACCGCAGCCGGCAGGAGCTGCTCGAGGTGCCGCAGTTCGGCCCCAAGACCTTCGAGCAGGCGGCCGGGTTCCTCCGGATCCGCGACGGCGCGCACCCGCTCGACCGCACCGCGGTGCACCCGGAGAGCTACTTCATCGTCGAGCGGATCGCCGCGGACCTCGGCGTGGCGCCGGAAAGGATCCTGGAGGATCCCGCGGCCCTCGCCTCGATCAATCCGGGGAAGTACGTCACCGCGGAGATCGGGGAGCCGACGCTCATCGACATCGTCGCGGAACTGGAAAAACCGGGGCGCGACCCGCGCGCGGAATTCCGCTACGCGCGCTTCGACGAGGGGGTCCGGGAACTCAAGGACCTCGTCGCGGGGATGGAGCTCGAGGGGGTGGTCACCAACGTGGCCAACTTCGGGGCCTTCGTCGACATCGGGGTGCACCAGGACGGGCTGGTGCACGTGTCGCAGCTCGCCGACCGGTTCGTGGACGACCCGAAGAAGGTGGTGAAGGTGGGGCAGATCGTCAGGGTGCGGGTGCTGGAGGTGAACGAGGCGCTCAAGCGGATCTCGCTCTCGATGAAGTCGCCCGGACGGCCGGGCGGGCGGCGGGAGGGGAAGGGGGCCGGGGAGAAGCGGGCCGCGTCCGGCGAGCGCAGGAGCGCCTCGGTCGGGGACCTGATGGCGCGGTTCAACCGGTCCAGGTAGGGGGCGCTCACCCTTCCAGGAAGCGGAGGACGTCCCCGGACCGGAGCAGGCGCCGGGCCTGCTCCCGCCCCCGCTCGAAGGTGCGGAGCGCCGTCGCGTTGTCCATGCAGAGGAAGCCCGCCTCGACCCTGTGGTCCGGGCGGATGACCAGCAGGCGGTTTTCGCGCACCGCCCGGCGTACGGCGGGCTCCCCGTCCAGCCGGCGCAGCCGGGAGCTGGTTTCCCACAGCGCCCCTTCCGGGTTGCAGCAGAAGACGAGGGTCCGGTCGGCCGCCGCCCAGCGGGCGAGGGGGGCCAGGGCCGGGTCCGATTCGAAGCGGGCGAGCGGAATCTTGAGCGTGTACCCGCCGTCGATGAAGACGGCGCCGCGGTCCCCCGGATAGTCCCCCTGGCCGAGGTCGCCGGGGGCGAGCGGGAGGCCCATGGCCACCGGGATCAGGCAGGAGGCCTCGATGACGCGGTGGTAGTTCCCCCGCGCGAGGGGACGCACCCGTTCCGACCGGAGCTCCGGGGGGAGGGGGTGGGCGAAGATGACGGGGTCCTCCGCGTACCCGGAGGGGAGGTACTTCCCCCCCGCGGGCAGCTTGCGCGTGGCCGCCTTCAGGAAGAAGCGGAGCCGGTCGGCGCGCCCGAAGGGGCGGCCGTCGAGGCGGCGGACCCTGGTGGTGAAGATCAGGAGGCGGAGCGGCGGGTGGGCGTCGAAGACGCCCGCCAGTTCCCGCTGGGCCATCACGTAGTGCGTCGATGCGACCAGGAGGGCGCGGAAGCGGCCGCGGCCCGCCCCCCGCCGCGCCGGGGTGCCCCAGTGACGCCACCCCTTCAGCACCGTCTCCTTGGTCCCGGTGGCCACGTCGGCCGCGGCGTAGCCGCCGACGGAGGCCCCCATGGCGGTGCGGGGGTAGCGGCCGTGGATGCGGCACCAGCGCATGAACTCGTAGAGGACGCCCCCCTGCCAGGCGCCGCGCCCGGCCCCCCCGGAATCGAGAATCCAGCTGTAGGTCGTCTCCATGGTCCGGGACCCCGCTAGGTCAGGGAGCGCTCGTACCCCTCGTCCACGGCGAGGTCGGGCGCGTCGGCCGCGGCGGTCGCCAGCCGGTCGCAGCGTTCGTTCTCGGGATGGCCCGCGTGCCCGCGCACCCAGCGGAACTCGACCTGGTGGACGCGGCAGAGCCCGAGCAGGCGCTCCCAGAGGTCGGGGTTGACCGCCTTCTCGCGGCTGTTGCGCTTCCAGCCGGCGGCGCGCCAGCGGGCGGCCCACCCCTTCTCGATCGCGTGGACGAGGTACTGGCTGTCGCTGTAAAGGCGGACGCGGCACGGCTCCTTCAGGGCCTCCAGGCCCACGATGGCGGCCAGGATTTCCATCCGGTTGTTGGTCGTCAGCCGGAAGCCGCCCGAAAGCTCCCGGCGGCCCGACTCGTGGACGAGCACCACGCCGTAGCCCCCCGGTCCGGGATTGCGGCGGCAGGCCCCGTCGGTAAAGATCTCCACCTGTTTGATCACCCGGCGCCTCCCAAAGAAAAACGGCCGACCGGCGGGTCGGCCGCATGCGGAAAGGGAACGCGGGCCCCTGGGGGCCCGCGCCGCCGCTACGATTCCCGGGCCACGGTGGGCTCGGGGGGCTTGGGGATTTCCTTCTCGGAGACCCAGTTGTCGATCGGCGGCGTCACCGGCGCGCCCGGCTTGTCCTTGCACAGCCCCATCGATTTCAGGAAGGCCGCCTGCTTGGCGAGCTGGATGGCCATCGCCGGGTCGACCCCCTTGGGGCAGACCTGGGAACAGGCGCCGGCGAAATGGCAGCGGTAGACGCCGTGCTTGGAATAGAGCTCCTCGGAATGCTCCTCGGTCCCCTCGTCCCGGGTGTCGGCGAGGTAGCGCCATCCCTGGGTCAGGGCCTGGGGCCCGGTGTAGTCTTCCGAGGTCGCCACGGTGGGGCAGGCGGACAGGCAGAGGCCGCACTTGATGCAGTAGGCGAACTGGATGTAGTTCACCAGCTCCTCCGAGGACTGGAAGTATTCCCGGGTCGGGCTGTTCTGCTCGATCCGGTCCCGGCGGATGAGGTAGGGCTTGACCGACCGGTGCCGGTCGAACAGGCTCTCCAGGTCGGGAACCAGGTCGCGGATGATGTCGAAATTGGGGAGCGGCTTGATGACGACGCGGTCCGAATGCAGGTGCGTGATCTGGTTGGTGCAGGCCAGACGCGGCAGCCCGTTGATGAACATGCCGCAGGAACCGCAGATCCCCATGCGGCACGAGGAGCGCCAGGTGAGTGTGGGGTCCTCGTGCTCCTTGATCCAGTGCAGCCCGTCCAGCACCGTCATCCCCTTGTGGAGCGGGACGGTGAATTCCTGGAGATGGGGGGTCCCCCCCTTTTCGGGGTCGTAGCGCAGCACTTCGAAGACGATGGTTTTCATTTTGCCCGATTCCTTGGATGTGCTCATGGTTAGACTCCCTTCATCTGAAACACCCGCACGGCGACATAGGTTCCGTACAGGAACAGGGCAAAACCGGCAGCGGTGCAGAGCCTCCCGATCGCTTTCTGGAGCGTCTTCGAGAGGGAAAGTTCACACAGAATGCTGCGGAAACCGTACAGACCGTGAAAGAGCGCGGTCCCCAGCAGGGCGATGTAGGTGATCATGAAGAAGAACTGCCGGCTGCGCTCGAAGACCTCGGCCGAGGCGGTGGGGTGCGTGGAGCCGAGCCCGAGAGCCTGGACGAGGGTGCCCATGTGCATGATGCCCATGTGCAGGCCGAGCAGAAACAGTATCACCACGGCAGTCAGAATGTGCCAGAACCATAGTCTGGATTCACGCATGGTTCCCTCCTATTTCGTCAAGAATAAGAAATCCGCGCCGGCGAACAGGACCAGGACCGCGGTGATCACCATGGCGACGACCAGGACGGGCCTCTGCCGGATGACCGAATGGCTGTAGGGGTACGACGGGAGCCCCGGCTTTCCGACCAGCAGGCCGAGTTCGACCAGCACCAGCCGGATGCCGTTGACCGCGTGGTAGAGAAAGGCCAGGAAGACCAGGAACTCGCCGAGCCTGAAGAGCGGGTTTTCGAAGAAGTGCATGGCGCTCTCCCAGGCCTCGGGGCCGTCGACGCGCGTGCCGGTGACGAAGATGTGCATCAGGAAATACGCCAGGATGCCCAGGCCGCTCAGGCGGTGAAGGGCGTAGGCATAACGGTCGGCGCCGTAACGGCCTCCGCCGAGCCAGCCCCATAATCCAAGGTTGTTCTTGTATCGGTGTTGCATAGGTGCTCCTCTGTCCTTGAAATATTAATATTTCCGCTCAATGGGCTTCCAGGTGTTGATCGTCACCGGCTTGTAATCCAGCCTCGGGCCCTGGTCGGTATGAAACGCCAGCGTGTGCTTGAGCCAGTTGGCGTCGTCGCGCTGCGGGAAGTCGCGGCGGGCGTGGGCGCCGCGCGATTCGGTGCGCGTGAGCGCTCCCAGCAGCGTCACCTCGGCCAGGTCGAGCAGGTTGGCCAGCTCCAGCGCGTGGTACAGGTTGGTGTTGTAGACGGAGTTCTTGTCTTGGACGCTGATGTTCCGGTACCGGGTGCGCAGCGACCGGATCTTCTCCAGTCCCTGGCTCATCAGGGCCTCGGTGCGGAAGACCCCGGCGTGGGCGTCCATGCAGGTGCGCAGTTCCCGGCGGATTTCGTACAGGTTCTCCTTGCCGGTCTGCGACATCAGTTCCTCGTAGATGCGTTTGTATTCGGCCTGCACCCTGGCTTCGGGAACGGGGGGCGCCGCGCTCACTTCCGCGCAGTAGCGGCCGGTTTCCGCGCCCGCGATCTTGCCCCAGACCAGGCACTCGGCCGTGGAGTTGGAGCCCAGGCGGTTGGCGCCGTGCAGGCTGACGCAGGCGGCTTCGCCCGCGGCCCAGATCCCCTTGACCCGGGTGGCTCCCTTGATGTCGGTCTCGATCCCCCCCATGGAATAGTGGGCGACCGGGCGGCAGGGGATCGGTTCCTGGATCGGGTCGAGGTCGTTGAACTCGATGCAGACTTCGCGGATGAGGGGGAGCTGCTCGTTGATCCGCTTCGCCCCCAGGTGTCGCAGGTCGAGGTGGATGTAGTCGAGTCCGTCCGGCCCCTCGAATCCGTGTCCCTCCTCGATCTCGATCATCTCGGAGCGGGAGATCAGGTCGCGCGGTCCCAGCTCCACCTTGGCGGGGGCGTACTTGTGCATGAAGCGCTCCCCCTTGTTGTTGACCAGGTAGCCCCCTTCCCCGCGGCAGGCCTCGGTGATGAGGATTCCCGAGGGGACCAGGCCGGTGGGGTGGAACTGGAGGAACTCCATGTCTTCGAGGGGGATGCCGGCTCGGAAGGCCAGCGCCATGCCGTCGCCCGTGACCGTCTGCGAGTAGGTGGTGAACCCGAAAAGGGTGCCGCCGCCGCCGCTGGCCACGATGAGGGCCTTGCCGCGCATGACCTTGAACTTCCCCGTGGTCATGTCGATGGCCGTGAGTCCCGCGAAGGTGTTGTTCTCGATCAGGATCGAGGTGATGAAGTGTTCGTTGTAGTGCCGCACGCGCGGAAACCGGTTGACCGTGTCGTACAGCGTCTGCATTTCGAAGAAGCCGGTCTTGTCCTGCGCGAGCACGGCCCGCGGGTAGCTGTGTCCCCCGAAGGGGCGCTGGGCGATGCGGCCGTCGGAACGGCGGGTCCAGGGGATTCCCCAATGGTCCAGCTGGAGGATTTCGCCCGGTATGGAGTGCACGAACAGATCCACGACATCCTGGTCGGCCAGAAAATCGCTTCCCAGGACCGTATCCCAGGCGTGAAGCTGGAGGCTGTCGCCGTCCTCGGGACGGAGGACCGCGGCGGTGCCCCCTTCCGCGGCCACGGAATGCGCCCGCATCAGCTGGTTTTTGGAAATGAGCGCGATATCGATATTGCCCTGCGTCACGCGCGAAGCCTCGATGGCTGCGCGCAGGCCGGCTAATCCCGCCCCGAGAATGATGAGGTCATGAGTCTGAACATCGGCCATACGACGGCCCCTCCTATCCATGCGATAAATGTTAAGGTCCAACGGTTCCTGGGATTGCGGACCTCGTGCCGCAATCGGGTTCCGGAAAGACGGCGCTCGGGATTCTGCTGCGAAATCGTGCGGCAAGGAAGCGGGGAGCACCGGGTTCCCGGTTCAAGGGTACTGCTGCTGATACCGCTCGAGCCCGGCGGCCAGCACGGTGACGG
Source organism: Acidobacteriota bacterium (assembly GCA_016934555.1). GTDB lineage: Bacteria > Acidobacteriota > UBA6911 > UBA6911 > UBA6911 > UBA6911. The sequence goes on along the minus strand of JAFGSS010000154.1, from coordinate 29,559 downwards.
CCTCCTCGATTTCGGTGCTCCGGATAACGTAGGCGATGCGGGCCTTGTCCGTCCCGCGGTCGTTCTGCATGTAAAAACCGGCCGCCGGGGCGATGAAGGTCGTGGCCCCGTGGTGGGAAAAGGTGTCGAGCAGAAAGGCGGCGAAATGGTCGGTGTCGCGTACCGGAAGCTGGACCAGGGTGTAAAAGGCCCCCCGGGGCTTGTGGATCGCCACGCCCGGTATCCGCTTCACCGCGCGGTAAAGGGTGTCGCGGCGGGAAAGAAACTCGCGCCGCATGTTTTCCAGGTAGTTGTCCCCGATCCGCTCCAGCATGTAGGCCGCGGCGAACTGCTCGATGGTGGGGGCTGCCAGCCGCGCCTGGAGGATCTTCAGGACCGCCGCCAGGACCGACTGGTTGGCCGTGATCAGGCTGCCCACGCGCGCGCCGCAGAGGCTGAAGCGCTTCGACAGGCTGTCGACGACGATGACGCGGTCGCTTTGGGGGGCCAGGTGCAGCATGCTCAGGGGCTGGAGATCGTCGTAGACGAACTCGCGGTACGTTTCGTCGACCACGAAAAAGAGATTGTGCTCCTCGCACAGGCCGAACAAAAATTCGAGATCCTGCCGGTCGTAGACGGTCCCGGTGGGGTTGTTCGGGTTGCACAGGAGGATCGCGCGTGTCCGCGGCGTGATCGAGCGTTCGATCCGGTCCCGGTCGGGAAGCGCGAAATCGTGCTCCATGTCGCTCAGAACGGGGACCAGGGTGACGCCCGCGATCGAGGCGAAACCGAGATAGTTGGCGTAGGTGGGGTCGAAGATGATGATCTCGTCCCCGGGGTCGCAGCAGGTCATGAACAGAAAGACCAGCGCTTCGCTCGCGCCCACGGTGATGAGGAACTGCTCGGGGGAGGTCTGGAGGTTCAGGGTCCGGTTGGCGTAGGCGGACCAGGCGGCCCGCAGCGCTTCGTTTCCCTGCGACTGCTCGTAGGCTACGACCTTCTGGTCGAACGCCCTGAGCCCCTCCAGGAATTCCGGGGGGGATTCGATGTCCGGCTGCCCGATGTTCAGGTGGTACACCCGGGTCCCCGCCGCCTTGGCCCGGTTGGCCAGGTGGGCCAGTTTCCGGATCGGAGACGGCGGCGTCAGCCGGGCGCGATTGGATATCCGGATCGATGTAGTTGGAGCTTCGGTCACTGCTTTTTCCATACCCCCACGCCCTGAAATGCAAGTAAAACCCTAAAGAATAATCCTTTCCGCGGCGAGGTTCAAGCCGTAAAGAAAGTGCGGGGTTCAGAGCAGGGTGCCGACCTGTACCGTCAGGATGTGGCAGAGCTCGAAAAAGCGGCAGAAGCCGTTGCGCTCCTTGAACGCCGGGTCCACGGCCTGGTCCTCCTCCCGGAAGCGGGTGGCGACCTGGTCGATCCGGTCCCTGAGCCCCGCGTCGGTGGCCAGGGCGAGGAGCTGGGCCATCTCCACCATGCGGTAGAGGGCGCCGAGCAGCCGCTCCCGGTCGGTGCGGACCGCCCGCATCCCCTCGGCGAACCGCCGCTCCACGTGCCGGATCGGGTCCGTCAGCTCCTGTGCGCCGTCGGCGGCGATGGTGACGAGCCCGAGCAGGGGGAAACAGGCGCCCAGCGCGGCGGCCGCGCGCCCTTCGGGCCCCGCCGATTCCACCTCCGCGCGCACCCGGGCGTCCACCGCGGCGATCAGCCCCTTGGCTTCGGGGTTCTCCCCGGTCAGCTGGTGGCCCAGGGTGTTCAGGGCGTTGTAGAGCGAAAAGGCCGCGTTCAGCATGCGGTCGGGGTGCGTCCGGGCCTCGAGGCGCCCTTCGGCAAAAATGGCCGCACGCTGGTCGATCAGCGGGCGATAGCGCTCCTGGGGGTCGAGGATGCGGGCCAGGGCGGTGAGGACCTCGAACGCGTGGTGGGCGGCGACGAGGGTCTGTGCCGCGACGTCCCCCTCGTGGTCCGCGTACTGCTCGAGGTAACGGCGCCAGAGTTCCATCAGCGGGGGTCCAGGATCCTGTTGTGCGGGAGGGTGGGTCATATTCCGGTCCGGGCCGCAATTCGCGGTCAAGGGTCGATTGTAGCACTGATATAATGATTCTCCCATGTTCAAGATCAAGGATGTCGTCATCGATCCCCCCTTTGTCCTCGCGCCGGTCGCGGGGCACACCGATTCCGTCTTCCGGCGGGCGGTCAAGGACCTGGGGGGGTGCGGGCTGGTGGTTTCGGAACTGGCCAGCACCGAGGGGATGACGCGCGGGCAGGGGCGGACGGACCACATCACCCGTTTCGCTGAGGGGGAACGCCCGGTCGCCATCCAGATCTTCGGCGCGGACCCCGCGCGGATGGCCGAATCGGCCGCCATGGTCGAGGCGATGGGGGCCGACATCGTGGACATCAACTGCGGGTGCCCGGTCAAAAAGGTGGTGCGCCAGGGGGGGGGGAGCCGTCTGCTCCGGGACCTTCCGCTCCTCGAGAGGATCTTCCGGGCGGTGCGGGGGGCCATCCGGATCCCCCTGACGGTGAAGATCCGCTCCGGGTGGGACCACGACTCCATCAACGCGCTGGAGGTGCTGCGGCTCGCGGAGGATTGCGGGGTGGACGCCCTGGCCATCCACGGGCGCACCCGCTCCGATTTCTTTTCCGGGAAGGCCGACTGGGGGGTGATCGCCGAGGTCAAGACCCGGGCCCGCATCCCCGTCATGGGGAACGGGGACGTGTTCACGCCCGAGGACGCCGCGCGCATGTTGCGGGAAACCGGGGTCGACGGCGTCATGATGGGGCGCGGGGTCCTGTCGAACCCCTGGCTGATCCGGCAGTGCCGGGACTACATGGCCTCGGGGAAGGCGGGAACTGTGAGTCTCCGGGAGCGGATGGAGTTCATGTCCGCCTTCCTGGGGCGCGTGTGCGCCGAGGTCCCCCCTCCCGTGGCCCTGGGCAAGATCAAGAAAGTGGGCGGGTACCTCTCCAAGGGGCTGCCCGGGGGCTCCCGGCTCAGGGGGGAGATGCACGCGGCGCGCACCACGGCGGAGTTCTTTGAAGCCCTGGAGGGCCATTTTGCCGCACTGGAGGGCGCGGGGGGCCTAGACCAGCCCTTTGCGCCTGCGACGCCAGCCGAACAGGGCGGCCACCCCGATGCTGATGAGGTAGAGGACGACCATCGGGGCCGACCACCAGAATAGGTTCAGCGCGTCCCCGGTGGGGGAGATGATGGCTGCCAGCGCCACGATCGCCACCATGGCGTAGTTGAATTTCTTCCAGAGGAACCGGGCCGAGACGAGGCCGAACATCGACAGGAAGGCGGCCAGCACCGGCATCTCGAAGATGAGGCCGAACCCCAGGAGCATCATGTTGGTGAAGTCGAGGTACTCGTTGATCCGGATCATCGGGGTGAAGGAGGCCCCCAGGTTCACCAGGAAATCGAACGCGGTGGGGAGGACCACGAGGTAGCAGAAGCTGGCGCCCGAAAGAAAGAGGAGGATCGAGAAGAACAGGAAGGGGAGGACGTAGGATTTCTCCTTCCGGTAGAGGCCGGGGGCGATGAACTTCCATACCTCGTACAGCGTCAGCGGCAGCGTCAGGAAGATGCCGGCCAGCAGCGCCACCTTCATGTACAGGGTGAAGGGGTCCGTGGGGTTGGTGTAGGCCAGCTTGGTCCCCTCGGGAAGCGACTGGGTGATGGGGACCGCGAGGAAATCATAGATCCGCCTGGCGAAAAACCAGCTGACGATGAAGCCGACGCCGAGATAGATGGCGACATGGACCAGGCGCTTGCGCAGCTCGTCGAGGTGGTCCAGGAAAGACATCTTCCCTGATTCCTGCTCCGATTCGGGGTCTTCGGCTCCGGGCTTCCGCTCCGCGGTGGGGTCACTCATCTGATTTCTTGGGTTCGGTGTTTTGGGGATCGGGTTCGAGGGACTTGTTGAGGTCTTCGATGACTTCGCCCGGGTTGATGGTGCTTTCCCTGATCACCTTGGCCATCTCTTCCTTTTCCTTGTCGAGATTGACCTCGTCCTCCCAGGTCTGCCTGAGCTCATTGGAGGCGCGCTTGAACTCCGCCAGGCCCTTCCCGATCGTCTTGCCCAGCTCGGGAAGCTTCCTGGGGCCGAATACGATGAGTGCAAGAATGAAAATGATGACTATTTCCTGCATTCCGAGAGAACCCATGAGTCACCCGCTTTCCTCGCACATTGATGTAGGGAGTCTAGATTAGGGCTTATGCGAAGTCAAGAAGGGGCAGCCGGGTCGCCGCCGGTGCCGGAGCTCTGGCGCTTGTGCCGGCCGGCGGGCGCGTGCTATACTCATCGGCGAATGTTCCGCATGGGAGCCAACCCTTTATGAAACATGGATTTGCCATCCTCCTGGTAGCGATAGTGGCGGTTTTTTCACTCATGGGCGGCCTGCTGGGAGACCCTACGTTCAGCCGATCGGCGGCCGACGCCTCCACCCCCCCGAACGAATTCCTCGCGAATTTCACCGAGGCGCTGGAGGTCGTCGAGCAGAACTACGTGGACCCGGTCGGTTCCGACAAGCTGGTCTACAGTTCCATCAAGGGGATGCTCCGGAGGCTCGACCCCCACTCCAGTTTCCTCGATCCCAAGGAGTTCGCGCGGTTGCGGGAAGACCAGCACAGCCGCTACTACGGCCTCGGGATCCGGGTCCGGCCCCTGCTTCGGGACCAGGGGCGGCACGTCATCGTGGAGCCGCCCGCCATCGGCACCCCCGCGGAGAAGAAGGGGCTCAGGGCCGGGGACGTCATCACCCGCATCGGGGGGGAGCCGATCGACGACTGGACCTCCGACGAGGTCGTCGGTCACCTGAAGGGGCCCCGCGGCACCACCGTCGACATCACGATCGAGCGCCCGGGGGTCCGGGAACCGATCGAAGTGACGGTCGAGCGGGACGAGATCCCGATGGTGACGGTCCCCTACGCCTTCGAGCTGAAACCGGGGATCGGCTACATCAAGATCGACCGCTTTTCGGAGTCCACCGCCCAGGAGCTGGGGGATAAACTGGAGCTGTTCCAGGGCCTGTCGGGCCTCGTCCTGGACCTGCGCGACAACCCGGGCGGGCTGCTGAACCAGGCGATCGCCGTGTCGGACTACTTCCTCCCCCGGGGGGAGCTGATCGTCTCCACCAAGGGGCGGGCGGGCGGCTCCACCAAGTCCTACGCCGCCCCCGGCGAGGAGAAGGTCCGGGTGCCCCTGGTGGTGCTGATCAACCGCCACAGCGCCAGCGCCTCCGAAATCGTGTCGGGCGCGCTGCAGGACCACGACCGCGCCCTCATCGTCGGGGAGACCAGCTTCGGCAAAGGGTTGGTCCAGTCGGTGTTCACCCTCGACAACGACACCGGGATGGCGCTGACCACGGCCAAGTACTACACCCCGAGCGGCAGGCTGATCCAGCGCGATTATTCCGGGTCCAGCCTCGAATACTACTACATCGAGGGGGAGCTGGAACCCCCCGCGCCCGACCGGGAGCGCGAGGTCTACTCCACCGACGGCAAACGCAAGGTCTACGGCGGGGGGGGGATCACCCCGGATATCACGGAAGCGGCGCGCGAGCTCAACCGGTTCGAGATGCTGCTGGCGAGCAAGGACGTCTTCTTCCAGTACGCGCGGCGCCTGACCTCGGGCGAGGTTCCCTTCGCCGGCGAGTTCCAGCGCCTGGCGCGCAACGGGGATCCCGCGGTTCTGGAGGGGAAGACGTTGCCCGATTTCCAGGTCACGGGTGACGTTCTCGCCGATTTCCGGCAGTTCCTGAAGGACCGGGGCGTCGAATTTTCCGATGAAGATATCGACGGGAATGTCGATCTCATAAAGAGGCGCATCCGGCAGGAAGTCTTCACCTCCGCCCTCGGGATCGAGGAAGGGTACAAGATCGGGGTCCAGGGGGACAACCAGGTGCTGAAGGCGCTCGAGGTGATGCCGGAAGCAAAATCGCTCATGACTTCGGGGCGGATCGATCCGCCCGTGCTCCCTCGCTGAAATTATCGGGATCATGAAAAGGTTTTCGCCCGGATACGGCATAGCAACCCTCTTTTGCCTCCTTCTCCCGGCCTGGGGGGCGGCTGGACCCTCGTCCGCGGCCGACACGGAGGCGGGCGCGCTGATCGAGGCCTCCAGGGAGCTTCTGCTCGAAGGGGAAACCCTCATCCGCGCCGGCGACCCCGAGGGCGCCCGGGAGCACTTCGACCAGGCGGTCGACATGCTGCTCGAGTCGGAGTGGGACCTCGCGGCCCATCCGGAGCTCGCCGTTTACTTCCAGGACCTCATCGGGGAGATCAAGGAGGCGGAATCGCGCTACCTCTACGTTTCCGTGGAATTCGAGGAGGAGGTGGAAAGCGTCGAGGAGTACGGCGACCTGGACCTGGGGGCGATGACGGACGACCCCGTTCTGCGGGAGGCCCTGACGGCCAGCATCGCCGAGCGCAGGTACGACATTCCGATCGCGGTCAACGAGCTGGTGATCCACTCGATCCAGCACTGGCTCCAGCGGGGGCGGAAACCGTTCGAGGAGGGGCTGGTCCGGAGCGGGCAGTACCGGGAGCTGATCGAAACGATCTTCCGCGAGGAGGGGATCCCGCTCGACCTGATCAACCTGGCGCAGGTCGAGAGCCATTTCAAGGCGCACGCCCTCTCGAGGACGCGCGCCAGGGGGATCTGGCAGTTCATGGAGGGAACGGCCGTCCGGTACGGGCTGAAGGTCAACCGCCACGTGGACGAGCGCTCCGACCCGGAAAAGGCGACCCGGGCGGCGGCGCGGTACCTGAAGGACCTCTACGCCATGTTCGGGGACTGGAACCTCGCGCTGGCCGGCTACAACTGGGGTGAGGGGAAGGTCAAGCGCCTGATCGAGAGCACCGGGATCCGGGACTTCTGGGAGCTCGCGAAGCTCCAGCGGAAACTCCCGAAAGAGACGCTGAACCACATCCCCCTGATCCACGCCAGCACCATCCTGGCGCGCAACCCCGAAAAATACGGGTTGCCCGTCGAGCTCTCCCCCCCGCTGCGCTATCAGAAGGTGGGTGTTTCCAAGCCGATCGACCTGCGGGCGGCGGCAAGGGCGCTCGAGGTCACCTTCGACGAACTCCGGCGGCTGAACCCCTCCCTGAAGGGGGTGACCACCCCCCCCGACTATCCCGGCTTCGAGCTCCGGGTGCCGGAGGAGACGGTCGCCGACGCGGAGACGAGGATCGCCGCCCTCCCCAGGGCCAGGGTCGACCAGGGGCACCGGGTGCGCCGGGGCGACACCCTGTCGGCCATCGCCCGGCGGTACAAGACGACGGTCAAGGAGCTGATGCGGGCCAACAACCTCTCCTCCGCCCACAGGATCAGGGAGGGACAGATGCTCCGGGTGCCGTCGGATTCCTCCGGCGGAGGGAGCGATGAACCGGTCGTTTCCGCGGCGTCCTCGGGGACAGGCGTGCACGAGGTGCGCCGGGGAGAGACCCTTTCGGGAATCGCCAAACGGTACGGCACGACGGTCGAGGCGCTGCGGCAGGCCAACAACCTCTCCTCCCGGAACACGATCAAGGCCGGGGCCTCCCTGCGGGTGCCCTCGGGCATGGCCCTGGGGGATGACGAGTCCGCCGCGCGCCGGCACCGGGTGCAGCGCGGAGAGACCCTTTCGGAAATCGCCAAACGGTACGGCACGACGGTCGAGGCGCTGCGGCAGGCCAACAACCTCTCCTCCCGGAGCATGATCAGGGCCGGGGCCTGGCTCCAGGTCCCCCCCGCCCGCCGCTCCCGCGGGTAATCCCCCCTATTAAGGATATCGGAGAACATTTCGGCGCCCGCCGGCGTATTAAGGAGAGTGCCCCGCCGCGTCCCGGGCGGGGAGGGGAACGGAGGTTACCGATTTGCCGGACGGAGGGAAGAAAAGGCGCGTATCGGCCATGGCCTGGGAGGCGTTTCGCATCGCCCTCGACTCGATCTGGACCCACAAGCTCCGGTCGGTGCTGACGCTGCTCGGGATCATCATCGGCGTCGCCAGCGTGGTGACCGTGGGGGGCGCCATCGGCGGGCTCGGGGCGTACATTTCCGAACGCCTCTCCTCCTCCTTCGCCAGCAACACCTTCATCGTTTCCCGCTTCGCCCGGGTGAACGTCTCCTCCGAGGAGTTCGAGAAGCTCATCAAGCGGAACAAGAACATCTACCCGGAAGACATGAGGGCGGTCGAGGAGCGGTGCGAGGAGTGCGAGGCGATCTCCCCCGTGATCCGCGGGAGCGACGACGCCCGGAGGGGGGCCAGGATCTTTTACGAGGCGAGCGTTTCGGGCGTCAACGCCGACATGCCCCGGATCCAGACCCTGGACCTCGAGGAGGGGCGCTTCATCTCCAGTTTCGACGTGGCCCACGCGCGTCCCTATGCCGTGATCGGGTCGGGGGTCCGGGAGGAACTCTTCGGCGCCGCCGAGGCGGTGGGGAAGGAGTTCAAGCTGGGGGGGGACAATTTCACCGTCATCGGGGTCGAAGTCGAAAACGGCAACATGATGGGGCAGTCGCTCGACAACAATATCTATGTCCCCTATACCGCCTTCCTGAAAAAATACGGCCTGCACCGCTCCATCCAGTTCCGCGTCCGGGCCCCGTCGGAAGCCGCCATGGAATCGACCCAGGACGGGGTCCGCCAGATCCTGAGGGCCCGGCACAAGCTCCGGCCCAGCCGCGAGGACGACTTCGACATCCTCGCCAGCAGCGCCGTCCAGGACATGGTCGGGCAGCTGACGGGCGCCATCGCCATGGTGGTGACGCCCATAACCCTGATCTCGCTCGTGGTGGGGGGGATCGTGGTCATGAACATCATGCTGGTCACCGTCACCGAACGGACGGTCGAAATCGGGACGCGCAAGGCCGTGGGCGCCCGGCGGAGCGACATCCTGATGCAGTTTCTGGTCGAGTCCGCCCTGCTCGCCTCCATCGGGGGTGTCATCGGCATTCTCCTCTCCTACGGGCTAGGCGTCATCGTGGAGGCGGCCAGCCCGATCCCCATGCACATCACCTTCGGGTACATCCTCATCGCCATGCTCACGTCGGGCGGGGTGGGGGTGATCTCGGGCCTGTATCCCGCCTACAAGGCCTCCAAGCTCGACCCGATCGTGGCGCTTACGAAAAGTTAGGACTGCGGGCATACGGCAATGATCGAATATCGCGAAAACCTGGGCATGGCCTTCGACACCCTCATGGCCCACAAATTCCGCTCTTTCCTGACCGTGCTCGGGATCGTCGTGGGGGTGCTCACGGTCATCGTCATCGCTTCCATCCTCACGGGGATGCGCCAGAGCGTGGTCTCGCAGATCGAGGACCTGGGGACCAACAACATCTTCGCCTTTCACATGAATACGGGGGTCCAGGTGGGGCGCCGCTCCCGGGAGGAAATGCTGCGCAAGCCCCTCAGCTTGGCCGACGCGGTGGCGGTCCGGGAGCAGTGCCCTTCGGTCCGTGATGTGAGCTGGCGCCTGGTCCCGTTCGGGACCCGCATCCAGGTCCAGTACAAGGGGAGCACCCTGCGCAACGCCGAATTCCTCGGGGTTTCGGCCAACTACGGCGCGGTGGCCAACGTCAAGGTGGAAAACGGCCGGTTTTTCTCCGATTCCGAGGAGCGGCACCGCATGCCCGTGGCCGTCCTGGGGCCCGATGCGGCCGAGGCGATGTTCACCTACTCCGACCCGATCGGGAAGCAGATCCTGGTGCAGGGGCACCCGCACACGGTCATCGGGGTCACCGAGAAGAGCAAGTCGAGCTTTCTGAGCGAAGGTTCGGACAATATCGTCATCCTCCCCTACGGGTCGATGCTGAAGATGATGCCGTGGGAGGACAAGCACATCCTCTTCATCCAGGCCGAGTCGGGGCGGCGGTCGGAGGCCCTGGACGAGGTGGAAAGCCTCCTGAGGCGCCGGCGGGGGGTCGGGCTGCGGGAGGAGAACGATTTCGACCTCACCACCGCGGACCGCGTCATCACGCAGCTCGATTCGATCACCGGGGTGATCGGGTTGGTCGCCATCGCCATTTCCAGCGTCGGCCTCCTCGTCGGCGGCATCGGCGTGATGAACATCATGCTGGTCTCTGTGACCGAGCGCACGCGCGAGATCGGGGTGCGCAAGGCGATCGGGGCGACCCGGCGCGACATCGTCCTGCAGTTCCTGTTCGAAGCCATGACGCTGACGGGGATCGGGGGCGTCTTCGGCATCCTCCTGGCCGTGGCCGTCAGCTACCTCATCGTCTTCCTCGTTCCGGCGCTCCCGGCCGTCATCCCCCTCTGGGCCGTCGTTGCGGGCCTGGTGGTCTCCATCGGCATCGGGCTGGTCTTCGGCGTCTGGCCCGCGCGCAAGGCGGCGCAACTCGATCCCATCGAGGCGCTCCGCTACGAATAAGCGTTTACATCGGGCCCCGATTCCAGTACCTTCTTAGTGCGACTGGATTCGCAGTCAGGGAATAGTCTACTCGTTCCGCGGTTTTCCTCGCCTGTTTGAAAAAGTCACCCAAACGAGTACGGAAGGGAATATTTGATGACGAGACTTCTGCTATGCGGGGTTTACAAGCCTTACGGAGTGCAGGATGACACCGGTGAGGCGCTGTGCACCATGGAACTGCTCAACAACCAGGTGACGCGGGAACAGGGGATCCATTCCCCCCGCTCCTCCAACCCCAGCTTCGGCCTCTACCTGCTGGCCGAAAACCTGAACCTTCCGGTGACGGTGCTCGACTTCCCTTCCTGGGAAGAGTTCACGCGCGAAATCGACACGGGCGGCTACACCCACGTGGGGATCTCCTTCATCGTCCCGAACGTGCTGAAGGCGCGGCGCATGGCCGAGTATATCCGCAGCGCCGCCCCGCGGGCGAAGATCCTCATCGGCGGGCACGGCACGGCCGTACCTCACATTGAGGAACTGATCGACTGCGACGAGATCTGCCACGGGGAAGGGGTGGTCTGGCTGCGGCAGTATTTCGGGGAGGAAACCGACCGCCCCATCGTGCACCCCGTGGTCCAGTCGGCCGTCAACAGCTACGTCTACGGGGCCCCGCTCCTCGGGAAGGCCGGGATCCTCATTCCGGGAGTGGGGTGCACGAATTCCTGCCGCTTCTGCTCCACCTCGCACAAATTCGACCGCAAATACACCGCCTTCCTCGCCACGGGAGAGGAGGTGTTCGAGGCCTGCCGGAAAGCGGAGCAGGAGCTGGGGGTCGACGACTTCGGCGTGATGGACGAGAACTTCTGCAAGGACCCGGTGCGCGCGCGGGAGCTTCTGGCGGAAATGGAGAGAAACGGGAAAGCGTATAGTTTCAGCATTTTCTCCTCCGCCGAGACCCTGGCGGCGCTCGGGATCGACTTTCTGATCCGGCTCGGGATCAATTTCATATGGATCGGGGTCGAGAGCAAAGCCAACCTGTTCGAAAAGACGCGGGGGATCGACCTGCACCGGCTGATCGCCGAGCTGCAGGACCACGGGATCAGCGTGCTGGCTTCCTCGATCCTCTTTCTCGAGCATCACGACAAGAAGACGATCCACGAGGACATCGACTGGGCCCTCAGCCTGGAGTCGGACTTCTCGCAGTTCATGGAACTCGGCCCCACCCCGGGGACGCAGCTGTACCGGGACTACGAGGAGGCCGGGAAGCTGCTGGCGGATATCCCCTGGCCGAAGAAGCATGGCCAGGACGAGATCTGGTTCCACCACCCGGAATTCACCCTTCCCGAATCGGCCCGCTACCTCAAGGACGCCTTCGTCCGCAAATACGAGGAGCAGGGGCCGGGAGTGCTCGCCATGGCGCACACGGCGGTGAAAGGGTACCTGAACCTGCGGGCCGAGATCGAGCAGCGGGAGAAGAAGGGCCTCGTCTGGGATCCCAAGACCCTGCGCTACGTGCAGGGGCAGGCCCCGGCGCCCGACCCCTTCATGCGCTCCCGGCTGGAGTGCGTGAAGAAGACGGCCCTCCTTTTCCGCCCCGCGCTGGGTACCATGTTGCGGTACTCCCCCAATGAGCAGGCGGTTGCCAAGTGCCGCAAGGTGATGGGCATGTACCGGGAGGCGTTCGGCCCCATGTCGCTCACCGACCGGCTCAAGGCGATGGCGGTGCGGGTGTTCGCCCTGCGTGAAAACCGCCGGATCCGCAGGGAAGGCGGGGTCATGCGCCAGCCCCCGACCCGCCGCGTGGTCTACCCCGAGCGTGAGGCCGCGGCGCGGCGGCCGGAGCGGCGCGAGGCCAGGATCGCCTGATTCGGGCCGAAAAAGGGTTAAATTCCCCGCTGGATTGGCTTAATCTGGTAGCCAATGAGCGGCCCGTCGGGGCCGGAAAGGGGAAACCCATGCAGGAAGATGTCTCCCGCCCTCTCCCCCGCAGGGACTTTCTCAAGCTCCTGGGGCCCGGGCTCTACATCATCGCCTCCGCCGACGGCCTGCTTGTCGGGCAACCGTTTTCGCGCCCGCGGGGCTACCCCGAGGATTTCAACGCCTATCTCCGGATCGCCGGGGACGGCGGGGTGACGTGCTTCGCAGGCAAGGTGGAGCTGGGCCAGGGGGTCGTCACCTCGCTCGCGCAGCTGCTGGCCGAGGAGCTGGAGGTCCCCTTTTCCTCCGTGAAAATGGTGCTGGGGGACACGGCCCTCTGCCCGTGGGACGCGGGGACCAACGGTTCGCGCAGCATCAAGATCCTCGGCCCGGTGCTGCGGGCGGCGGGGGCGGAGGCCCGCGAAGTCCTGATCCAGCTCGCGGCGGAGCACCTGAAATCGCCCGCGGAGAGGCTCCGGGTAGAGGACGGGGTGGTGTTCGACCCCGCCCACGCCGACAGGAGGGTGGGTTACGGCACCCTCGTCCGGGGGACCGTCATCGAGCGGCGGCTGGGACACAAGCCCGGCCTGAAGGCGCCGGAGCACTTCCGCGTCTGCGGCCGGTCGCTTGCGCGCCCCGATTTTCGCGACAAGGTCACCGGCAGGGCGGCGTTCTCCGCCGACATCCGCATCGACCGGATGCTCTACGGCAGGGTGGTGCGCCCCCCGGCCCACGGCGCCAGGCTCGAGCGGGTCGACACCACGGCGGCCGGAAAGGTGCCCGGCGCGGAGGTGTTCGTGGACGGGGACTTCATCGGCGTGGTGCACCCCGAGCCCGACATGGCGGAGAGGGCGGCTGGCCTCGTCGAGGCGGAATACGCCGAGGCGCCGTCGGGGGTCAACGAACGGACCATCCACGAGCGGATCCTCGGGGCGGAAGCGCGCGACACGATCGTGGAGGAGAAGGGGGAGATCGGGCTGGGGGAGCGGGAGAGCGTGCGGCGGTTCGAAGCCGTCTACCTTTCTCCCTATGTCGCGCACGCGCCGCTCGAGACGCACAGCGCCCTGGCTGATGTCCGGGAGGACGGGGCCACCGTGTGGGTCGGGACGCAGCGCCCCTTCGGGGCCGACCAGGAGATCGGCCGGGTCCTGGGGATGGCGCCCGAAAAGGTCAGGATCATCACCCCCTGGGTCGGGGGGGGGTTCGGCGGAAAGAGCCAGGTCGGGCAGGCGGTCGAGGCCGCGCGCCTTTCCCGGATGGCGCGCCGGCCGGTGCAGGTGGCCTGGACGCGCGAGGAGGAATTCTTCTACGACACTTTCCAGCCCGCGGCCGCGGTCAGGATCCGCTCGGGGCTCGACGCGCGCCACCGCATCGCCTTCTGGGACTGTCACGTCCTTTTCGCGGGGGACCGGAGCAGCGAAAACATCTACGATGTCCCCCACGTCAGGACCCTTTCGCGGGGGAGCGCCTTCGGCGGCGGCGGGCCGCACCCTTTCCCCACCGGGGCCTGGCGCGGACCGGGGAGCAACAGCAACATCTTCGCCCGCGAGTCGCACATCGACGAGATGGCGGCCGCGGCCGGGATGGATCCGCTCGGGTTCCGGCTTCACAACCTGAAGGATGAACGGATGGTGCGGGTGGTCCGGGCGGCGGCGGAAAAATTCGGCTGGGGGGAGGGACGGCCGGGCGGGAACCGGGGGCGCGGGATGGCGTGCCTCGATTACCTGGGGACCTACGTGTGCGTGATGGGCCGGATCCGGCTCGAACGGGAAGGCCGCATCGTTGTGGAGAAGGTGGTGCTCGCCCAGGACATGGGGCCCGTGATCAACCCGGAGGGGGCGCGGATGCAGATCGAGGGCGCCGTCACGATGGGCCTGGGCTACTGCCTGAGCGAGGAGATCCGGTTCGAGGGGGGAAGGATTCTGGATCTCGGGTTCGGCACCTACCGGATCCCCCGGTTTTCCTGGGTGCCCGAGATCGAATGCGTGCTGGTGGACAATCAAGCCATCCCCTCATCGGGCTGCGGAGAGCCCCCGATCGTGGGGATGGGGGCGATGATGGCCAACGCCCTGTCCGATGCCGCCGGGGTCCGGATCCGCCGGCTCCCGCTTACGCCCGAAAGGGTGCGCGCGGCGCTCCCATGATGGACCGGACCAGGGTGGGCGCGGTCGCCTGGCTCGGGCGCCGCGTCATCGGCCTCATCGGCCGCACGCTGCGGTGGAACGTCGTCGGCTGGGAAAAGCTCGAGGCGGTGCACGGCGCCGGGAAGAGGTGGATCCTCGCCTTCTGGCACGGGCGGTTGTTTCTGGCTTCCTGGTATTTCCGCAACCGCGGCATCGCGGTGATGACGAGCCGCAACCGGGACGGGGAGTATATCGCGCGCGTGATCCGCCGGCTCGGCTACACGGCGGTGCGCGGTTCGAGTTCGGTCGGGGGGCACGGGGCCGCCCGCGAAATGCTGCGCATTCTGCGGCAGGGGGGGGACGTGGGGTTCGCCATCGACGGCCCGCGCGGTCCGCGTTACGTGGCCAAGGCGGGGGCCGCCTACCTGGCGTGGAAAAGCGGGAACCCCGTCATCCCTTTCGGGATTTCGGTCGAGAGGAAGTGGATGCTCCGGAGCTGGGACCGGTTCGAGATCCCGAAGCCGTTTTCGCGCGCCGTGCTCCTCATCGGCGACCCGATCCCGGCCGAGTGCGCCGCGGCGGGCGAACTCGACGACTGCCGGGCCAGGATCCAGCAGGCGCTCGACGAACTGCGCCTCCGGGGGGACGGCTGGTGGGCGGGCAGGAGGGAAAAGTAAGAAAAGCGGGGGCGGGAGGGGGCGGGGAGCATGGTTGCCCTTGCTTTTTTCCTCCGCAGTTTCTATGATTTAAGCTTTTGATCCGAGGCTAATGCCGTAATCTGGAGAAAGTGGCACCATGAAAAGGACGTACCAACCCAATAACAGCAAGCGCAAGAAGACCCACGGTTTCAGGGAACGCATGTCGACCAAGGGGGGAAGGCTGGTGCTGAAGCGCAGGCGCGCCAAGGGGCGTAAAAGGCTTACAGTGAGTGGATAAGGCGACGTGTGAGGCATTCCCGCATCATGTCCGAATCGTTCGAACCTCGGACTACCGGGCGCTCTACAAGACGGGCAGGAAGCTGCATAGCGGAAGGTTTGTGCTTTTCTGCCGCGAAAACACCCTCGGGCATCCGCGGTTGGGAATCACCGCGTCGAGGAAAGTCGGAGGCGCCGTTGTCCGGAATCGCATAAAGCGTTTGTTCAGAGAGATCTTTCGGAGATCTTTCCACCAAATTCCAAGCCAGTTAGATATTGTCGTCAATGCCAAATCGGGTTGTGTCGGGGTGGATTACGACACCTTGCGCACGGAGTTTCTGGCCGCGGTGAGGAAGGTCTGCCGCCAGGGCGGGCAGGACACACCATGACGGGATCGGGCCTCGGGCGAAGGATCGGGGACGGCATCGGGAGCGGAGTGATTTTCGCGCTGGGGGTGTACAAGCGCTTCATGTCTCCCTGGCTGCCTCGCGCCTGTCGCTTTGAACCGACCTGTTCCGTATATATGATGCAGGCTATCAGGAAACGGGGGCTCCTGCGGGGGGGCTGGCTCGGGATCCGGAGATTGCTGCGTTGCCATCCGTTCTCTGCGGGAGGGGTGGACCCTGTCCCGTAGGCCAGACCAGAAAGGGGGACCGGGGTTCGCCCCCGTCCGGTACATTATGGAAAAAAGAGCCATCATAGCCATTGGATTATCGATAGTGGTCTTCGTCCTCTTCTCCCACTTTCAGCGGGAGAGGATGGCGGAGCGCGGGGGGGCGCCCGGGGTCGAAAGCGTAAGGCCGCGGACGGAAGCGCCCGCTCCGGCGGAGACCCCGGCCCTGGCGGGCGGGGCGAGCGGGATCGCCGAAGCCGCCGCCGCGGAGGCCGCGACTCAGGCCGCGCTTCCGGCCGGGGCGGAAGACACCAGGGCCGAGGCGCAGAAGATCACGGTGATGGGCAACCTCTACACCGCCGTCATCGACAACCGGGGCGGGGTGCTCTCGAGCTGGGAACTGAACAAATACCGGTCCGGGCAGCAGAAGGTGTTCGAGATGGTGGCTCCCGCGCGCGGGGGGGAGACGGGCCCGCGGCCCGGGGCTCTCCTGTTCGGGGACGAAGCCCTGACGGCGCTTGCGGGCGACGCGCTCTACGAAGTCACCGTCGAGGGGGGGCAGCTGGGGGGCGGGGTGCTCGCGCCCCCGGCCACCGTGCGCCTGCTCCTGCGGCGGGGGGACCTCGTCGTCGAGAAGCGCTACAGCTTTGACCGGGAGAACTTCCTGGTCGATCTCGCGATCGAGTGCACGAAGGGGGGGGTGCCGCTGGCGGGCCACTATTTCCTCGGAAAGGATATCGGCCCGGAGCAGGAGCACATCTCCAGCCGCATGGCCAAGCTCGAGGCCATCTACTATTCCGACGGCAAGGCGCGGCGCGAGGGGCCTCCCAAGAGCGAGAGCGAGATCAAGAAGATCGAGGGGGATATCCGCTGGGTCGGGCTCGACATGCAGTATTTCAGCATGATCGCCATCCCCGACGGGCCGCTCGGGCATTTCAACATCCGCAAACACGCGGTCAAGACGGCGGCCCTCGACGGGGATACGGTCGACCGGGACCTGCTCGAACTCACCCTCCCGATGACGGGGAGCGCCCGCTACCAGCTCTATGTCGGGCCCAAGGACCAGGACCACCTCAAGGCGGTCCGCTCGGGCGACATCACCGGCGTCGTCAACTACGGGATGTTCTCCTTCCTCGTCTACCCCCTGCTGGCCGCGCTCGAGTGGATCCACCAGTTCGTGCACAACTACGGGTGGGCCATCGTCATCCTGACCCTGCTGCTGTCGCTGCTGCTCTTCCCCTTCCGCCTCAAGCAGATGGTGTCCATGAAGAGGATGCAGGCGGTCCAGCCCAAGGTGAAGGCGATCCAGGAGAAATACCGCCGGTACAAGAAGACCGACCCGAAACGGGCGGAGATGAACCAGGAGATCATGGCGCTCTACAAGGAGCACAACGTCAACCCCCTGGGGGGGTGCCTGCCCCTGTTGCTCCAGTTCCCGCTCCTGTTCGCCTTCTACGCGCTGCTGGCCTACTCCATCGAGCTGCGCCAGGCGCCCTTCATCTGGTGGATCCACGACCTGTCGCTCAAGGACCCCTATTACGTGCTCCCCGTCGTCATGGGGATCACCTCGTTCATTTCGCAGAAGCTGACGCCGATGACGCCCGGGGCCGACCCGATGCAGGCGAAGATGATGATGATCATGCCCGTCATCTTCACGGTCATGTTCCTGAATTTTTCGAGCGGCTTGAACCTCTATTTCCTGTGCAGTAATATCTTCCAGGTTTTGTTTCAAAAAATAGCCGAGAGGTGGATGGGTGACGGAACAGCAGCGAAGCCCGCAAAGGCCAGGGCGTAAGGGCGGGTCCCTTGCGGAAATCGAATCCTTCTTCTTGACGCTGATCGAGCATTCGCAGCTCGATCTGGACGCCGGGGTGCGGGAGGAGGACGGGGTCGTCCATATCAACCTGACGGGGCCCGACCGGACGTGCCTGCTGGCCAACGGCGCGGCGCTCCTGAACTCGACCGAATACCTCCTCAACCGGATCTTTCCGGGGGCGGGGACAGAGGCGCCCGGCATCATCCTCGATTCGGACGATTACCGCAAGCACCGGGAGATGGAACTCCGGCTCCTGGCCCGGATGGCGGCGGAAAAGGTGGTCGCCTCCCGCAAACCCCTCACCCTGCAGCCGATGACGCCCCGGGAAAGAAGGATCGTGCACCTGGTTCTCGCCGAAACGCCGGGGGTGCGGAGCGAAAGCCAGGGGGACGGGGACAACCGCTCGGTCACCCTGTACCCTGCCTGAAGAATTCGGGGACCGGGACCCCGGCGCTGCACTATAATGCCTGCGGGAACCGCCGGTCTCTCGAACATGGAAGATCTCAGGGATACCATCTGCGCCTTGTCCACCCCGCCGGGACACTCGGGGATCGCGGTGGTGCGCCTGTCGGGGGAGCGGAGTTTCGAGCTCGCCGGAAAGGTCTTCGTCCCCTACAGCCGGAAAAGCCCGGTCCCCCTGCGCACGGCCCTCCTCGGGCGGATCCTCGACTCCCAGGGCGCCGAAATCGACGAGGCCCTCGTGCTGCGGTTCAGCGCCCCGAATTCCTATACCGGGGAGGCGATGGTCGAATTTTCCACCCACGGGAGCCCCGTCATCGCCGCGGCCCTCATCGACGCGCTGTGCGGTCAGGGAGCGCGGCTGGCCGGGCCGGGGGAATTCACCCTGCGCGCCTTCGCGAACGGGAAGATGAACCTGGCCGAGGCGGAGGCGGTGGCCGATCTGATCGGGGCCCAGACCCTGCTGCAGGCCGAGACGGCGCTGCGGCAGCGCTCGGGGGAGCTCGGGCGCGAGATCGGGCCGGTCAGGGACGCCGTCGTCGACATCATCGTCGAGCTCGAGACCGCGGTGGAATTCGTGGAGGAGGACGTGCCGGCGCTCTCGCGCCGCGGGATGGTCGACCGGCTCGAAGAGGCCCGGCGCAGGCTGGGGCGGGCCGTCGACTCCTACCGCCGGGGGAGGATCGTGCGGGAGGGCTTCACGCTTGCGGTCGTGGGCCGGCCGAACGTGGGGAAAAGCAGCCTGTTCAACGCCCTGCTCGGGCGCGACCGCTCCATCGTGGCCCGGCTCCCGGGGACGACGCGCGACCTGGTGTCGGAGTCGAGCAGCATCGGGGGGATCCCGGTCCACCTCCAGGACACGGCCGGGATCCGGCACTCGGAGGACCCCGTGGAAAGGCTCGGCATCGACCGGAGTGTCGAGGCGATCGGGGACGCGGACGCGGTGGTGCTGGTGGCCGACCGGGCGCGGGCGCCCTCGGAGGAGGACATGAGGATGCGGGAGCGGCTCGTGGGGGTGCGCGGGGCGGTGGTGCTGAACAAGTCCGATCTGCCGGGCGCGTGGAAAGCGGAGGATGCCGAAGAGTTTGCCCGGGGGTGGCCCGTTTTTGAAGTCTCGGCCCTGCGGGGGGACGGGATCGGGGAACTGCGCGGCTGGATGGTCGAGGAGATGACGGGGGGAGTGGCCCTGGAGCGGGAGGGGGTCCTCGTCACCCGGTTACGGCAGCGGCGGCAGCTCGAGGAGGCCGCGGAGCGGCTCGGGGCGGCGGCGGAGGCGCTCGCCGGGGGGATGTCGGAGGAGTTCGCGCTCTATGACCTGCGCCGGGGGCTCGAGAGCCTGGGGGTGCTGACGGGGGAGGTACATACCGAGGACCTCCTGACCGAGATCTTTTCGCGGTTCTGCATCGGAAAATAGGGGGCGCGGGGGGAACATGGCGCGACGAGTGCGCGGAAGCTGCGACGTGATCGTGGCGGGAGGGGGGCACGCCGGGTGCGAGGCCGCGATCGCGAGCGCCCGGATGGGGGCGGCGACCCTCCTGTGCACCCTCGACGCCGGCCGCCTCGCCCAGATGTCGTGCAACCCCTCCATCGGGGGAATCGCCAAGGGGCACATGGTCCGGGAAATCGACGCGCTCGGCGGAGTCATGGGGGAGGTGGCCGACGCCACCGGGATCCAGTTCCGGCTCCTGAACTCGAGCCGGGGACCGGCCGTGCAGGCCCCGCGCTGTCAGTCTGATAAAGCCAGATATATCAACTACATGCGGGACCTGTGCGCAGCCCAGCCCCGGCTCGAGGTCCTCGAGGCCGAGGTGGTCGACCTGATCCTGGGGGAGGAAGGGGTACGCGGGGTGCGGCTCGCCGACGGGCGGTCGCTCCCCTGCCGGGCCGTCATCCTGACCGCAGGCACCTTCCTCAACGGGACGCTGCGGATCAGCGACGGGAGCTGGAGCGGCGGCCGGATAGGGGAGAGGGCCTCGGTGGAATTGGCGCAAAACCTTAAAAACAAAGGCTTTATATTAAACCGGCTCAAAACCGGGACCCCGCCGCGCCTCCACCGGGACAGCATCGACTATTCGCAGTTGGAGGAGCAGAAGGGGGACGAGGCCCCCACCTTCTTCTCCTTCCGGACCCGGAGGACGGCGCTCCCGCAGCTCAGCTGCCACCTGGGGTACACCAATGAGCGGGTGCACGCCATTATCCGTGCAAACTTAAATAAATCAGCGTTATACGGAGGACATATCACGGGCATCGGCCCCCGTTACTGTCCCAGCGTCGAGGACAAGATCGTGAAATTCCCCGACCGGGAGCGGCACCAGGTCTTCCTCGAACCGGAAGGGCTCGAGAGTGAGGAGGTCTACCTCAACGGAGTCTCCACCAGTCTCCCGATCGAAATCCAGAAGGAAGTGGTGCGCTCCATCCCGGGGCTCGAGCGGGCGGAGATGGTGCGGCCCGCCTACGCGATCGAATACGACTACGCCGATCCCCGGCAGCTCGGGGGGACGCTCGAGACCCGGGCCGTGAAAGGGCTCTACCTTGCCGGCCAGGTCAACGGGACGACGGGATACGAGGAGGCCGCGGCGCAGGGGTTGGTCGCGGGGATCAATGCCGCGCTCGCGGTCCAGGGGGGGGAGCCGGTCTTCTTCCCGAGGGCGGAGAGCTATATCGGGATCCTGATCGACGACCTCATTACCCGGGGGGTCGACGAGCCCTACCGCATGTTCACCTCCCGCTCCGAATTCCGGCTCCTGCTGCGGATCGACAACGCCGACCGCCGGCTGCGGCCGCTGGGGCGCCGGCTGGGGCTGGTCTCCGGCGCCGATTACGCCGCATTCGAGCGCAAATACCTGGAAGTGGATTCTTTACGGGAGTTCCTGCGCGGCGAGCGCTGGAACCCCGACCGCGTCCCCTGCCCGCGCCTCGGGCGGAAGCTCGACAGCGCGGGGGTCAAGGGGGCCACCCTCGAGGAGCTGCTCCGGCGGCCGGAGGTGGAGCTTCTGGACCTGGAGCCGCTCCTGCGGGCGCGGGAGCGCTGGCCGGAGGAGGGGGAGGTGCGGCGGGTGGTCGAGATCGAAGTCCGCTACGAGGGGTATATCGGACAGCAGAAAAGGGACGCGGAAAAGCTGGGGCGGATGGGCGCCCGCCGCATCCCGCCCGATTTCGATTACGGAGGGGTGCCGGGGCTGAACCGCGAGATCAGGGAAAAACTGGCGCGTGTGCGCCCGCGCGACCTCGCGATGGCGGGGAGGATCCCGGGGGTGACCCCGGCGGCGGTCGCGATCCTGAACGTGCAGCTCGAGCTGCGCCAGGCCGGGCGCCGGCGCAGGGTGGCAAAGGAGGAGGGGGATGAGTGAGGGCGCGGGACTCGAGCGACTTCTGGCACAGTCGGGAATCCCGGCCGGGGCCGGCGAGGCGGACCTCCTCCGCCGGTATCTGAGGCTGCTGCAGAAATGGAACGGCCGCATCAACCTGACGGCGCGCGGGGAGTGGGACGCCATCGAGCCGCTGGTGCGCGAGGGGGTCTGGAGTGCGGGGCTCTATCCCCCCGGGGAGCGCTTCCACCTCGATATCGGAAGCGGTGCCGGCTTCCCCGCCCTCATCCTCCGGATCTTCAACCCCGGAATGAAGCTGGAAATGGTCGAAAGCAGGGGGAAAAAGGCCGCCTTCCTGGAAACGGCCGCCTGGGAGCTCGGTTTCGGCGAGGTCCGGGTGCACGCGGAGCGGCTGGAGGCCTTTTTGCGCCGCTCGGCGACGGACAAGCGCTGGGACTCGATCAGCTGGAAGGCGATCCGGCTTTCGGGCGCCGAACTGGAGGCCCTGAGGCTTCATTCGGGGGCCCACACCCGCTTCTGGATGTTCCACGGCGCCTCCCCCGCGGGGGACCCGGAGGCGCTCCGGGACGGTTTCGGGCTCGAGGAGCGGCGTCCGGTCCCCGGAACGAAGGGGGCCTGGCTCTCCATTTACGCCCCCGCCGAGGCGCGCGCCTGAGGCACCGTTTCACGTGAAACGCGCCCGGAGTTGTTTCACGTGAAACATCCTAAAAGATCGACTTTTCCCCGGCGCTGTGCTACTCTCGCTCCCGCGTATCCCATGGCAAAAATAATCGCGGTAACCAATCAAAAAGGGGGGGTGGGGAAGACTACCACCACCATCAACCTGGCCGCCGGCCTGGCGATGGCCGACATGCGGGTCCTGGTGGTCGACACCGACGCCCAGGCCAACTGCAGCAGCGGCCTGGGGGTGGTCAAGGGCTCCGTGGAGCTGAGCCTCTACGATTCGCTGATCCGGTCGGTCCCCCTGGCCACGATTCTGCGCGATACGGAACTCGACAACCTGAAACTCGTCCCTGCCGACCGGAACCTGTCCGGGGCGGTGGTCGAAATGCTGGAGTTGCCCGAACGCGAGTTCCTCCTCAAGCGGCTGCTCGAGCCGGTGGTGGGGAACTTCGACTTCGTCCTGATCGACAGTCCCCCGTCGCTCAGCATCCTGACGCTCAACGGGCTGGTCGCGGCCGATTCGGTCCTGATCCCGATCCAGTGCGAATATTTCGCCCTGGAAGGGCTGACCGATCTTTTCGACACCCTGGCGCGCGTCCGCCGGGCGTTCAATCCCCTCCTCTCCATCCAGGGGATCCTCCTGACCATGTTCGACGAGCGGACCAACCTGAGCGCCCAGGTCCGCGAAGACCTGAAAAGCCACTTTGCCGACAAGGTGCTCGAAACCGTCATCCCCCGCAACGTCCGGCTGGCGGAGGCCCCCAGTTTCGGTAAACCCGTTCTTATCTATGACATACGCTCCAAGGGGGCGGAAAGCTATCTGCGTCTGGCCAAGGAAATTCTGAGCTATGAAAAAGAAGGCATTGGGTAGGGGGCTCGGGGCGCTGATCCCCGAGGTCGAGCGCGCGGAGCCCACCCCGAACGAGATCGATATCGACCGGATCTCTCCGAATCCAAATCAGCCCCGGCTCCTCTTCGACGAGGAGCGCCTCGAGGAGCTGGCGGCTTCCATCCGCGAAAACGGGGTCCTCCAGCCGGTGCTCGTCCGCCCCTTCGGCCGGGATTACCAGCTGATCGCGGGGGAGCGCCGTCTTTCGGCCGCCCAGCGGGCGGGGCTGCTGAAAATTCCGGCGGTGGTCCGGGAGGTGCCTGACGAGCGGCTGCTCGAACTGGCGCTGGTGGAAAACATCCAGCGCGAACAGCTCAACCCGATCGAGGAGGCGCAGGCGTACGCCCACCTCATGGAAGAGACCTCCCAGACCCAGGAACAGATGGCCCAGCGGCTGGGGAAGGACCGGAGCACCATCGCCAACGCCGTCCGGCTGCTGAAACTCCCCCCCGCGGTCTCTCTCCTGGTCTCGGAAGGGAAATTGTCCGCGGGGCATGCGCGCGCCCTCCTTTCCGCCGCTCTCCCCGCGCTCGAGATGGAGCGGATGGCGGGCATCGTGATCGAAAAGGGGTGGTCGGTACGGGAGACGGAGCGCTGGGCCACGAAAAACAACCGGGACAAGGCCCCATCCCTCCCCCGTGTGCAGGATCCCAATGTGGCCGCGGCGGAGGACCGGCTGCGCCTCGCCCTGGGCACCCGGGTGGAGATTGTGTCCAAACCCAAGGATTCAGGGGAGATACGGATACATTACTACGGCCAGGAGGAACTCATGCGCCTCTTTGCCCTCCTCAATCTCCTCAAGGAACAACAGAATTCAACGGAGCACAAACATGGGATTCAGAACGGGAAAATCCGCAGGTGAGATCGTCAGCCAGGTGGGGGAAGGGGCTGAGCTGAACGGGGAGTTCCTGTTTGCCACCGGGGCGCGCATCAACGGAGTGCTCAAGGGGAAGGTGAAGGCGGAAGCGGCCCTGGAGATCGGGCCGGGCGGCAGGATCGACGCGGAGGCCCACGTCCGGCGGATTTCGATCCGGGGGGAATTCCGCGGCACCATCCATGCCTCCGACCGGGTGGAAATTCATAAGGAAGGGAAGGTATACGGAGAAATCTACTCCCCGTGCCTCATCATCGAAGCCGGGGCGGTGTTCGAAGGGCGCTGCAACATGAAGGTCGCCGCCGCCGAGGTGCCCGCACCAGGCTAGACGGGGTCGTCTAGCGATATCTTCAATGCTTTCAAGAATTTAGCGTCGTCTTCCGTGATCGTGAGGCGCACCGGTTCCCTTGCGGCAACCGTCGGCACCCCCTCGGCCGGGGAGCGGGAGCCGATCCTGGCTTCGATGGAAAGATACACCTCGTACCCGGCAGCGCGGATGACACGGATGCTCTCGTTGATTCTGGGTGACTCGGAGAGCGTTTCATTGATGGACGCACCCAGCTGTTTCACGAGCCTTCTGATTTCGGATTCCGGCATCGGAGTCCTCCCGAACGGGGGCCGCCCCCTCCCTTCATGGTACGCCGGTGATGTCAGGGATTCAATCGGAGGCCGGAATCGCGTATGATTTCAATGAAATATGAAACCTTTCGTCCCGGCCGCTCGTAGTATTCGACATTGCCCCGAATGGAGGTGAAAAGCAGATGACCAAGGGGAAAAAAGTCTGGATCATGGGGGGCGCCATCCTGGCCCTGCTGGTCATTGTTGTGGCCAGCGTCAAGATCAGCCGCAAAAACACCGTCCTCGTTCAGACTTCGGTCGTGAAGCGCAAGGATGTGCTGAGTTCCAAGGTCACGGCCAGCGGCGAGATCCGCGCCCAGGAATTCGTCGATCTGCAGTCCGAAATCGCGGGCATCATCACCGAACTGCCGCTCCGGGAGGGGGCCGCGGTCAAGAAAGGGGACGTGCTGCTGCGCATCGACCCGATCCAGACGGAGGCGGATCAGGCTTCGAGCCGGGCGCAGTACGACGCCGCGCTGGCGGAGACGCGGGCGCAGGAGTTCCTGATCCTGAACGCCGAGGCGAACCTCAAGCGGGACGAGGCCTCGTTGCGGTCGGCGCGCGCGGAACTCGAGCAGGCGGGGCACAACTTCGCCCGGGCCGAGAGCAGTTTCAAGCGCAAGCAGCTCCTGCACGAAGACGGCCTGATTTCGCGCGACGATTACGAGGCGGCGCAGAACGATTTCAAGTCCGCGCAGTCCAGGCTCGAGGTGGCCAGGGCGCAGGCCTCCCAGACGGAGAGCCAGGTCAAGGTCTCCCGCAACAACATCGAGCAGAGCAAGGCTTCGGCCGAGGCGCGGCTGGCCAACGCCCGGGCCGCGATGGCCAGCCTCACGCGGGCCAAGGACCAGCTCAAGAAGACCACCCTCTACTCCC
The DNA here is from genome assembly GCA_016934555.1 of Acidobacteriota bacterium. Taxonomy (GTDB): domain Bacteria; phylum Acidobacteriota; class UBA6911; order UBA6911; family UBA6911; genus UBA6911. The sequence continues at coordinate 4,129 of JAFGSS010000154.1, read as the reverse complement.
CGCTCGACGGGGTGATTACGCAGCTCAACGTGGAAAAGGGGGAGCGCGCCCAGCCGGGGATCATGAGCAACCCGGAGGCGACCCTGATGACGATCGCCAACCTGAGCGTCATCCAGGCCGAGCTGAAGGTGGACGAGACCGACGTGGTGAACCTTTCCCTGGGCGACATCACCGAGGTCAAGGTGGACGCCCTGCCCGACGTGGTTTTCGAGGGGGAAGTCACCGAGATCGGCAACAGCCCCATCCAGTCGTCGGCCGCGTCCCAGGAGGCCAAGGACTTCAAGGTGATCGTGACGCTGCGCGACCCCTCGCCCAAACTGCGGCCGGGAATGTCGTGCACGGGCGACATCACCACCGATGTCCGCAACGACCTGTTGGTCATACCCATGCAGGCGCTGACGGTGCGCGACGTGGAGGTGGACAAGGACGGGAAATATCACCCCCCCGACGTGAACAAGCAATCGGGGAGGGTGGCGAGGGCGTCCGGGAGCGGCGAGGACGAGCCCGAGAAGAAAGAGCTCGAAGGGGTGTTCGTGGTCGGGGAGAACGGCATGGCCCGCTTCCGGGACGTGAAGACCGGGATCACCGGGGAGTCCGAAATCGAGGTCCTGGAGAACCTCAAGGAAGGGGAGACCATCGTCTCGGGGAGCTTCCAGACCCTGCGCACCATAAAGGACGGCACCTTCGTCAAGGTCGACAAGGCGTCCAAAACCGATGCAAGAAAACGATAGCCTGAACGAAGCATAGAGGAGCATGATGAGCGGAACCAACGACAGCAGCGCCGGCGCGGACAACAACATTCTTATCCACATCGAGGATCTCTGGAAAACCTACCAGATGGGGACGGAGGAGATCCATGCCCTGAGGGGCGTCACCTTCTCCATCGTCCGGGGATCGTACGTCGCCATCATGGGGCCCTCCGGGTCGGGGAAATCGACCCTGATGAACCTGATCGGCTGCCTGGACACCCCCTCCAAGGGGACCTACATGCTCAACGAGCGGCTGGTCTCGGAGATGGACGACGACGAACTGGCCCATATCCGCAACAAGGAGATCGGGTTCGTGTTCCAGACCTTCAACCTGTTGCCGCGCGCTTCGGCGCTGCACAACGTGGAGCTCCCGCTGATCTACAACGGGACCGCATCGCATGACAGGAAGGAACGGGCGATCAAGGCGCTTCAGAACGTGGATCTGGGAGAGCGCGTCTACCACCGGCCCAACGAGCTTTCCGGGGGGCAGCGCCAGAGGGTGGCCATCGCCCGGGCGCTGGTCAACAACCCCTCGCTCATCCTCGCCGACGAGCCGACGGGAAACCTCGACAGCGCGACGAGCAGGGAAATCATGGAAATCTTCGACACGCTGCACAAGCGGGGAAACACGATCCTGCTGGTCACCCACGAAAACGACATCGCCGAACACGCCTACCGCGTCATCCGGCTGCTCGACGGGCAGATCCACAGCGACGAGCAGGTGCCGAAGTAGTCCCTGGCGGCAAGGATAAAAAAAACGGGCGGCCCGGAGGCCGCCCGTTTTCATTTCGGCCGTAATTCCGGCAGGGGGTCAGAAAAGCCGGTCCCCGAGAAAGCGGGAGTGCCCGCCCAGTTCCTGTTCGATCCGCAGCAGCTGGTTGTACTTGCAGATGCGGTCGGTGCGGCTGGCCGACCCGGTCTTGATCTGCCCGGCGTTGGTGGCCACGGCCAGGTCGGCGATGAAGGAGTCCTCGGTCTCCCCCGAGCGGTGGGAGATGACGGTGGTGTAGCCGTCGACCTTGGCCAGTTCCATCGTGTCCATCGTCTCGCTCAGGGTCCCCACCTGGTTCGGCTTGATCAGGATGCTGTTGGCCACCCCGTCGGCGATCCCGCTCTGCAGCCTCGAGGCGTTGGTGACGAAGATGTCGTCCCCGACCAGCTGGATCTTCTCCCCCAGGGCGGTGGTCAGGGCCGCCCACCCCTCCCAGTCGTCCTCCGCCATCCCGTCCTCGATCGAGACGATGGGGTATTTTTCGATCCACTGCCCGTAGAGGGCGATGACTTCCTCGACCCCGAGCTTCGCCCCGGTCGACTTCTTGAAGACATACTTCCCCCCCTCGTAGAATTCGCTGGCGGCCGCGTCGAGGGATAAGAAGATCTGCTGCCCCGCCTTGTACCCCGCTTTCCCGATCGCCTCCAGGATCAGCTCGATCGCCTCCTCGTTCGACTTGAGGTTCGGGGCGAACCCCCCCTCGTCGCCGACGCTGGTGGCGTACCCCTTCTTCTTCAGCACCGATTTGAGCGCGTGGAAGGTCTCCACCCCCATGCGCAGGCTCTGGGAGAACGACTCGGCCCCGGCGGGGACGATCATGAACTCCTGGATGTCGAGGTTGTTGTCGGCGTGCACCCCGCCGTTGACGATGTTCATCTGCGGCGTGGGGAGGACGCAGGCGTTGGTCCCCCCCAGGTAGCGGAAGAGCGGGAGGCCCAGCGAGGCGGCCGCCGCGCGCGCCACCGCGAGCGACACGGAAAGGATGGCGTTGGCCCCCAGCGACCCCTTGTTGGGGGTCCCGTCGAGGTTGATCAGGATCCGGTCGAGCCCGCGCTGGTCGTAGACGTCCTCCCCGATCAGGGCCGGGGCGATGATGGTGTTGACGTTTTCGACCGCGCGCAGCACTCCCTTGCCGAAGAAGCGGCCGGCGTCCCCGTCGCGCAGCTCCACCGCCTCGTGGCTCCCGGTGGAGGCGCCCGACGGAACCGCCGCCCGGCCCCGGATCCCGCCGTCGAGCGTGACGTCCGCCTCGATGGTCGGGTTGCCCCTGGAATCGAAAATCTCTCTTGCTCTGATCGAACGAATTGTGCCCGTCATAAGAAAGCTCCTCAAAAATTGGATTGGTGCAGGGAAAGAAAGCGTAAGGACACTTATAACATAGGCGCCAAAGGGGATCAAGAAACCGCCGACCTGCCTTGACCCGCGTCCCCCTGCCCACACCACCATCCCACCCTGCCGCCCACCCCGCAGCCCGTCCCCATCCTCGTGCGCGTTCCCGCTCCGGCCCCGCGCCTGCTCCTCCTCAATTCAAAGCTGCCGCAACCTTTGGTCCTGTCGGGCATGGGCGCCCGCGAAACCGGCGCATAGGAGTGCGGTGTGCGTGTGCCAAAATCGTGTCAGGTCGAAAAAGCGGGGGCATCGTTGAAAAAAGCCAAGGCTCTCAACCAGATTCGAAGATCCGGCCGCACCCCCCCATTTTCTCTATCAAAAGAAGCGAAGATAGGAAGTAACTATTCCTTGGAACATACAAATAGAGCCTGCTTTGTATGGGATGTAGCTTCAATGGGTACGATGATGATTAAATCTATTGGACTCATAATTTGTCTTCTTGCGATGGCAATATTTTCAGTAGCTCAGGAAGACGGTTGCTTTGAAAAAGTCCATAAAAAAAATCAGGTTAAGAACGATGACTATTATTTCGATTTCAATCATGACAAGACAAATCAGGGAGACTCATTTTCGTGCGATTTAGAAATGAGACCGTCTGAAGCAGTCAAGGCGATTGAATCATTTCGATTTGGAGTTCTGTACGACAATGAGAAATACCTTAGAGATGGTGTGTTGTTTCCTTTGACTATAAATTACCGAGAATCACAGGCTCAGGAACAGAAGCCAAAGTTGATTCGCATTGCCAATCCAAAAGAATGGATAGCCTTTAAAAAGAAACATTTTACAAAATTGCAGATTGCGCTAATTGCATGCTCAAGCCTTCATAATGTTGGGATTGTAAGGAGCCGAACATACGGCTTTACGATTGGTAACGGTATGATTTGGTTTCAAAAACTTGCTGACGTCCCAGGCGTTCGTGTTACTGCCATTAACCTTAGTCCTGTAGGGAAGGAAGCCGTATTAGGGTACTGTTCAGAACACTGAGAGTATGATTCGTCTTTGATCGTGGTAATCGCACAATGATTTCACCGGCAAAGAACGGGATACGGAGACGGGATTGGATCGCTTCGGGACGAGGTACTACTCTGGGGCGCAGGGACATGACAATTAAATCTGAATGGCTATGGTACCCATTGGGAGTGGTTCTGCTGGCGCTTCCAGGGCTCATCAATGTAGACAATCGTTTCTACTACTTCGGGCTCCTCGGGCTTGGATGGCT
>JAFGSS010000153.1 GCA_016934555.1 Acidobacteriota bacterium | reverse complement strand
TCCTGATTGTGATACACCGCATCCTGTCGAAGGAAACCGCGGCATCTTGACTATAGCTCATATTCTGGACATCCACTATTTCCAGACTCGTCCATTCCTGGACATCCACCAATCAAATCATGGACATCCACCAATTTTGCAAATAGGTGGATGTCCACTACTGGAGCAATGGGTGGATGTCCATGATTGCAGTCCTTTGGGTCAAAAAGTGGATGTCCAGGATTTGATCGTCGAGTTATCGGGGACGGACCAGAACAAATCCTTTTGGATGTAGGATATATTCTGGTCCGGTCCCGACTGATAAACGATCTTTGTGTCGCGGTCGATAGGGGATATATTGGTTACGCATTTTCCCCGGGGAGAGGGCGGCCACCGGATCCGGCGCACCCAGAGAGGCAATGGGTGGAGGCTCCGGCGGAAGCGCGCGACGCGAAATCGCGCACATGCAGGGACGGTGGGTTACGGGGGGACACGTCACAACAAGTCCTTTTGCATGTAGGATATATCATGGTCCGTCCCCGATAATGACGATATGAGTGCAGGGAGCGCAATAGAATGAAGGGCATTATCCTGGCGGGGGGGGCCGGCACGAGGCTCTATCCGCTCACAAGGGCGGTGTCGAAGCAGATCCTGCCGCTGTACGACAAGCCGATGGTGTACTACCCGCTCTCGGTGCTGATGCTGGCCGGGATCCGGGAGGTGCTGGTGATCTCCACCCCGCGCGACCTGGGTCTCTTCCGCGAGCTGCTCGGGACCGGGGAGCGGCTCGGAATGCGGTTCGAGTACGCCGAGCAACAGGCGCCGCGCGGGCTGGCCGAGGCGTTCCTCATCGGAAGAGACTTTATCGGCACGGACGCGTGCGCCCTCGTCCTGGGCGACAATGTCTTCTACGGCCAGGGCTTTTCCGCCACGCTGCGCGAGTCGGTGCGCGCGGTCGAGACGGAGGGGGGGGCCCGCATCTTCGGCTACTACGTGCGTGACCCGAAAGCCTACGGCGTGGTCGAGTTCGACTCGGCCGGGTGCGCGCTCTCGATCGAAGAGAAGCCCGAGTTCCCGCGTTCGAACTACGCCGTGCCGGGGCTCTATTTTTACGACAACTCGGTCATCGGCATCGCCGCCGGCCTCGAGCCCTCCGCGCGGGGGGAGATCGAGATCACCGGGGTGAACAACGCCTATCTCGAGCGGGGGCGCCTGTCGGTCGGGGTGCTCGGGCGCGGCATGGCGTGGCTCGACACCGGCACCTACGACGGATTGCTCGAAGCGGCCAATTTCATCGAGACGATCCAGAAGCGGCAGGGGATGTACGTCTCCTGCATCGAGGAGATCGCCTTCACCAACGGCTGGATCGGGCGCGCGGCGCTCCTGGCGCTCGCGGGCGAATACAGGACCGAGTACGGGGAGTACCTCCGCTGGGTCGCGGAGAAACGCTGATGCCGGCCGCGATCGTTCCCACCGCCATCGAGGGGCTGCTGGAAATCCAGCCGAGGGTCTTCTCCGACGCGCGCGGCTATTTCCTCGAGACCTGGTCGGAGCGGGACCTCCCGCTCCGCTTCGTGCAGGACAACGAGTCTCGCTCGACACGCGGGGTGCTGCGCGGCCTCCACTTCCAGCGCGCGCACCCGCAGGGGAAGCTCGTGCGCGCGGTAGCGGGAGAGGTGTTCGACATCGCCGTCGACCTGAGACCGGGCTCCCCCACCTGGGGGAAATGGCACGGGGTGACGCTTTCGGGGGAGCGGCACAACCAGCTCTACATCCCCCCCGGCTGCGCCCACGGCTTCCTGGTCCTGTCGGAAGAGGCGGTGTTCTCCTACAAGTGCACCGATTTCTACCACCCGGAGGACGAGGGGGGGCTGCTCTGGAACGACCCCGAAATCGGCATCGCCTGGCCCGACACGGGCATCGCACCGATCCTGTCGGAGAAGGACCGGCGCAACCCCACCCTGCGGGAGCTGGAGAGATGAGAGAAGCGGGAAGCGCCCGGTGCGAGCCGGCAAACGTGCTGGTCACCGGCGGGGCCGGGTTCATCGGGGTCAACTTCATCCGGTACCTGCTCGGCCGGAACGATTTCGACGGCCGCGTGATCAATTACGACGCGCTGACCTACGCCGGCAATCCCGCGAGCCTCGCCGACATCGAGCGCGAATGGGGGGGGACGCGCTACTTCTTCGTCCGCGGGGACGTGGCGGACCGCGAGGCGGTTGACCGGGTTCTCGGCGAGCACGCAATCGACACGATCGTGCACTTCGCGGCCGAAAGCCACGTCGACCGCTCGATCGTGGGGCCGGAGGCCTTCGTCCGGACCAATGTGACGGGGACCTTCACCCTGCTCGAGGCGGCGCGCGCGGCATGGCAGGCGGGCGGCGGATTCCGGGAGGGGGTGCGCTTTCACCACATCAGCACCGACGAGGTCTACGGGTCGCTCGGCGAGACCGGCTATTTCACCGAGGAGACCCCCTACGATCCCCGCTCCCCCTACAGCGCCTCCAAGGCGGCGAGCGACCACCTCGTCATGGCCTACTGGCACACCTACGGCCTGCCGGTGACCCTTTCGAACTGCTCGAACAACTACGGGCCGTATCATTTCCCCGAAAAGCTGATCCCGCTCATGATCCTGAACATGCTCGAGGGGCTGGAGCTGCCGGTCTACGGCGACGGGCGCAACGTGCGCGACTGGCTCTATGTCGAGGACCACGCCGCCGCCGTGTGGGACATCGTGCGCGGGGGGTGGCCGGGGCAGAAATATAATGTGGGGGGCGGGAACGAGTGGGAGAACCTCCGCCTGGTCGAGCGACTGGCCGAAATCGTGGCCGAAAGGACGGGGATGTCGGCGGAGGCGATCCGGGCGAAGATCACGTTCGTGCGCGACCGGCCCGGGCACGACCGGCGCTACGCCATCGACTGTTCGAAAATCGGGCGGGAACTGGGCTGGCGCCCGTCGGTGACTTTCGAGGAAGGGCTCGCGCGCACCGTCGACTGGTATCTGGGCAACGGCGACTGGGTGCGGGAAGTGCGCTCGGGGGAGTATCGCCGCTGGATCGAGCGGAATTACGGGACGAGGGAGCAATAGATGGGAACGTATCTTGTCACGGGGGCGGCGGGCTTCATCGGGTCGAAGACAGCCGAGCGGCTGCTTGAGCGCGGGGACGCCGTCGTAGGAATCGACAACATGAACGACTACTACGACGTGCGGCTCAAGGAGTCGCGGGTCGAGGCGCTAGGGCGCTTCGGTGCGTTCACCTTCAGAAAGGTGGACATCGAGGATCTCGGGGCGCTCGAGGCGCTCGGCGCCGAATACCGCTTCGACGCGATCGTCAACCTGGCGGCGCGCGCCGGGGTGCGCTACAGCATGGATAACCCGTTCATTTATATGAGCACGAATGCGATGGGGACGCTGAACCTGCTGGACCTCTGCCGGAAGCGGGGAATCGGCAAGTTCGTGCTGGCCTCGACGTCGTCGCTCTATGCCGGGCAGGAGATGCCCTTTTCGGAGACGCTGGCGGTCAATACCCCGATCAGCCCCTACGCCGCGAGCAAGAAGGCGGCCGAGGCGATGTGCTACTCGTATCATTATTTATATGGGATCGACGTCACGGTCGTGCGCTACTTCACGGTATACGGGCCGTCGGGGCGGCCAGACATGAGCGTGTACCGCTTCATCAAGTGGATCGACGAGGGGACGCCGCTCGAGGTCTTCGGCGACGGGTCGCAGAGCCGCGACTTCACCTACGTCGACGACATCGCCGAGGGGACGGTGCGGGCGCTGCGGCCGCTCGGGTTCGAGGTGATCAACCTCGGGGGGAGCGAGCCGCACCGGCTGGACGAGATGATCGGGCTGATCGAGAAACACACCGGGAAGAAGGCGCAGATCGACCACAAGCCCTTTCACAAGGCGGACATCATGGCCACCTGGGCCGACACCGGCAAAGCCGAACGGCTGCTCGGGTGGAAGGCCACCGTCGGCCTGGAAGAGGGGATCCGCCGCTCCGTCGAATGGTGGCGCTCCCGCCAATAGTGGACATCCACTCATTGCGGCAATCCTGGACATCCACTTATTGACGAAATCCTGGACATCCACCTATTCCTGATCAGCCGATGCCCGATGCCGCGGACTTTGCCTTTCGTGGTCTGTCCCCGACTTGCATAATTCTGGACATCCACTCATTGCAGAATCCCTGGACAGCCACCCATCTCCGATTTGGTGCGTGTCCAGGATTTGGATTGTTGCGGTCCCCCAAAGTCTTGGACCGATGCCGGACCGAAGTTAGTGGATGTCCACAATTAGGGCAATAAGTGGGTGTCCAGGATTTGGGCTTTTGTGGTCGGTCCCCGGTCTAGCCCATCTCGCTCCAGACGATATCGGGGTAGTCGGGAGTGAAATGCTCCATGTCCCAGCGCGAGCGGAAGAGGCAGACGGTGCGGTCCTGGCGGTCGCGCACGAGGGCGAAACCGAAACTCGGCCAGCGGACGCGCGCCAGCGCCTCCGCGATTCCCCGCGGCCAGCAGGCGCATTCGTAGGGCAGAAAATCGACCGTGGTCGTAACCCCGTACTCCTGGAGCAGGCGGGACTGCATCACGTCGAACTGGAGCTTACCCACGGCGCCCAGAATCGGTTCCCAGCGGGCGGCCTCGGGGTCGTGGTAGAGCTGCGCCACCCCCTCTTCCGCCAGTTGCGCGATCCCCTTACGAAACTGCTTGTTGCGGCTCATGTCCAGGCAACGCAGCACCGCGAAATGCTCCGGCGGGAAACTCGGGATTCCGCCGTATTCCACCCCCGGCTCCGCGCTCAGGGTGTCCCCGATCACGAACATCCCGGGATTGACCACCCCCACCACGTCCCCGGCGAAAGCTTCCTCCAGCGTTTCACGCTCCCGGGCGAAAAGCCTGTGCATCCGCGTCATCCGGATCTTCTTCCCCAGGCGCGCGCTGTAGACCTGCATGTCGCGCTCGAAGCGCCCCGAGCAAATGCGCAAAAACGCCATGTTGTCCCGGTGGTTGGGATCCATGTTCCCCTGGATCTTGAAGACGAAGGCGGAAAAGCCGGCTTCGAGCGGATCCACCGCCCCCTGACGGCCCGCGCGCGCCTGGGGCGGGGGCGCCAGTTTCACCAGAGCCTCGAGGAAGGTTTGCACCCCGAAATCGTGCAGCGCGCTCCCGAAAAAGATCGGGGTTTGCTCCCCTTTCAGGAAACGCTCCCGGTCGAAAGAGGCGACCACCCCGCCCAGGAGTTCCAGGTCTTCGTTAAGCTGCCGGACGTTGCCGGCGCCCGCGTCCCGGACAAAATCCTCGCTGTCGAGCGCCAATTCCTCCCCGGAACTGTACCCCCCCATGCGGGAGTAGGGAAGGAAGCGGCGCGACTCGAGTTCGACCACCCCGCGGAAATCGGCCCCCAGCCCCACCGGCCAGTTTACCGGACAGGCGGAGATCCCGAGCACCCGTTCGATCGAATCGAAGAGCTCCACCGGCTCAAGGCTCGGCTGGTCCATCTTGTTGATGAAGGTGAGGATCGGAATGCGCCGCAGGCGGCAGACCTCGAACAGCTTCAGCGTCTGCGGCTCGATTCCCTTGGCCGCGTCAAGCACCATCACGGCGCAATCGACGGCCGTGAGGGTCCGGTAGGTGTCCTCGCTGAAGTCCTGATGCCCCGGGGTGTCGAGGAGATTCAGCAAACGCCCCTCATACTCGAACTGCAGTACGGTGGAGGTGATGCTGATCCCGCGCGCCTGCTCCATCGCCATCCAGTCGGAGGTGGCCGCTTTGCGCTGCTTCTTGGGGCGCACCGACCCGGCCCGGTCGATGGCGCCGGCAAAGAGCAGGAGCTTTTCAGTCAGGGTCGTTTTGCCCGCATCGGGGTGGGAGATGATGGCGAAGGTGCGCCGACGAAGGATCTCCTGGCGCCAGGCACCCTGGACATATTCGGTTTCGTTGGCGACACCCGCGGTTTCCATGGAATTATGTTTCCGGCGCAAAAGGGGCAAAAGCAAGTAAATAAAGGATGTAAGAATACATGGGTTTACCCGGTGAGCAAAATTTTTTTCGGGGACACGCCAGAACCCGGTGAAAAATGATGGACATCCACCGGTTCCGGCCGCCCGTCGAAATCATGGACATCCACCAATTCGTCGGCACCCCAATTGCGGACATCCAACGACTGCGGGAAGACAAAAAGTGGATGTCCAGGATTGGTTTCCGCCGATTCGCCAGCGCCCCGATTGTGGACATCCACGGATTGGGGGAGGACAGAAAGTGGATGTCCACGATTGATTACGGCTTCGGGGGGGGCTCCTGGGCCGGAGGGGGCGTGTCGGTCCGGTAGAGCTTGAAAAATTCGGGGCAGTCTTTCACCAGCGGGGTGCGCGCACCCAGGTCCCTCCCCTTCAGCCCCGCATGATCCTTTCCATAACGGTAGGCGCGGTGGAGCATGTTGAAAACGGGGCCTTCACTGCCGAGAAAGCAGCGCATGCCGTCAGCCCCCACGACCGGGCTCACGTACTCCCAAACCACCTTCTTATCGCGCGTGACCTCGAAAAGGTGCCCGTGGTTGGAGGAGGTCACCAGGGTATTGCCGTTCGGGAGGCGCTGGGCCGCTCCTTGCCGCGCGGTGTAAAAACTGTTGGAGACCGGGGCGGTGTACTCCCATTCGATCTCCCCGGTCACGGCGTTGACCTCGACGACGGCGGAACGGTTCCCTTCGGCCCGCTCGCTTCCATTGTCAAAAAGGAGAAAGCGGTTCTTCCCCAGGTAGGTGGCGTTATGGTTGCCGAACACCTTCTGGTCGCCGTTGTCGAGCCATCCCGGGGCCCCGCCCTGGCCGTAGACACTCGGGTTTCCCCAGCGGTAGACCATTCGGCCGGTCTTGCGGTCGATGAGGTAAAACTCACTGAAATTGCGCGAATTCAGCAACAGCTGGTCGGTTTCGGGAAGATACTGCACCGAATTGAAGTGGGTCCAGTCATAGGAACCGGCGGCACCCGCCATGGTGTCCGGAATCACGTAGTTGATGTCAAACTTGAAGGGCCCCGGCCCCACATGATCCCACACGTGCCATTCCCAGACCGTCTCCCCGGCCGGGTTCACCTCGCGCACGAAATCGACCCAGAAGTCGGCGGTGATCTTTCCGTTCGGGCCCGGCCCCGCCACGGGAATCGTTCTGGGATCGCGCCCCTTCTCGAGGAACGCGTCGACGCTCCGCCGCTCCCAGGCGAGGATCAGGGTGTTGCCGTTCGGCATGCGCTCGAAGGTATGGTGCTGCACGGCATCCTCGCCCATCAACCTGTACTCCCAGACGACCCGCCCTTCCCAGTCGATCTCCTGCACGATCCCCCCCGCGCCGCCAAAGGGGACTGGCCCACCTTCGAGGATACCCCCGCGCAGCAGGTTCCCGTTCTCCAGCAGGACCGCGTAGCTCCCCGGGGTGTATTCCGTTTTCCAGGAATGTACCACGTATCCCTCCATGTCTATGAGGTATACGGTCTTTCCCCCCATCGGGGAAAAGAGGGTGTAACCGTCATAGGCGCCGTTTTTGTCGTAGAAGAGGACCCCCGTGGGGCCCGTGATGGCCTCGTAGGCCGCGACCGGCGGCGCGGCGAACATCAGACTCAAAATGAAGAGGATGGTCGGTCTCGAGTTCATGTTTTCTCCCTTTGCGGATCCCCACCTCCAGCAATTCGGGACATCCACCTATTGCGCACTGTTGGACATTTGCGGGTATCCCCATTTCAGCACATTTTGTGGATGTCCACAATCTCTCAAATCCTGGACAACACCCACCATCTCGAGAGACTCCAGCCGACAAATCATGGACATCCACCATCTCGAGAGACTCCAGCCGACAAATCATGGACATCCACCATCTCGAGGGACACCCGCCAGCCAATCCTGGACATCCAACGATTTGGCCAATCCCGATCATCAGGCGGATACCCGCAATTTGGCAAAAGAGTGGATGTCCAGGATTGGGGTGCCGATATGATGGGGGGGAGGTTTGCATCATGCTGCCGGAAGAACGGGCGACGGACTCGATCTGGGAGCGAGCCGGGCGGGCGGTGATCGAGAGCGAATCCCGGTTCCGGTCGCTGGTCGAAGCCGCCAGCGACTGGGTTTGGGAGATCGACCAGAACGGCCGTTACATCTTCGCCAGTTCCAGAATCCAGGATTTGCTCGGTTACGCACCGGAAGAGGTGCTGGGGAAAACGCCGTTCGATTTGATGCCCCCCTCCGAGGCTGCCCGCGTCTCCGCGCTGTTCGCCGATGTGGTCGCCGAACCCCACCCCTTTTCCCACCTGGTCAACGTGAACCTCCACCGGGACGGCCACGAGGTGATCCTGGAATCCTGCGGCACCCCCTTCTTCGATGAAAACGGAGACCTGGCCGGGTACCGCGGCTTCGATCGGGACATCACCGCGCGCGTGCGTGATGAGGAGGACCTGCGCAGGAGCCGGATCCAGCTATCGGAGGCGATGAAGCTGGCCCACGTCGTTTGCTGGCAGGCCGACCCGGTCTCGGACACCCTTGAGGTGGACGATGCCTTTCTTGCCCTGCACGGCACGACATTCGATCGCGAAGGAGGCTACCGGATCGGGCGGGAGGACTACGTGCAGCGGTTCCTGCACCCGGAAGACCGGCCCAGGTTCTACGAGGTCCTCAAGCAATGCGCACAACCCGGAGCGACCGATTGTGTGATCGCCTACGAAAACCGCATCGTCAGGGGAGACGGGACGGCACGCCATCTCATGACACGCATCCGGGTGCTCAAGGATCCGGATGGAACCATCCTCCGGGCTTACGGAACCGCACAGGACATCACCGAACAAAAGGAGGCAGAGGCGGAACAGGAACGGCTGCTCGCGGTACTCCGGACGGCGCTCGCCGAGGTGAAAACCCTGAGCGGGCTGCTGCCTATCTGTTCCAGCTGCAAGAAGATCCGCAACCAGGCAGGGGAGTGGGAGCAGATGGAAGTCTATATCCGGGACCGCTCCGGGGCCGACTTCTCCCACGGCATTTGCCCTGAGTGCGCGAAAAGGCTTTTCCCCGACCTGTAGCCCGTCACTCGAGCGCGGCCCGGACCTGGCGCGCCAGTTCCTCCCGGGTGAATGGTTTCTGCATAAAGGCGGCGGGCTCCGGAAGGGTTTCCATCCCGATGCTGTCCGGCCGATAGCCCGACATATAGAGCACCCTGATCTCTGGCCGCAACCGCCGGATCCTGGCGGCCAGTTCCCGTCCGCCCCCCCCGGGCATGACGGCGTCGGCCACAAGCAGGTCGATCACCCCGTTCCCGGCAGCGAGGGCCAGGGCCGATTCCGGATCGGTGACCTCGAGCACCCGGTACCCCAGCTGGGTCAGAATCTTCCCGGCCAACCGCAGTACGGAGGCGTCATCCTCCGCCAGGAGAATCGTCTCCCCGTTCCCCTTCGGAAGCTCTCCCTTCTCCCGGATCGCCGCCTCATCCACGCTTCCGGCCCAGCGAGGGAAATAGATATCGAAGGACGCCCCCCTCCCCGGCGTACTCTCCACTTCGATGAAGCCATCGTTCTGCCGGATGATGCCGTAAACGGCCGAAAGCCCCAGCCCCGTCCCCTGCCCCGGCGCCTTGGTGGTAAAAAAGGGCTCAAATAGCCGGTCCAGGGTTTCACGCTCCATGCCGCAGCCGTTGTCGCGCACCGCAAGGCGCACGTAATCCCCCGGCCGTTTTCCCGCCTGGCCGGGACATACGGTGATGTTGGTGGTCTCGATGACAATCTTTCCCGTCCCGCGGATGGCGTCCCGCGAGTTGGCGCAGAGGCTGGCCAGAACCTGCTCGATCTGCGCCGGGTCCACCTTTACCGGCCACAGTCCCTTTCCGGCGCGAAAGTCCAGTTCGATGTTCTCCCGGATGAATCGGCGGAGGATTGCGAGCGCCCCCTCCACGGCCTCGTTCAGCCCCACCACCTTCGGGTTGTGCACCTGTTGGCGGGCGAAAGTGAAGAGCTGTCGGGTGACAGCGGCCGAGTGCTCCGCCGCACGGCGGATCTGTTCGAGGTCCTCCCGGCGCGGGTCTCCCGCAGGAGTCTTCTGAAGCGCCATTTCCGCGTGTCCCAGGATGACCCCGAGGGTGTTGTTGAAATCGTGGGCCACCCCCCCGGCCAGTTGCCCGATCGACTCCATCTTCGCAAACTGTAGCCATTGGGAGTGGAGTTTCTCGCGCTCATCCTCCGCGAGCATGCGCCCGTCGATGTCGCGCACCACGACCACGAACCGTTCGGCGCCCCCGATGAGTGCATGGCGCACGCTGACTTCCACCCAGAAGAGGCGGCCGTCGGCGTGCCGCGCCCGCCACTCGAACGTCTGCGGCCCCTCCACACGCGCCTTCCGCTGCCACTCCCTGGCTTCAGCCTCCGAATAGGGGGCTTCCCCCAGGCTCAACCACTCGGCCGACCGGCCGAGGACCTCTTCCCGGGAGTGGCCGTACATTTCGCACATCCGATCGTTCACGTCGAGGATGCACCCGGTCGCCCCGTCATGGACCAGGACGGCCTCTTGTACCGAATCGAGCACCGCCTTCAGGTAGGCCGCGCCGTCTTCGCCCTTTTGCGGGAGACACCCTTCACCCCTGGACTGAGATCCATCTGTCAGCATCCTGCCCCCTCATCCCACGCTCCGATTTCGCGCCCCATTTCCGTACCCGGTCCATCAAGCATCCAGACGCAAATTCTGGACATCCACCGATTCCGCACCCAAATTCTGGACATCCACCTTTTGCGGGAATTTGTGGATGTCCAGAATTGCTCTGTCCAGCATTGGGATGAAAGTGGACATCCATGTACTGAAACAATGAGTGGATGTCCATGATTGGAGTGTCTCCATGATTGGGGTGCCCGGCATTGGGGATCCAGTTTCATGATCTCTCGGCATCTCCCCGCATCCTGTCCGCGACATCCCCCTGCATCCTGCCCGCGGCCTCCCCCTGCATCCTGTCCGCGACATCCCCCTGCATCCTGCCCGCGGCATCCCCCTGCATTCTGCCCGCGGCATCCCCCTGCATCCCGCCCGCGACATCCCCCTGCATCCTGCCCGCGGCATCCCCCTGCATCCTGCCCGCGGCATCCCCCTGCATTCTGCCCGCGGCATCCCCCTGCATCCTGCCCGCGGCCTGCGCCTGCGGCTTGGGTTCACCGGCATCCGCACCAGGGTCCGGGTCGGCGGAATTTCGGGCGGCCAGCGGGAGGAAGATCTGGAAAGTGGAGCCACGACCCGGCTCGCTCGCAACGGCGATATGCCCCCCGTGCTGCCGGATGATGCCGTAGGAGGTCGCCAGCCCCAGCCCCGTCCCCCGCTCAGGCCCCTTGGTGGTGAAAAAGGGCTCGAAGAGATGGGAGAGGGTCTCCCGGTCCATCCCGGCGCCGGTATCGCGGATTTCGATCACGGCGTATTCCCCCGGCTGCAGTTCCGGAGGCGCGAACAGCGGGGCGAAGAACTCCCGGCCGGTCGTGACGCTGATCGTCCCCCCTTCGGTCATCGCGTCGCGGGCGTTGATGACCAGGTTCATCAGCACCTGCTCGAGCTGGGTCACGTCCCCCAGGATCCGGAGCGGCTCCCCGGCCGTGGTCAGGCCGAGCCGGATGTCCTCCCCCAGCAGCCGGTGCAGCAGCCGCTCGTATTCCCCGACCATTTCGTTGAGCTCGATCGGATGGACCTCCAGCACCTGCTTCCGGCTGAAGGCCAGCAGCTTCCGGGTCAGGTTCCGGGCGCGCACGCCCGCGTGGTGGATCTCCGCCAGCGGCTCGGCCCAGGAGGAATCGGGCGCCGCCTCCTCGATGAGCATCTCGCTGTAGCCGAGGATGACCGAGAGGAGGTTGTTGAAATCGTGGGCGATCCCCCCCGCCAGCCGGCCGACCGACTCCATCTTCTGCGCCTGGATCAGCTGGGCCTGCAGCTTCTCCCGCTCCTCCTCCGCCTGCCGGCGCTCGGTGAGGTCGCGCCCGATCCCGATGATTTCCCGGACCTTACCGTTGTCGTCGAGCACGGCCGTGTCCATCCAGCCGATCCATGTCCAGCCGTCACCGGTCCGGATGCGCTGTTCGAGGTAGACGGCATGCGGCGGGCGGTCGATCGCCTCCATCGCTCCGGTGCTCGCCTCGAGGTCCTCCTCGTGAACGAGATCCTGAACCCGGTTGCCGATCAGTTCCTCTTCGCTCTTCCCGAGCAGGCGGCAACAGGAGGGGCTGGCAAAGAGCACGCGCCCCTCCCGGTCGATCTTCGCCACCAGGTCGGCCTGGTTTTCCACCAGCAGCCGGTATTCCGCCTCGCTCCGCCGCAGGGCTTCCTCGGCCCGCTTGCGGTCGGTGATATCCTGCGAGAGCACCATGGCCCCGCCCGGAACCGGCTGGATCCGCAGGTCGAACCAGCGGCCGTCCGGGCCGCCGGGCACGCACAGCTCCATGCGGGAGACCGCGTCGAGCTCCAGGCACTGGCGCACCCTGGTGGCCATCCCCCCGTAACCGTCGCCGGAAAAAGCCTCGTCGTACCTCCTGCCGATCAGCCCGGCGGCTGATCGGAGCATATGGGTCTCGGCCGCCGCGTTGATATAGAAGTAGCGGCCGTCCCGGTCGAGGAGCTGCACCCCTTCCATCATGTGATCGAGCGTGGCCCGCAATCGGCGCCGGCTCTCCTCCAGGGCCCTGAGGGAATCGCGTTCGAAGGTCCGGTCCTGGATCACCAGCGCCGCGCCCGCGACTCCGCCCCCTTCCCCGCGGATGGGGGAAATGATGCAGGAAACAGGCCGCACCGTCGCGTCCCTGGCCATCAGCGCGATCCCCTGGCGGAGTTGGGAAGTCACCCCCTCCCGGAGGGCTTTTTCGGCAGGGTCCGCCACCGCGCCCCCCTCCTCGCGGACGAGGCACACGACCTCCCCGAGCGGGCGTCCGGCCGCCTCCCGCTCCCCCCAGCCGGTGAGCGCCTCGGCCGCCGGGTTGAGCATCGTGACCCGGCCCGAGCCATCCATCGAAACGGCGCCGTCGCCGATGGCACGCAGGGTGACGCGGTACCGTTCGGCCTCCGCGCGCCGCGCCGCCTCCGACCTGAAGAGCCCCTGGTAGCGCTCTTTCTTCTCCTGCTGCCAGCGGGCGAGCCCGAGGAAGAGGATCGAAACGACAATGGCGCCCGTCAGGGTGAGGATCAGGATGGAGCTCCAGCGTCCCGGGGCAAAGGCCTCCTCTTCGTCAATTTTAGCCACCAAGAACCATGGGGTGTCGGGAACATCGAGCAGCACCGCGGCCACCCGGACCTCCCGATAGTCCCGTCCCCGGACGAAGCCCCGTATCCCGTGGGCCGCCATCACCCCGGGCCGCTCATGCTGACTCATGAGGAGTCTCTCCGACGGCGCTGTATCGCGGCGGTCATGGAGGTTGCTGAGGTCAACCACCAGGTCCCCCCGGCGTTCGGCCAGGATCGTCTCCGCGGAACGGGTCGGCTCGGGCCACGATTCGATCAGCGGATAGAGGAAGTAGGTGGGGTCCAGGACGAGGTTCAGTGCGGCCACGCCGTGCCCCCGTCCTGCCAGGGGAATCAGTACGCCCAGTTGTGGGGTTTCGGTCCGCGGGTCGAGGTGGAAATCGGCGAAGACGGGGGACGGGGCCGGCGCGTCCCACACGGTTCTGATGGCCGCGGCCGCCTCCATGCAGGGGTTTTCCTCCCCCCGCAGGCTCAGGAGGATAGCGGCATCGGAATCGACCAGCTGGATGTCCCCGTAGTCGTGTTGGGAGGCAAGCAGTTGGAAGCGTTGGAGGAGGTCGGCCCGGCTTGCGGCGTTTGGAGCGGCCAGGTACCGGGCGATGCTGTCATTCAGGAAAGGATCCCGCTGCAGAATGGTGGCATCCTGGATCTGGTCACGGCGCCACTCGGTGAGCTGATCCGCTTTCATCCGGACGATGGCCGTCAGTTTCGATTCGATCCGGCTCAGCTGCTGTTCGCGGTAAAACCGGTAAAAGGCCGCTCCC
Source organism: Acidobacteriota bacterium (assembly GCA_016934555.1). Lineage (GTDB taxonomy): Bacteria > Acidobacteriota > UBA6911 > UBA6911 > UBA6911 > UBA6911. Next base: position 3,772 of record JAFGSS010000153.1, on the reverse strand, counting down.
CCACCGATGGTGGCCAGCACCGCGGCGATCAGGCAGACGCGCAGCCAGAGGGGCAGTCGCTCCCCCCCTCCGACGACCCCCGATCGTACCTCCGCCGCCGGGCCGGGCTTCATGATTCGAGTGCCTCCCGGATCTTCGCCGACAGGTCCTGCCGGGAAAAGGGTTTCTGGATGAAGTGGGTATCGGGCTCGAGCATCCCGCTCCGGGCGATGACGTCGGCCGTATAGCCCGACATGAAGAGCACCTTGAGCTCCGGCCGCAGAACCCGCAATCGCTCGGCCAGTGCGCGCCCGTTCATCCCCGGCATGATCACGTCGGTGACGAGCAGCTTCAGGCGCGGGGCGTGGCGCCGGACCCGTTCGAGCGCCTCGGCCGGAGAGCCAGCGTCGATGACGGAATAACCCAGCCGCTCGATCATCCTCTTGGCCAGCCGCAGCACGGCCGGCTCGTCTTCGACCAGCAGCACCATGTCCTCCGCCTCCCCGGTCCCGGCGCCCCCCAACTCGGCGGGGAGTGCCGCGGCAAGGGGAGCCGCCCCGGGGAAAGCGGCCGGAAGCAGGATCGACGCATCCGCCAAAGCCTTCATGGGCGGCATCGGGACGGCGGCGGACCGGGCCGGGCCGGACACCGCGGGGAACATCTCACCGCCGGAAGGCGCTTCGACCCGTGCCCCTTCCCGGGAAGCCGCGCCGGCAGGAGGGGCCAGGGAGGAATTCGCCATGCACGCCACCGATTCGGGCCAAGGGGTCACCGGGGCGGCCGGCGCCGGAGTCTCCGCCGGCGCACCTTTGCCCGAATCCTTCTCTCCGTCCCGGACCCGCCCGGACTTCGGCTCGCGCTCCTTCACCCCCGGCTCCGCCGGTGCTGTCGATGCGGCGGGAGACGCCGGCCGGTTCGGCTCCGAAACCTCTGCAGCACGGGGGAGCAAGCCTCCCGGAATCGTCCCGTCCGGGACCGCGGCCCGTGAAACCGCGGCGGGTGAAGCTTCGGCCGAGACAGTCCCGCCCGCGGCCGCCGCCCGCGAAAGCGAAGCGGCTGAAGCTTCGGCCCGCGCGGATGCCCCGGGGGATCCCGCCGTCGCCCGCGCGGCGGGCGCCGGCGTCTCCAGCGGAGTGGCAGCCATGGACGCCGGCTCATCGGCCCGGACCTGCCCGGACTCCATTGCGACTTCCCTTGCCGTGGGTGCAACCGTTTGGGCTTCCTCCCTGGGGAGATAGATCCGGAAGCGGGATCCTCTTCCCGGGCGGCTGTCGACCCGGATGAAGCCGCGGTTCTGCCGGACGATGCCGTAAACCGTGGCCAGGCCGAGCCCCGTACCCTTCCCCGGCCCCTTGGTGGTAAAGAAGGGTTCGAACAGGTTATCCAGAATGTTCCGGTCCATCCCGCAGCCGGTGTCGGCAACCGTAAGGAGGACGTAGTCCCCCGGGGCGCTCTCCTCCGGGGCGGTGTCTTCGCTTTCGGCCAGGTGGACGTTGCTGGTTTTGATGGAAATGCTCCCCGTTCCCTCGATGGCGTCGCGGGCGTTGATGCACAGGTTGGCCAGTATCTGCTCGACCTGCGAGGGGTCCATCGCCACCAGCCAGAGATCGGGAGCGGGGTCCCAGTCGAGCAGGATGTCTTCGCCGAGGAGATGGTCCAGCATGCGCAGCATCCGCTCCACGGCGCCGTTCAGGTCGAGCCTTTGGGGGTGGATCGGCTGTTTCCGGGCAAAACCCAGGAGCTGGCGGGAGACGGCAGCCGAGTGGCGGGCGGCGCGATGGATCTCCTCGAGATCCGCCCGGAGCGGATCGGTCTCCGGAAGCCCTTCCAGGGCCTGCTCGGAATAGCCCAAAATCACGTTGAGGGCGTTGTTGAAATCGTGCGCCACCCCGCCCGCCAGCCGGCCCACCGACTCCATCTTCTGAACCTGCAGGAGCTGGGCGCGGAATTTCTCCCGTTCCAGCTCGGTTTGGCGACGCTGGACGATTTCGCCGATCAGCCGGGCCGAGGCTTCCAGCTGCCTTTTGGCCACTTCCACGATAAAGGGGGGGCGCGGCTCGTAGCTTTCGGCCGCCTGGGCGAGTTCGTCCTCGTCGACCTCGAACCGATCCGCCAGGCGCCGGAGGAGGGCTGGCTCGCGGGGCGGGTCCCCGTAGGCGAAATGGATGGCCCCCACGCCCTTCCCGCCGGAGAGGATCGGGACGGCGTACAGTCGGACACTGCCGGGGCATCGGATGTCGAGCGGGCGGCCGCTCTCCATGGCGGCGCGGGCGGCGTGGTTCCAGCACGTTTGGTGGCAGAGCCAGCGGCTGTCGGCCAGGGCGGCGCGGTTGTCGTCGGTGTGGCAGAGCCGGCGCGAGGCCGCGTCGAGGAGGCGGCACCAGTCGGAGCAGAGGTGGAGCAGGGCGTAGTCACCGTTGCTTTCGTAGACGGCGGCGGAAGTCCCGAGCAGGCTGATGGAATCGGAAACGATATCGGTGAGCATCCGCTTGCCGACCGAGGAGAGGATCAGGCCGTCGGTGTTGAGGGCCGCGATGTCGCCGTAGGGGGGGATGAAGGGCCCGGCGTCGGGGACCGACCCGCGCGTGAGGAGCCACTCCATGCGTCGCAGCGCCTCCTCCCCCCGGAAAGCCTCGACCTCCTTCCAGACCGAGTCCATCAGGAGCGTCAGCTCGAGCCGGTCGGTCTCGGTGTATTCTGAGGGCTTGTTGGCCACTCCGACAACGGCCACGATCCGGTCCCTGAAAAGAACGGGGATCGTGAGGAAGCGGCGGATCTTGACATGGCCCTCGGGAACCCCCTTCCTGAGGGGATTCGGAGCCTCGAAATCGTTGACAATCAGCGGCTTCCTCTGCCGGACCGCCTCGCCCCAGATGCCCGTTTCCTCGAGGCGGTAGACGCTCGGCGGTTTGGGGATCGCGCATTCGGCCATGACGTCCCTGGACCAGGAGTTGATGGTGAACTCGCGGCGCTCATCGTCGTAGGTGTAGATGTAGCCGAAACGGCTCCCCGTCAGCTCGACGACCTTGTCGAGCGACCGGTTGAGCAGGTCCTGCAGGCTGTCGGGGTGGTACTGCAGGATGTCGACGATGGCCCTGAGCCGCATCACGCTGCGCTTGCTCTCCTCCTTGGCCTCCAGGATTTCGGTGACGTCCTGAAGCGAGCCGACCAGCCGGTGGATGTGCCCCGCATCGTCCCTGACCGCCTCGCCACAGGAGATGCAGCGGCCGACGGTGCCGTCCGAACGCCGGATGCCGAGTTCCAGAACGAAGGGGGTCCCGTCGTTCCGGCACAGGTCGACGGCGCTGCCGAGCCTGTCCATGTCTTCGGGAAGGAAGAGCTTGCCATGCTCCGAATAGGGCGGGGTACCGGCGGCGGGATCGAGGCCGAAGAGGCGAAAGAGCTCCTGGGACCAGTGCACACGGTCCTCGGCGATGTCCCATTCCCAGCTACCGATATGGGCGATGCTCTCCGTGCGGGCGAGCATCGCGGCAACCTCGCGGAATCCGTTTTCATTCGTCCTCATAAAGGCTTCCCTGGGCGGGCCAGTCTCCCGTCTTATTCAATATCGGCCCCATTTCCCATAACCTGCCAAGTAAATTCGGACACCCATCATTCGAACCCCCACCCACCATCAAATCCTGGACATCCACGGATTTGGGCAATCCAGAACCATCCAGCCCGGGGGCAATCCCGATCACCAGGCGAATGTCCGCAATCCTGCAAAAGGGTGGATGTCCACAATTTCATCCCATTTTTTTTGGCTCAATCTGCCGGCGCTTCATTAGTTAAT
>JAFGSS010000152.1 GCA_016934555.1 Acidobacteriota bacterium | reverse complement strand
CCTCCCCTGGACCTTCCCCGACTACGGGTCGGGCCGCTATCACCCCTTTTTCTCGTCCCTGCGCGACCGCTACCGGGCCCAGCTCGAGGAAGCGGGCTTCGGCGTCCGCGTCCCGCGCCACCCGGCGAGCGGCCGGACAGGGTAAGGCGGGCTACAGCGCCGCCTGGGGCACCTGCATTCCGAGCGCGGCCATGATTTCCGCCGCCTTTTCCTTCACCGCCGTCGCCTTGTTCACGGCTTCCATCAGGTTGCCGCCGCTGAAAGCCGCGGTCGCTTCCGACCAGGTCTGCTTGGCCGTATCGAGCGAGGCCTTGGCGTTTTCGAAGGTGGCCTTGTCGAGCCCCGCCGGGAGCCTTCTCGATTTGGAGAGAATGTCTACCCGGCTCTGGATGGCCTCGACCATGTTCGGGAGCCCGCCCTGCATCTCCTCCCAGGATTTCGTCAGCTCCTCCTTCTTGGCCGTCACCGCCGCCGCCAGCTCATCGGCCTTTCCGGGGAGGTCCTTCGCCCCGGCGAGCGCCTGCTTGTAGTCCCCCGCCTCGAAGCTCTGCTTGGCGGCCGCCAGGGAGTCTTCTACGGTCTGCAACTGGTCGGGCACGTAGACGGACGCGTCCGCCCTCACGCCCTCGAGCGCGGCGTCCGCCGCCTTGATCGCCGTCTCCGCCGGCGCCTTGGAGCAGGCCGCCAGGCCGAAAGCGCACACCAACGCAAGTATCGCTATCATCAGTTTGTTTGACATGGTTTTCCTCTTCCTGTGACTGTGGTTGTTAACAAGTCCCCTTCGCCCCCCGCCTAGGGGATGCGGAGTTTCTGACCGATCCGGATCAGGTTCGGGTCGTCGAGAATGTCCCGGTTCGCCTCGAAAATCTGCGGGTAGAGGCCGGGGTCGCCGTAATATTTTTCGGCGATCTTGGACAGGGTGTCCCCCTTGACGACTTCGTGAACCTGGGTGGCGTCCCACGAAGGCGGAACCTGCTTCTTGTCCTCGGACATAGCGCGTATCCTTTCCCGTGAAATTTCAGACAATCAAAAATTATACTCCCCTCTTGCCCGCCTGGTAAGCAGACGACTCTTCGCAGACCAGGGGGAGAAAACGGGAAAAAGGAAACGGCGGACGCAGGCGCCGGAACTGCTATCTTTTGCCGAATTTGAAGACTATGCCCGCGGAATAACGCAGTTCCCCGTACCAGTTGCTCTCGTCTTCATAGGTCACACGGAGGTTGATGAGATCCACCTGTGCGGGACGGATGGAAATTCTGTCGCTGAGGGATACGTCCAGTCCTCCGCCCAGGGTCGTGGCAAAGTATACTTCCGAAACGCTGGCATCCCCCTGGCTTACCGCATACCGGAAACCACCCGCCAGGGCGTGGCCGAAAACCCGGAACTTGTCGCCGCGATAGCTGAAACGCGGACCGCCCATAAAGGTTACGGGCGTAAATCTCTCATCACCGGGGAAAGACTTCGTCGCCAGGCCGAATTCGCCGACGATTCCGATATTGGGATGAACGTTGCCTTCAACGGCGGCAGTGACGCCGTTCATGCCTTCTTCTTCAAAGTAGAGGTATTGATATCCACCAAACACTTCGGCCTTGGGAGTATCCTGCGCTTTGAGAACGAGGGGCGAGCAGAGCACAAGCAGGGCTATCAGCACAGACTTTCGCATGAGAATTCTCCGTTTCATCGTGACCCATTGGATTCAGGTACAAGACAACAACTGGTGGAAGGATTTGTTGATTCCGTCAGTCTTGTAACATATATGCATCATGCGAACAACAAATAACGGCGCAGATGATGGAAAGACCTGACGGCAAGCATTCGGAATGCGCATCCGGTGATCGATGGAACCGGAAGGGAATGCCGCGATATCCCGTCCGCTATTCGCTCTTCCCGCCCACGGTGAGGCCGATCCGGTCCCAGACGATGCCCCGGGGGCCGCGGGAGAAGTAGACCTGCCGCGCCTTCCCGACGATGTCCCGGAGCGGGACGAAACCGAAATGGCGGCTGTCGCGGCTGCGCTGCAGGTTGTCCCCCGTCACGAAGACGGAGCCGTGCGGCACTTCCAGGACTCCGCCGTCGGAGGTCGGGACCGGGTCGCCCGGGAGGGCTTCGATCCGCTTGATGTAGCGCTGGCTCCGGTTGTCGGGATTGACGAAGATGACGATGTCCCCCTTTTGCGGCGCCATGCGATCGTAGGCGGTCTTGTCGGCCAGGACGTAGTCCCCCGCGTGGACCGAGGGTTCCATGCTCGAGGTCGGGATGGCGTAGGCCTCGAGGAAATGGTCCCGCACGTACCCCTGCCCGAGCCCGAACACCGCGTGCCCCAGCAGCCACGCCGCCAGGTAGAAATACCAGCGGTTGTATGCCCGGGGCATGAACGACGCTTCCGAGCGCGACGCCCTATTAAAAGCGTCGACGATGCCGAAGATGTAGAGGGCGGCCCCGGCGAGCATCACGGCCAGGGCCCCGTAGATCAGGAGGTTGTCGGGCAGCGGCAGGATCAGGCGGACCCCCGCGGCCATCGACACCAGGATCAGGATGAAGAGGCTTGCGCCCTTGACCAGTTCGCCGTTATACACCTGCCCCAGCCCGGGGAGGAGGAATGCCAGAAGGACGGCCAGCCGGGTGTCGCGCCCCGGGTGCTTCGTTTGCGTTTTCATGCGCTCTCCTTGTTTGCACCGTACATACGCACGCTGGCCCCCGCGGTTCCCGTCTAGTGACATAGGGCGGGAAAAACCAGCAGCGCGGTCAGCCGCACGAGCTGCACCATCCCGGCCAGGGCGCCGGTGGCGGCCAGGACGACGAGGCCCGGGCCGGAGCCCAGAAACGCCTGAAGGCGCTGCTTTCGGTGCGACAGGGCGCTTTCGTAGGACCGGACATCGTCCATGACGCGCTCCCGGAAATCGGGGGAAGGCCTGAAATCATCCATGGGAAGTTCCTCCTGGCGAGCCCTGCAGCAGCAGCCGCATCTTCTGCCGGGCACGTGAAAGGCGGGATTTCAAGGTGCCGCCCGAAATGTCGAGCCGGCGCGCGATCTCCGCCGGCGGTTCCCCGCCGAGGCTCTCCATCAGGGTCTCCCGGTAGGGTTCGGGGAGCTGTTCGAGCGCGCGCCGGATCGCCTCCACACGCTCCGAGGAGCGGAAGTCCTCTTCCGGGTTGGCGCCCCGCGCAGCCAGGTCGGCAAGGGCGTCGGTGCCGAGGGGGGCGGGCCTCTTCTTCCGCAGTTCGCTGACGCAGCGGTTCCGCGCCGTGATGAAGAGCCAGGCGGAAAAGGGGACCCCCCGCTCCATGTCGAACGACCGGATCGACCGGTACACGCTCAGAAAGACCTCCTGCCCGACGTCTTCCACATTCTCCGGGTCGCCCAGCAGGCGATGGATGAACGAGAGCAGCTGCCGGTGGTATTTCTCCACCAGGAGCGAAAACTGCTCGCTCTCCCCCATCTGGACCCTTCGGACCACCTCGAGATCGTTCATGGTTTCGTCACCGGGATCGTACCGTGCCGCATTCAAATACGCACGCGCCCCCCCGCGGTTCCCGGCAAAAGGGGCGGGGCCGACCGCGCGAGGGCTTCAGAGGTGTTTCGTCGCCTCGCGCCGGGAGAGCGGGTGCAGGTCCGGGTGCGCGGCCACGAACCGCCGGACCGCGTCGCGGTCGGTGCGGGCGTACTGGCGCAAGGCCCAGCCAATGGCCTTGTTGATGAAGAATTCGCGCGATCCCAGGTTTTCGCGGATCAGCGCGCACAGGAGGTCGAAGTCGGTGTCCTCCCGGTAGTTCAACTGAAAGAGGAGGGTCGTGCGCCGCAGCCAGAAATTCTCCGCCTTGCGCCAGCGCGCCAGGACTTTCCGCCTGACGGCGGGGTAACCATCGAAATGCGCCCCCACCGCCCCGGCGGCGATGCCGTCCACCGTGTCCCACCATGATTTGTCGGTGACCAGGTACTGGAGGGTTTCGGCAAACCCGGCCGGCAGCTGCCGCTCGAACCGCCCCAGCAGCGCGATCCCCGCGTACTGGAACTCGCGCTCGGGCAGCGCCCACAGCTCCCGCAGCACCCCGTCCAGTTCCCCGATGCCGGGGAGCGGATGCGCGGAGTGCAACTCCTTCAGCAGCGCCCCCCTTTGCGGCGTCTTGATCCCCAGGTATTCGAATTGGTCGCGCATGTACCGCTTCATGGCGGGGGCCAGCGCCCGATCGGCGTTCTGCTCGAAAAGGGCCTTGATTGCCTTGACGTACGGGTGCACGGAACTCCAATCGGTGGACCCGGTTGATCCCGGTCCCTTCGGTGTACTACCGTGCGGGTTCGGGTCCGGGCCCACCCTTCAGATGAGATTATGGGGCATTTTCCCTGCGGCGGGACACTGACCTGCGGGGGCGGCGGAGGGGGCGGCGCTGGAACGGGAATGCAGATCTGTCGGGCGGCGGCCGCCCGCCCCGAACCCTCCATCACCTCCTGCCACTGCTGGTCCTCCAGGAGCTGCCGCAGGCGCTTTTGCGCCAGCTCCTCCTTGATCCTGCCGTACAGGAGGCGGGAGCGGCGGCCCACCCAGGTGTGCAGCGCATCCTTTCCCTCCCGGTCGAGCCGGGAGACTGGATCCCGTGGGCGAACTCGGCCGCTTTCCCCTCCTTCAACTTTTTGGTTTTGCCCCCCCGGCGGACCTCGGCCCCTCCCCGACATACTGCGCCCGGTTGAAATCGTAAACCAGCGTTTTTCCGTCGAGCGATGCGCCGCACTCCGCGAAGCCGACCTATCCCGGCATGATGTTGACGCTCTGCTGCGCCCCGGCCGGGAAGCCGATCAAAAGGATCCAGCAGATTGCCCGAAGACACTTCATCGCGTCTGGCCCTGCAGCTGCTGCTCGATCAGCCGCATCTGCTGCTCCTCCTGGCGCAGCGACTGCTCGAGGTATATCCGGGAGCGCGCCTCGGCCTCTATCTGCGCCTGCTGCCGCGCACTCTCCGCCTGGCGCCGCAGGCGCTCCGCCAGGCGTTCGTCCCGGATCCGGTCGTAGAGCAGGTCCGAACGCCAGGCGGCCCAGTGCTGCAGCGCGTCCCCCCGCTTCCGGTCGAACTTCGCGGTCCTGAACCCCCCGGCCAGGTCGGCGGAATGTCCCCGCTTCAACGTTTCCGATTTTTCGCCGAGGAGGACCCGCGCCTTCCCGTCGTAGACGCGCACCCGCCCGGTCCCGGCGTCGAGGCGGTACACCCCGGCATCCCGGAATTCCACGGCGGCGGGGCCGAGGTGGACGGTGAGTTTCGCGCCCGGCCCCCCCTCGATGATTTCGACGATGGCCGATCCCCCGAGGAGGGTGAGGCTCATGTGGTCATAGTCGGGGTCCTCCAGGCACAGGCTCGAGCGCGCGCCCATCCAGAGGGTGGCATAGAGGCCGAGCTGCACCTCGACCTTCCCCTCCCCGGTCCGGAGCAGCTCCCCCTCCCCTGCCACCAGCGGGCGGGCGGGGCGGGACGGGAGCCGCGCGTCGCCGAGATAGACCTCCCCCTCGATCTGTTTTATGCTTCCCGGCCGGATGTCGACGGACTGCTGCGCGGGCGAGGCGGCGCAAAGGCATAGCAGAAAGGCGGCCGGGAGCGGTTTCATGATGGTTCCTCCGGCGACGGTGGCCCCCCTGGGCGGGGAGAGAACCTCAATACTGCTATTATAGGATATCCGGGGCACAAAACGGTTCATAATCCGCGAGGAATTTTGCGGGCGAGGGGACAGATGGAAAAATTTCTCACCGAAACCGAACAGTGGCTCGACCGGCTCTACGTCGCCGCCGAGGGCGCCTCGCTCCGGCGCGAGGACCGGCGCAAGGCCGTGGAGACGGCGGCCATGCTCGTCGAGATCGAGCGGGCGGTCGCCCGTCTCTCCGGCCGGAAGGGGCTCCTGCTCCTCGACGCGGCGGCGGGGAAATCGTACGTCGGGCTGCTCGCGGCGAAACTCCTGCTCGCCCCCCGCAACGACGCCTCCTCGGTCGTCACCCTGGAGCGGGACCCGCGCCGGGTGGCCTCAAGCCGCCGCGCGGCGGAGCTGTTAGAAGCCGGGATCCCCGTCACCTGCCTGCGGGCGGAGGTGGGGGACGCCTCGGCCTGGCCCGCCGAGCCCGCCATCGTCACCGCGCTCCACGCCTGCGGGGACGCTTCCGACGCCGTCATCGACCGGGCCATAGGCTGCCGCGCCCGAGTTCTGCTGCTGGTCCCCTGCTGCACCGGCCGGGCGGTCCGCGCCTGCGCCTCGGCGGCGCGGCGTGCGGAGGAACTCCCCGTCCCCCGCCACGCCCCCGTCCGCCGCCGGTTCATCCAGGCCCTGGTGGACGCCGAGCGGACCTGGCGCCTGGAGGCCGCCGGATACGAAACGGAGGTGGTCGAATTCGTCCCTCCCACGGTGACGCCGCACAACCTCCTCTGGCGCGCCCGGCGCGTGGGCGAACCGCGCCGCATGGCTGCGGCCCGGGCCGGGTGGGAGCGGTTGTCCGCCGGCGGATAGGATTCCCCAGTGCGGAGCGGATCCCGGATCGACGTGACGCCATCCCCGCGCGGACGGAAGCGCGGGGATGGCGTGCTTCCCAGCGACCGGGCTAGCGCCAGTCGTCGATGCTGGTGCTCCCCCCCGCCAGGACCAGGTTCCGGCTCATCATGAAATCGGTCACGAACCACGTCGTCTGGCCGCCCCCCCCGGTGACGATGATGTTGACCGAGGCTTCGCCGAACGGCTTGACCTTCTGGCCGGAAGCGTAATCGGTTTTTTCGACATTTTCCGAAAACCACTTGCCGAGCTGCTCCTTGCTCCCGAAACCGTAGGTGTCCTTCAGGAGCTCGGCGACGGTCGGGTCCATGATGACGGTGGCGGACCCCATGGTGAGCGCCTTCATGTATTCCCCCATCCACATGTGCACGGGGTATTCCCTCTTGGCTTCCGTCACGCTGGAAATGTAGGACCACCCGGTCGCCACCGTGATCACGCTCTCGTTCGGCCGGAATCCCGCCTGCACGTGAAACGGCTTCCATCCCGCGGGCAGGGCCTCCTCGTTTTCGGCGATGCAGACATTGTTGTACTGCATGGTGCTCCCGAGGGTGCTCCACGTGGTCTGTTTGCTGTGCAGACCGCCGATCGTCTTCGACATGATGGTGTAGGCGCGGCCGATCGTCGCATTCGCCTCGTTATGGGGTCCCATGACGTTGTGGCCGGAATTCATCCCGATTTCCTCGCGGATGGGGCCGTTCACCAGGACCATGTTGGCCATGGAGGAGGTGGAGTTCCCGAAAGGGATGTGGTTGGCCAGGGCGAGAATCACCGGCAGGTATTCCACCTTGGCCCCCGCCATCACCGCGCAGATCGCGACTCTCTCCACGGTCACCTCGCGCCTGCCCCCCGGCCAGTCCAGCACCTTGATGACTTCCTCCGGCCGGTGGGACGTCCCCTTCAGCATGTCCGCCACGCGCTCCTCGGTCGGAAGGATGACGGGGAGATAGTCCGTGGAATCCAGCTCCTTGAAAAGGCGCTGCAGGTTCTCCTCCGTGTCCGGCCCGAGAAAGCGCGACTCGGCCGCATCGGGCTCGGGCGCCGGTCCCTTGTATTTCTCGCTCTCGGTCAGCGGGGCCGTCAGCGCATCGATGAAGGCCTGCATCATCGGTTTGCCGCTGACGACGTCCCTGCGTTCAAAAACATATTTGTGGTGCACCGATTGAGGCTGCCCGGCCACAGGGAAGGGGAAGGCGATGTAGCGGATGGGCGAGCCGTTGGTATAGAGGAAATCGTGACCATGGGCATACTTGATGATATTGGACGCCGAACTCCCGACGGCGGGGATCCCGTACTGCTGTTCCAGCTGCTTGCAGTTTCGGCTCACGGCCGATATGCAGCTGTCTCAACCGGCGATCCCGATCAGGGCCGCATCCCCCTTTTCGGATATCTCCTTGAGGAGTTCGGGCTGGTCCTGCATGTAGAAGCCCTTGACCTTGCGGACCTCGATTTTCACGCTCGGCATGTTCTGGGCGAACCACGCCTTCATTTCCGCGTACACGCTGGGAGCGGCGTTGTCGCCCCCCCAGCCGATATCCACCAGAAAGATCGTCTTCCCCTCCAGCGAACCGAGCCTCGGCGCGAGCGGCACGCGATCGACCATCCGGTTGGGCGGCGTCGGGTTCAATACCCTGATTTTTTCGGCGGCATGCGCCGCGGAGCATACGGCGATCAGGAATAACACCAGGAATACGGAACATCTCTTTCCGGTCAAGGAGCACCTCCCTTTGATGGGCCCGCAACGCGTCGCCGCGCATCGGCCGCACGCGGACCCGCATGGCGACGAACATAGCCGTTTTTTCCGGAACATGCAACGGGCTTCGATCCGCCCAACCCTCCTGTTGCGGTCGCGGCACCGGGGGTGCTAGGATGGCTTCAGTTTTCCGGACCACGCCACGGGGGGATATCATGACGGAAGGAAAGTACGACAGATATTTCATCAAGTACGGCCTCAACACGCCCGTCGTGCCGGATCCCCGGCCGATCCTGGCGCGCATGGACGACGGCATGGCGAAGGGATCCAATTTCTACCTGATCCACTGGGTGGAGCCCGGTTTCGCCGATGTCCTGGGGGACTACCCTTACGCGGGGCACCCTCCCCATATCCACAAGTACGCCGAGCTGCTCATCCACGTCGGCAACGACCCCAAAAACCCCATGGACCTCGGCGCGGAGGTGGAGATGTACATGGGGCCGGAGCTGGAGCGGCACACCTTCACGGAATCGACCGTGATCTGGATCCCGCCGAACTTCATCCACTCGCCCTGGAGGCCGCTCCGGATCGACCGGCCTTTCCTCTTCATGGAGATCAACCAGGGACCCGTGCACACGGAAAAATTCTTCCCGCAGCTGCTGCCCAAGGAGGCCCGCGACCGGATCGACTGGAGCATGTGGCAGGACAAGGGATTCTAACGGGAACAGGAGCCGGATATGCCGTATCAAGTGACCGACAGATGCCTCAAGTGCGGCTATTGCGTCGAGCGCTGCCCCGAAGGCGCGATCATCGCGGACGAAAAGATCGAATTCGAGAGATGGACCCTGCAGCCGGTGCATATCGATCCCGGCCTTTGCACCGACTGCGGCACCTGCGTTTCGGAAGAGTGGTGGTGCCCGGCCCAAGCCATTGTCCCGGCCTGAAAAACCGCGACCCGAACAGGCCGCATTGCAACTCTTTTCATGCAAAATCGGGCAAATAATGCTAAACTAAGTCCAGTAAACTAAGTTTATCTGGAGCCCTATGCTGACAATCAACATCCATGAGGCGAAAACCAACCTTTCGCGCCTGATAGAGAAGGCGGTCAAGGGAGAGCCCTTCATTATTGCCAAGGCGGGCAAACCGCTTGTCAAGGTTACGCGGATAGAACCCTGTGCCGAGACGCCCATAAAACGGCTGGGCTTCATGATCGGCCAGATTTCGGTGCCGGACGATTTTGACCGAATGGGCGGCCAAGAGATCGATCGGCTTTTTGAGGGGAAGGAATGAAGCTGCTGCTCGACACGCATCTGCTGCTGTGGGCCGCGGGCAATCCGGCTCGACTGTCGGCGACGGCGCGCGCCTTGATCGAGGAATCGGAAAATGATCTTTATTTCAGCGCCGCCAGTCTCTGGGAGATCGCGATCAAGCGAAACCTCGGAAGGGACGATTTTCGTGTCGATCCAAGGGTATTGCGCCGGAGTCTGCTGGACAACGGTTACAGGGATCTGCCGATTACGAGCGAGCACGCAGT